>JAHDRK010000111.1 GCA_018433345.1 Syntrophobacterales bacterium | reverse complement strand
CCAGGCGACCCTGGAGCGTTTTGAAGAGGCCATCGGCGGGTAGCACACCGATTGCGCGCCGGATTCCGTCCCCACCGTTTCGCCTTCCGTCCCCGAATCCGTACTTGATCTTGCAAGGAACGAGCCGCCGGTTTATCATCAAACCTGAAATGGGGAACAAGGGCGAAGCCCGCCGCGCCGCGCGCCGCCCTTTGAAAAAAAGGAGAGGTTCCCAACGAGTGGTATAACCATCGAAAAGCAGAGAAGGGAGAATTATCTGTCAAGCGTAACGGCATTTGAAATGTCAAGTTTAAAGATTTGACCCCAAGCCCTATGAGATACGAAGAAGAAATAAGAACGGCCATAGAAGCGGTCATCGAAGCGGTGAAGCTCTGCGAGCTGGTTCGTAGGGACACCCCCTCGGCGATCGAAAAAAGCGACAAAAGTCCCGTAACCGTCGCCGATTTCGGATCCCAGGCCCTCATCTGCCGGGCGCTCGAGCGGGCGTTTCCGAACGATCCGGTCGTGGGCGAAGAAGATGCCCGGATGCTTGCCGCCCCGGAAGCGGCGGACATCCTGGCAAAAGTGACGACTTACGTGGGAAAATGGGTTCCGGGAGCGACCCCGGACCGGGTGACCGCCTGGATAAACCGGGGCGCCGGCGCGGTTGCGTCCCGTTACTGGACGCTCGATCCCATCGACGGAACGAAGGGATTTTTGCGGGGAGACCAGTACGCGGTGGCTCTAGCGCTCATCGAAAGGGGAGAGGTACAGGCGGGCGTCCTTGCCTGTCCCGCCATGCCGGTGGACACAGGCGCCAAGGGCGTTCTGTATGCCGCCGTCAGGGGCGGCGGGGCCTTTATGAAACCTTTGACCGGCGGAGCCCCCCTTCTCCTTCGAGTGGCCGAGGCCGGCGATGTCGGCTCCAACACGCGCTTTGTGGAGGGCGTGGAAAGTTCCCACAGCGACCAGGAGCTTCAGCGTAAGGTCGCCCGTTTGGTCGGGATAACGGCGCCGCCCCTTCAGGTGGACTCCCAGGCCAAATACGGGATCGTCGCCTCGGGGCAAGCCGCCCTCTACCTCCGCCTGCCCTCTCCCGAAGATCCCGATTACCGGGAAAACATCTGGGACCATGCCGCGGGGTCTATTATCGTGGAAGAAGCAGGCGGGCTGGTTACAGACATGTATGGAAAACCGTTGGAATTCACGGCGCCGAAAATGATGAACAACCGGGGTGTGGTGGTCGGAAATGGAATGATCCACGAACGGGTTATCGAAATAATTAAAGAAGAAAACAGGCTGCTTTCAACGACCTCGTAAAAGGTCGAAAATCCCCATTTTCGTCACCCCGGTGACGGCCGGTTATAATACCCGCAAGGGTAGGCCCGATATATTCAATATGTTCTGGCTGCTCCCCTTCTGTCAAGTTTAAAGATTTGACCCCATCCCGAATCCATATTTTTCCTTGACACCGACGGCCGTGTGCTCTAAAGTTCCCAACGTTCAACATATGAACGCGAGGGATGGCGGTGAAAATGACAGACGCTCCGGCGGTTCCGAACGAAGAAAAGGAAGAGGTTCTGGGAATCCTGCGGGCGATCAAAGAGAATCCTGAAACGACCCAACGGGAGTTATCCGCCCGCCTGGGTGTGAGCCTTGGGAAGGTGAACTATCTTTTAAAGGCATTGATCAAGAAGGGATTCGTAAAGGTCCAAAACTTCAAGAATGCTGAAAACAAGACCGGATATATTTATCTTCTTACCCCACGCGGCATAGGGGAAAAATACCGAATGACCTGTTATTTTCTCAAGCGGAAGATGGAAGAATACGACCGTCTCGAAGAGGAAATCCGCCTTCTCAGAACCGAGATGGAAAACGACCGGGCCTTTGAATCTGAACGATAGGGGGCACAGGCTTCCTTTCTCACATCCGTCGCGATATCGAATGGTTACGGAACCGTGCGCCGGACTTCCTGTAATCCAAGGGGCGGAGCTGTATCAGGGGGTCGTCAGGGGGTCGAAGGATGAGCGGGGCACGGCGCCGTAATTTAAACACAGTTCCGAGAGATACAAACCCCATGGCAAAAGTCGTGATGGATCCATCGAACGATTCATGCCGACCGCCCCCACCGAAGGTGACGGTAATCATCGTAAATTGGAACGGCGGGCGTTTTCTCCAGCGGTGCCTTGCCGCATTGCAAGAACAAACCGTTACCCCCCACGAAATCATCCTTGTAGACAATGCCAGCACTGATGGTTCACTGGATATCGCCAGGGATTTTCCTTTCGTTCGAATTCTATCTCAGAAGGAAAATCTCGGTTTCGCCCGGGGTAACAACGTCGGCGTCATGTCGGCGGATATCGATTCGGAATGGATCGCCTTGCTTAATCCCGATGCCTTTCCGGATCCGCGATGGCTCGAGGAATTACTATCCGCCGCGGAAAAGCATCCCGGCTACGATGTTTTCGGTAGTAAGTTATTGACGGCGACAGAGCCGCGTCTGTTGGACGGAAAAGGCGATATCTACCACATCAGCGGTCTTGTATGGCGTGACGGCCATGGCGAACCGGACGATCACCCCCATAAGGAAACGAGCGGAGAGCCTTGTCGAACCCCACAAAACGGGCAATTTCGTCATGCCGGCGCATACCCCCTCGGGCACACGGGCCGGTGCCCGGAACCGGTTGAAACCGCTGGATTCCCCTCTGTCGAGCACGGGGCGGTCTCAAGTCAAGCCTGGAATGACAGTAAGGGGTATCAATCAACGTGCTCGAACGAAATATTCTCCCCTTGCGCGGCCGCGGCCATGTATCGGAAAAAGGCCTTCGAGGAATCGGGCGGGTTCGACGAAGACTTCTTCTGTTACGTGGAAGACGTGGACCTGGGGTTCCGCTTACGGCTCCTTGGATACCGCGCCCTTTACGTACCGGCTTCCATTGTTTATCATGTTGGATCGGCCACAACAGGTGATCACCACAGCGACTTTGTGGTATATCACGGTCATCGCAACCTCGTTTGGACATATGTGAAAAATATGCCGGGTATTCTCTTCTGGCTGCTGTTACCTTGCCATCTCACGTTGAATCTTGTCTCTATATTCTGGTTCGGTATCCAAGGGAAAGGCCCTGTCATCATAAAGGCTAAATATGACGCCCTCCAAGGCATCCCCCGCATGTGGAACAAGAGGCGACAGATTCAGGCCGGACGGCACATTTCAATACGGGACATATGGCATGTTTTGAATAAGCAAAAAGGGGACAGGCTACTTTTAGCGACGATAACGGGATGCAATCGATGCTGCGGGTTGAAAGAGGATTAGAGGTTAACCTCAGTTACCATACGCTCAACCTTCTCTACAGGAGGCAAGGGAGTTTTTATAACAACAGCGGTTACGAGACATTTATGGATGTGGTTGTACGAAAAAGTAGCCTGTCCCCTTTTTTTGTGTGATTATGGACTCGAGTGAATCTTGTGAAAAACTGCCGATCTCCGTTGTAATCGTAAACTACAACGCGGGGCCGATTTTAACGACGTGTGTACAAGCCGTCTTGTGCCAGGCAGAAGAGGTGATCGTAGTCGACAATGGATCGAGGGATGGAAGCCTTGAATGCTTAGCCCAGAACTGTCGTAATCTATCGAACTTGCGCATCATCCCGATGAACCGCAATCTCGGTTTTTCCGCGGCGTGCAATCACGGCGCGGCCGCGGCAACGACGCCGAACATCCTGTTCCTGAATCCCGATTGCGTAGTCGGCCGGGACGCACTGGCACGGATGACAGCAGTCCTACACAGCGCCCCGGATATCGGAATGGTGGGCGGCTTTCTCGCAAACCCCGACGGGACGGAACAGGCCGGCGGCCGCCGGTTATTCCCTACTCCCAAGAGGGCCTTT
>JAHDRK010000059.1 GCA_018433345.1 Syntrophobacterales bacterium | reverse complement strand
TTCGGAGAGTGATGTCGGGTAACATCATATTATGAAGCAACGATCTCATGTCCGAGGCCCGTTGGGTAACATTTATTATGAGTCAATTCGCTTTCTTGACTAGGGCGGTAGAGAATGGTATTTTGGTTTTCAATGCCGAATCCGTGATCCGCGCACGCCCTATCAGAGTAAAACAGAATTCATAGGGCAATAAATGCCCTCAATAGGGTCATTGACTGCCGAACAGAAAGGAGAGAACGGAATGGAAAGAAAAAAAAAGAATACCGTAGAAGAGAAGGGCGTAAAATTAAATCGTCGGGGTTTTCTCAAGTACGGCATTGGAACTGGAACAATACTGGCGGTCGCGCCCTTTCCTTTACGAAGGGTCGAAGCAGCCACGTTTGTGGGTCCGGAACCCTCGGTCGAAAATTATGACGTTATTGTCGTGGGACATGGCATGGCTGCTATGACGGCGGCACTGGCAGCGGTGGAGAGAGGCGCCAAGGTCGCAGTACTCGAAAAGCAGCGAAAGTCCCTTTACGGCGGCAATTCTCGTGTGTCCGGCGGTGGTTTTTGTACTCCCCAGAACAATAGCGACAAGGCAAAAGAGTTGTTTGTCAATGATTTCATGAAGAAAAGCAGATATCGTGCAGACAAGAGAATGACCGAAAGCCTTGCGGAAAATGTGCTGAAGGATATAGAATGGCTTATAGGTCACGGTTTTGAGTTCTTGGATCCAGAACCGACACCACCCTACAATGTAAATGTCAGGGTGGCGGCGCCAGGGTGGTATAGGGGTATGCCACGCTTACTTGAGGGTATGCTTAAAAAATGTAAAGAAAAGGGAATGGCGGCCTACTATGACACGAAGGCCAGGGAACTCCTCGTGGATTCTTCAGCGAGCATCGTAGGAGTGAGAGCGGAAACGAAGGATGGATTCGTTGATTTTCACGCGGGAGCCGTCGTCCTAGCCGCCGGTGGTTTTGGTGGAAACGAGCAGATGCTGGAAAATTGGGTGGGGCCCGGTGCCGGTGAGTCCATGGTTCGCGGTGCAAGATGGGTTACTGGGGATGGACATAGAATGGCTGAAGCGGCAGGAGCCGTCTTGGTCAAAATGGCGGGTATTGACGGAATTCACGTGGGAGCCGTTCATGTCAAAAATCCCGCGGCTGGAAATCCTTTCCGAATTCTACCTTATTGCATAGGCATCAATAAGAATGGAAAACGGTATGTCGATGAATCTTTGGGATATGTAGCACATGGCAAGGCGGCAATGTCACAGCCTGACATGGAAGTGGCCCTTGTTTTCGATCAACAAATCGCTGATATGCCGGCAGGCAAGGCTGTTTTAGAGCAATTCGAGGGTTTGAAAATAGAACCTATTAAAGCCAATACTCTGGCAGAACTTGCATCGAAGATAGAAGCGCCGGCAGATACCTTGGCGGACACCATAAAGCAATTCAATACGGCTGTTTCGGGTAAAAAGGCCCTTGATGCTGATCCTCCAAAGACTGATCTCGCCTTCAAGATTGAGAAGCCTCCTTATTTCGCATTTTATCCGCTTAAACCGGGGATTACTCTCACTTTTGGTGGCATAAAGGTCGACTTGAACCGCCGTGCGCTCCAAGCCGACGGCCAGTTGATCAAAGGTCTTTACGCTGCCGGCGAATGCGTTGGCGGGTATTTTGTTGATGATTATGTTGGTGGTGGTTCTCTGTGCCGATGCCTTGTGGACGGTCGAATTGCCGGAGAAAACGCAACCAAGGGTTAAAGTGCCAAGTGAATTTACCTTGCTGTCAACAACGCAGAGCCAAGTGAAAGACAGGCCAGAGATGCGGTAAGGGGGCAAATTGTTCCCGTTAAAGCCAAGCCGCCTTCCTTTTTTCCATTTTGACCTTTCGTAATCGGGGTCATGCACTCAAGGGGACATGGGATTAAGTGTTATGTCCCCTCGAGTTTATCCACGTCATAATCGCTTCAACGGCGGGTTTTACGTGGCGCATGGTTTCTGCTGAAAGGCCGCGACGGAAATCGAAATCGTGCCCGCGGACGGAGACGAGATATCCTTCGGGGCGCAGGTTCAAAAGCTCCGCCGCGAGCGCCATGAGCATTGACGGCGACATGTGGTGGGTAAAGGTGAGGGATGTTTTTTCCGGTATTACGGGATGGCAGAGGACCGGTTCGACGTTGTCGTACACGTGGGCATCCACAAAGACCACCCCTTCGTACCGTACAATGATGTCGATCAATTCGGGCGTCAACTGTAACAGAAAGACCGAGTCGATAGAACGACCAAGACCGCTAAGCCCCGTTTCATCGTCGGGCAGCTCGTTTTGGCGTAGACGCCGGCGGAGCTCGTTCACTATCACATGGGCGACGCCGTCGTCTGCCCGGTGGATGTTTCCATATCCAATCACAAGGGTGTGGTCCATCAGAACCCCATATAAGATTAAAAATAATCGGTGCGGTCGGCCGAGGTTTCAACATTCAGCAACACGCACCGATATACCCCACAATCATAATATTTAGCGTCGGTGCCCCGTTAGCGGGAAATCCTGTCCACGATCACGCCGTCCGCCGACACCAGCGTGATTTCCATGGGCATCCTGCCGATTGCGTGAGTAGAGCAGGAGAGGCAGGGGTCGTAGCAGCGGATCGCCGCTTCGACACGGTTTAACATGCCCTCCGTCAGCTTCTTCCCGTCTACGAAGGCCTTGGCGACCTTTCCCGCGGCCGTGTGCATCGCCCAGTTGTTGTTCCCCGTGGCAACGATCAGGTTAACCCTCGTCAGGAGCCCGTTTTCATCAGTGCTGTAGTCGTGGAAGAGCGTCCCCCTGGGGGCCTCGATTACGCCCACTCCCTGCCCGGGAATCTGTGAGTCCGATGGGAAGGTCCGGATATCGGTGGACATGATTTCGGGGTCGTCAAGGATCGCTGCGACGCGCTCCAGGGCATAGACGAGTTCCACCAGGCGGGCGTAGTGATAATAAAGAGAACCCTCTACGGGTCGCCCGCCGTTGAGGCCCTTGAATATCTTCAATTCTTCGTCGGCGATGGGCGTACCCATTTTATCAGCCACGTTAAGCCTCCCCAGCGGACCGACACGGTAGCATCCCTGGGGCCATCCAAGTTTCCGATAGAAGGGGAACTTGAGATAGGACCACGATTCGACATGTTCAGCCACGTGCGCAAGGTAATGATCGGGGTCGAACTGAGCAACGAAGTTGCCTTCCGAGTCCTTGACCCTTATTTCGCCGTCGTAGAACTGGATGCCTCCCTCCATGTCGACTAGTCCCATGTAGTTGGAAGGGAACGACGCGAAATCCTCCGCCAGCTTCCGATTCGACTCGAGCCATCCCTTTCCGATGTCCACCGCCGTTTTGCCGATTTCCACCATGGTGTCGTGCTCGGAAAGAATCGCGTCACGATCCTCGGAAGTAAGTGCCCTGTTTACGCCGCCCGGCAAGGCAAAAGTTGGATGTATCCGTTTGCCTCCGAGCCTTTCGATGATTTGTTGTCCGTAGCGGCGCAGATTTACCGCCTTTTTGGCAAGTTCAGGGTCGGCCTTGATGATGCCGAACACATTCCTCTCCGACGGGTCGGCATCAAATCCAAGAATCAGGTCGGGGGCGGCCAGGTGAAAGAAGTGCATTCCATGAGATTGGATAATCTGGCCCATGTGCATGAGTTCACGGAGCATTTTAGCCGTCCGGGTGGGTTCTACGCGGGCGACGCCGTCGCAAGCCTTTGCCGCCGCCAGGTGGTGACTTACGGGGCATATGCCGCAGATTCGCTGGGTGATCTGGGGCATTTCAAGATAGGGACGACCCTCGCAGAATTTCTCCAGGCCGCGGAACTCGTCCACGTGGAAGAACGTCTCATCGACTTTTCCTTGATCGTCAAGGTGAATTGTGACCCGGGCATGTCCTTCGATGCGAGTTACCGGTTCAATGGTTATCTTGCGAGCACACATATGTCATCTCCTTCAGTCGTATTTGAAATATTCCGGGGGAAATTCAGGGATGCGTCCCGCCAAAAGTTCTGTAAAGGCGAAATAGATCGCATCGGCGCTTGGAGGGCATCCCGGGATGAAGACATCGACTTTGACCACCTTGTCGACACCGGTAACCCTTTCCACAGGTATTCCAAGCTCCGGCGAGGCGGGAATGAGACCGTCGACCACGCTTTCCGTTTCCACGTACGCACGCTTCAGGGCCTCGCCGGTTCCCACCAGGTTCCTCATGGCCGGAATATTGCCAAATGTTGCACAGTTGCCGAGAGCGACAAGAATCTGGCACCGTTCTCGCATCATCTTGGCGACTTCTATGTTGCGCGTGTTGCAGATAGCCCCCTCCAGTATACCTACCGTGACGCCGTCCTTCGGAGGATGCTTGAGATCCGTAACCGGGCTCGATGTAAATTCAACGGCATCTAGGAGGCCGATGATCCGCTCATCGATATCCAGGACCGACATATGACACCCCGCACAACCACCTAGCCAATCCGTGGCTATTTTGACTTTTGCCATGGCTATATCTCCTTATTAGTGATTTTTTGCTGCGCCAGAGTCGAAAGCTCTTCCAGAGAGGTAACCGGAGGTTTACCTGTCAGCGTTTCCGCGAGGAGTGAGAGAATCTCCCAATCAGACTTTACTTCTCCCTGGGGTTTTATCGCTTGGTTGACCTTCTGCACTCGTCCCTCTGAATTGGTGAGACTTCCCTTCCGCTCGGACCAGATGGTCGCGGGCAATACGATGTCAGCCCGTTGCGTGAGAGGTGATTGATAACTTGCCTGGACAATCAAAGCCGTTTTATCGTCGATCCCTGCTAGCATGTGCCCGGTGGTCAATCCTTCTTCGCCTATCTGCGCGAAAAGGACCTTGGCCGACTTAGGGGTAAACCCGTTGTTGAATCCAAGGGCATCGGCTGCGTACGTGTTGACTCCCGGCTGTAACGCGAGGAACAACGCCTTGTCGCCCAATTTTGCAAGTGCCCGCATGGCGTCCCCTGCGATGCCTGCGCCGTAAAGGACGAAAGGAGACGCCGCTTCACCGGCAATGTCAGCGGCGGTGCTTATCTCGTTGATCCCCAGCTTTTTGGAGGCAAAGGGCGCCAGTTCATTCTCCTTGTCGTCCACCAGGATCAGCCGTGCCCCCAGATCGACGGCGCGCTTTACGAAGAAGGAGGCCACCGGTTGGTCGCTGACGGGATCCACCCCCGCCGCGATAATGATGTCACTTTGCAACATGTCCTGTAGAGAGCCGCAGGGGAGACCGGGTAACACCGGCACGGCCCCGTTCACCATCCCCACGTTCGAGACCTTCAGGTTGTCGCGGAAAATGAGTGAAAGAAGGTAGAGGGCCTCGTTCGTCGCATCGCTCGTGGTTACGGCGCCTATCTCTGCCCCCCCGACGCTGCCCAAGAGTTCGGCCGCCGTCGAAAGAGCTTTGTCCCACGTTGCCTCCGTCTGTCTGTCTCCCGTCTTGACGAGAGGCTTCGTTATGCGTTTCCTACTCTCGAAAAGTGGAGCGAAACGACCATTTTCACAAAGCCTTCCGCCGTTTACGACCGCCTCCCAATCGCCCTCGATCCTCAGGACGTTGTTTGAGCGGGTGGCTACTTCAATTCCACATCCGATGCTGCACCTGTTGCAGGTGCTTTTGACACGCTCCGTCTCGGTGTCACGACCCATGAAGGCGCTACGCTTATCGGAGATCGCGCCCGTCGGGCAAAGCTGAAGGCACGTACCGCACGAGACGCAAGTGGAAGAGCCCCATGGCGTCATGGCGTCACAATTGATTATCGAATCACTCCCACGGTTTCCCAGGCCAAGCGTGTGATTGGCGGCGAGCTCACCGCATCCTCTCTCGCACCTTCCGCAGAGGACGCATCGGTTATGTTCCAAGAACATGTATCTATGAGTGGCATCGATGGGGAACCTTTTCGTAATGGCCGGATACTTCCAGTGATCGATTCCATAACGATAACCCAGTTCTTGCAGTTCACAGTTTCCAGAAGATTCGCAGGATGGGCAAATATGATTTCTTTCCGAAAACAGCAATTCCAGTACGAGCTTCCGCGCCTTTACCACCCGTGGAGATTCGGTCTGGACAACCATGTTGTCCGCCACTGGAAACGTGCAGGCGGTGACCAACGTTCGCTGTCCTTCAACCTCTACGGTGCACATTCGGCACGCGCCGATGGGAGTTAATGACGGGTGGTCGCAAAGCGTCGGGATATCTATTCCTACGTCCTTCGCCGCTTTCAGAATCGTGCTGCCCGATGGGGCGCTGACCGACCGGCCGTTGATGGTGAGATTTACCATCTCCATGGTTTGAGCCGCCTCCTTTCTCTTCACTACTATTCGTACATCCATGATGAACCGGGTTTACGCCGGTGTTTTATCTTTCACGATGTGAGCCGCACTTGCCGACATTCGGCCTGACACAGTTCCGATTTATGGCCGACGATCTCGCACCTCCCAAAATGAATGACAGTCGTGTTCTATGATTTTGATAACGTGAAAGTCAAGGTCATTTATTGGAAAAGAGCAATATCCTTTTTTATTACGACGGTGCGAGAGCGTTATAAAGTTGACTTGCGCCTTTTGCCGGCGGTATTTGGCGGCCTGGCTGGTTCAATTCATTGCGAAATCCGGTATCCCGGAGAAGGCCTGTCTTAATCCCAATGACGGGTAGGCTATGCCCCCCGGCGGGGACGTTATGCATTCGGATCTTCTATGCATTCATTATTTATAGGCCGAGTAACTCTACAATATTTTTGAAAAATATTTTTTCTTTATCATCATCGGGTATCAGGGCCGCTTCGACCGAACGTATTGACTCGTCAGTGAAATTATAGCCCCCGCTTTCATCGAAAGGAACATCCGTTCCGAAAAGCACGTGATCGGCGCCAAAAAATATGTAGGCATTTTGAATAAGCAGAGGCTCGAAACCCTGCGTAGCGGTGTCTACGTAGAAGTTTTTAAAATGATTTATATAGGGTTCCGTAATGTTTGTTTCGCTTTTGAAGCCTTCCAAATTTTTAAAAAGTCTAAAACCGGAATCGAGGCGTTTCGAAAATAACCCGATGAGGGCACCGTGATGGTGAATTACAAATTTTATGCCCTTATACTTGTCAAAGGTGCCTGAAAGGGTAAGCCGTATCATTGCGGTACTTGAATCCATGAGCCAGCCTATCGATTGCCAAATGCCGTATTTCGACAGACTTTCATTTACGTAATCGCTATATGTCATCGGCCTGGAGGGATGAAGCCATATGGGGACGCCGTCGTCCGCCGCTTTCCGGAAAAGTTCCCCGTAGATGGGATCGTCAATGGGCCGTATTGTCGGCCCCACCTCCAGGTAAATGCCCTTGAAACGCAATTCACGGACGGCCCTTTCGTATTCCGACAACATCGTGTCCCTGTTGGTGGTGGGGATCACGGCGACGGGAATGAATCTTTTCGGATATTTATTGACCAATTCCGCCAACTCGTCGTTCAATATGCGAGCCGCCTCTTTTGCTTTTATGGGGTCATCGTAAACTTCCTCGACAGATTCAATCCACGGCAAAGGCACCAGAACCTGTTTGTCGACGCCCAGTTTCTCCATCAAGGCCAGGCGACTGTCCACATGGAGCATGGTTGTCAAGTATCTGAAAAGCACCGCATAACCAAAGGGACCACTGCTGTGTCTTTCCAAGTATTGCAAATATCTTTCGAAAGAAAAATGAGCATAGCTGTCGATCTTCATTTTACCCTCCCGGATCTTCAAGTTCGCCGGCGGATAACGAGGCCGCTAGTCCCCGGCGAGTGGTGTTTCTCTCGTTACAATCATTCCCCGAGGTGACGTGTCGCGCTCGTTTCACATGGTGATTCGACTCGGGACGCACCTTTTTTATTTTCTCGATTTATATAGCGCCGGAAGATGGTTGTCAATGCTCGTGATGAGACATTTCCTCGCCTGTTCCAGGGAATCTATTGTCGTAGAGAGGGGATTTTACAGTGCCGCCGCCAGTTGGTCGGCGAGAGCGAGACCGCGACGGGTGGGTATGATCCGGTTGTCCCGCCGCTCGAGCAGGCCGTCGGCCATGCATTGCCTGAGAAGCCCTGTTTGCACCGGGTCGAAGGATGAAAATTCGTTGCCGTCGATGCCTTCTTTCGTTCTCAGGCCAAGGAATATGCGTTCCAGGCGAAGATCTTCTTCATCGAGCGTTTCGCTGTCTTCCACGGGCAGGAGGTTCTGTCTCAGGTCGTCGATATAACGTTCGAGGGAAGAGAAATTCCACCAGCGCCTGTTGCCCTTCAGGGAGTGTGCGGATGGTCCCAGGCCGAGGTAGGGGGTGTGATTCCAATATTTCATGTTGTGTCGGGATCGAAGTTCTTCCCGGAGGGCAAAGTTTGACACTTCGTAATGGATGTAGCCGGCCTCCTCGAGGCGTTCCGAGGTTGTCATGAAAAAGGAATAAGCTTGTTCTTCGCCGACCAATTCTTCACTCCGTGACCCAAGTCGCTGTCCCAGCGGTGTATCTGTCTCCACTGTCAGTTCGTAGCAGGACAGGTGTTCCGGTTTGTACCTAAGCGCTTCCTCCAACGTGGTCATCCAGGATTCCATGGATTGCGCCGGCACGCCGTAGATCAAGTCGATGCCGATGTGGGCGCCGCCCTTCTTTCGCAGCAGGCTCAGCGCCTGCCGGGCCTTCTTGGAATCGTGCCGCCGTCCAAGGTAGGCGAGGATGTCGTCGTCGAAGGACTGCACGCCCAGGTTGACCCTGTTGATGGGTGTGTCCCGTATGAAGGACAGGACATCGTCGTTCATGTCGCCCGGGTTTGCCTCCATGGTGAACTCGCCGTTGTCAGCCATGGAGAAGGTACGGTACAGGTCGTCGATAATGGATGACAGGGCCTTTGGAGAAAGGGTCGACGGTGTTCCGCCGCCAAGATAGATCGTGTCGAAGGTATCGAACTCATCGGCATATATCGTCATTTCAAGGCGCAAGGCGTCGATCCACGCAGGCAGGGCCGACTGGTCGGTAATGGAGTAAAAGTTGCAGTAGGGACACTTGGAGACACAGAAGGGGATGTGGATGTAGAGGCCGGGAAGGTTTTTTGTGATATCGTTCATGCAAGGAGTCCCCTTTTCAATCGAAGGAGCGATTGGGATCCGTTGTCCCTTTCCTTGTCCGCCCGGTATACTCAATCCTGATCCGACTTGAGAACGGCAACGAAGGCGCTCTGGGGAATCGATACGGAACCCACCATCTTCATCCTTTTTTTGCCCTTTTTCTGCTTTTCGAGCAATTTCCGTTTCCTGGTTATGTCACCGCCGTAGCACTTGGCAGTCACGTCTTTACGGAACGGAGAGATGGTCGACCGGGCGATTATCTCTCCTCCGACGGCCCCCTGGATGGCGATCTTGAACATCTGCCGCGGGATCTCTTCTTTGAGTCGCTCGCAGGCGATCAGTGCCCGTTCCCTTGCCTGTTTCCGGTGCACGATCTGGGACAGGGCATCCACCTTTTCGCCGTTTACCAGGATGTCGAGGAGAACCAAGTCGCTCTCGCGGTAATCGATGATGTCGTAATCGAAGGAACCGTACCCCTGGGTCAGTGACTTGAGGTTGTCGTAGAAATCATAAATGACGCTCGACAGGGGAAGCTCGAACTGTAATTCGGCGCGGCCGGGGCTTGGATAATTGATGCGCGAGTTCTCCCCCCGCCGGGCTATGCATAGTTTCATAACCGCCCCCAGGTACCGTTCGGGAAACATCATGGTCGCCCTTATGTGGGGTTCCTCGCATTTCGCTATATTCACAGGATCGGGGTAATGGGCGGGGTTTTCGATATAGATCGTTTCACCGCTCTTCAGCGTGAAGCGGTAACGGACACTCGGCACGGACAGGATGATTGAGAGATCGTATTCCCTTTCCAGCCTTTCCTGGACAATATCCAGGTGAAGCAACCCCAGGAAGCCGCACCTAAACCCCTGTCCCAGGGCCACTGAAGAGTCCTTCTGATATGTAAAGGAGGCATCGTTGAGCTTGTACTTTTCCAGTGCGACCGCCAATTCTTCGTAATCATCCGACGCGATGGGATATATAGAGGCGAAAACCACCGGTTTTGCTTCTTTGAATCCCGGAAGGGGCTTATCACAAGGACGGTCGTTGTCGGTTATGGTGTCGCCCACCGATACATCCGATACATTCTTTATGCCCGCCAAGAGGTAGCCCACGTCACCAGCCTCGAGTTTATCCTTCTTTTCTCGTACCAGTGAAAAACGTCCCACTTCCTCGATGCGGTAGATTGTATTGTTATGCATGAAGCGGACAGTCTGTCCGGGCTTTATTGTGCCGTCGAAAATACGGCAGTGCGCCACGGTTCCTCGAAAGGCGTCGTACTGGGCGTCGAAAATGAGCGCCGACAGGGGTTTGCCGGCATCTCCCTTGGGAGGCGGTATCCGCCTGACGATGGCTTCCATAATGTCCTCCACCCCGGTCCCCTCCTTCGCGGAACACAAGATGCTAGTGAAGGGATCGAGCCCGAGTTCTGTCTCGATTTGTTCCATGACCCCTTCCACGTCGGCGGCCGGAAGATCTATCTTGTTGATTACGGGTATGACTTCCAGGTCGTGTTCCATGGCAAGGTAGAGGTTGGCCACGGTCTGTGCCTGGACCCCCTGGGCCGCGTCGACCAACAGCAGGACACCCTCACATGACGCCAGCGCCCGGGATACCTCGTAGGAAAAATCCACGTGGCCGGGGGTGTCTATCAGATTCAGGTAATAGATGTTTCCGTCTTTCGATCGGTAGGGAAGGGTTATCGCTTGGCTCTTGATGGTTATGCCCCGTTCCCTTTCTATATCCATCGAATCCAGTATCTGGTCCCTGAAGGTTCGGTCGTCCGCGAGTCCCGTGAGCTGAATCATTCGGTCGGCCAAGGTGGATTTCCCGTGATCGATGTGGGCGATAATGCTGAAATTACGAATACTGACCATAAAGTTGTTTCCGAGAAAAAAAGCCTTCCACTTTCACCGGAAGGCTTTTTCGGATAAGCAATGATTGAATCCTAGCCGAGCTTCTTGAGAATCTCTTCCGATACCTCGTTTACTCCCGGGCTGCCGTCTACGGTTATGACGTTGACCCGTTCCTTGAAGAAATTGATCGCCGCCATGGTGCCTTTTTCGGTATCATAATATATATCGTGTCGTTTGTCGATGGCCGCTTCGTCCTGGTCGTCGGCCCTGGTAGAAAGTTCTCCGCCGCAGATCCTGCAGACGAACTTCCCGTCCTTTTCCGCCGGCTTGATGGCATCGATGTAGATGTTGTTGGGGTGGTTGTTGTCATTGACGCACAGCCTGCGGCCCATGATGCGGTTTTTTGCGATTTGGCGGTCAAGCTGAATTTCGATGACGTAATCGAGAGGAATGTTTTCCTTGGCGAGTGCCTCGTACAGGGCTTCGGCCTGGGCCAGGTTCCGGGGAAAGCCGTCGAGAAGCCACCCGTTGGCGCAGTCCGGCTCCTTGAGTCGGTTAAGGATCATGGGTATGGTTATCTCGTCCGGCACCAACTCCCCTTTGTCGATGTAGACCTTGGCCTTCTTGCCGAGTTCCGTGCCCTCCGCGATGTTCTTCCTGAAGATGACACCGGTTTCGATGTGGGGGATATTGAATTTTTTCTGAATGATCGCCCCCTGGGTTCCCTTGCCGCTGCCGTTGGGTCCGAAAATTATAATGTTCATCAGGAACTCCTTTCGATAAGAATAGTCGTGACGAAAAGGTGCCCTCTTATAAGAAATTATTCGAGAAAGGGCAAGAAAAATAGTGTGGCGGGGCACGGAAGGCCCCGCCGCCATGCATCTCCGTCGCTTTTAGGAGTAGTGTTCGGGTCCCGGGAACAACCCTTGTTTGACATCATCGCGGTACTCCCGGAAGGCCTTTTTCATCGTTTCCGCCAGGTCGGCGTATTTTTTGACGAACCGGGGTGTGAATTTTTCGTATATGCCGAGCAGGTCGTTTACCACAAGCACCTGCCCGTCGCAGTGAGGTCCGGCGCCGATGCCGATCGTTGGTATGGTCAGGGATTCGGTTATTTCCGAGGCGAGCGCGGCCGGAATCGCTTCGAGGACAATTGAAAAGGCTCCCGCTTCTTGGATCATTACGGCGTCTTCCTTGATTCGGCGCGCAGCCTCGTCGGTCCTGCCCTGCATTTTGAACCCACCCATCTGGTGAATTGACTGTGGCGTGAGGCCCAGGTGTCCCACTACCGGTATTCCCGATGCGGTCATACGTTGGACCGTCTCCGCAATTTCACGGCCTCCTTCTAACTTGACACCGTGTGCTCCGGCCTCCTTCATGAGTCGTCCCGCGTTTTCCAACGCGCTTTGCATGGACGCTTGATACGACATAAAGGGCATGTCGGCGATGATCATGAGTCGCTTGACGCCTCGTGCCACGGCCTTCGTGTGGTGAATCATGTCTTCCATGGTTACCGGAATGGTGTTGTCGTACCCGAGAACGACATTTCCCAAAGAGTCCCCCACCAGAATCATGTCGATGCCTGATTCGTCCATCATGGCGGCCGTGGCGAAGTCGTAGGCGGTGAGCATGGTGATCTTTTCACCCTTTTTTTTCATTTCCACGATGGTTGTCCTTGTCACTGCAAGTGCTTTTCCCTCTTTACTCATTTCTTTCGTCTCCTTTCAGGAGCGCCTCGAGCTCCTCCGCCCGTTCCCTGGAAACAGCGCCTTTTTTCAGGGCCATGGACAAAGCTACGAGCCCCAAGCGGCGGTATGGTTCCAGGAAAACCGGCGTTTTTTCCGAAAGCGCGTTCAAGTGCTTCCGTACCGTCGTTATGTCTCCGCGGGCGATAGGACCTGTCAGAGAGGCCTCTACGCCCTTTTCAAAGATATTATTGATCGTTCCCCTGACGAGCGGTTGTACGGATCTAAGGACATCCTCGGGGGACAAACCCACCTTGCCGTAGAGGGATGCCACGATTTCCATCAGCGACACCAGGTAATTGGAGGCGAAACAGGCCGCGGCATGGTATAGGGGCTTGTCTTCGTCGGCAAGTAAAAAGGGGACGCCGCCGATATCGCTGACCAGGCGGATCGCCCAGTCCCGGACGTCATCCCCGGCGGTTATGGAAAAGGTACTGCCCGGGATTGATCTTACGGCACTTTCAATATCTGCGAAGGTCTGAAGGGGATGTATGGATGCAATGCCGGCGCCGGTGTTGCGGGCCGAATCCAAAAGATCGAGACCACCGGCCCCGCTGGTGTGGATCACCCTCTTTCCCGGTCCAAGGGCGCCTTTTTCGGCCATGCTGTCGCATACGGACTTGATGGCGTCATCCACCGTGGTGATAAAGATGGCTTCGGCCTTTTTCGCCGCTTCCGCCGGGTCTTTGCAGGGTTGCCCGCCCGTGTGACGGCCCCCCCTTTCGAGCGCCTCTTCGGAGATATCGGCAAGCGCGACCACCCTGTACCCAGCCCTTCGTAACAGGTAACCGATGGCCGTTCCCACTTTGCCGGCGCCTATTATGGCGAGGGATTCACCTTTCATTGTTCCACTCCGGGGCAGGAACCTGAAAGAGCCTTCGAATGAAAGAGGAAAGGATTCGCTGTTTTTCGGTACTCAAGTTTATCCATTGATTCGTCCCGGTCCCCCGTAAGCAGGATCCAAGCGATTTAATATGCTAAATAACAGAAGGTTTTGTGCCTGTCAATGAATCCCCGCTCGGGGGGCGTGGCATGACACTAAAAAGCATGGTAATGATAAATATCTTGTTGGGTTGAAGGTGCTTGCCATAGTGCATATATTACATTTGAAAGGATACGGGATGGAGAAAAAAATTATCCCCATAGAGCTGATGGTTTTTGATTTTGACGGTACGCTGGTTCAGTCGGACCGTGATCTGGCGCGTGCGGTGAACCACGCCCTGGAATCGATTGGCGCTCCTGTCCGCAAAGAAGAGGAAATCCGCCGTTTTATCGGCGACGGCGTGGAAAAGCTCATTGAAAGGGCCTTGGGGCCCGAACGAAAAGACATGTTTCCCAGGGCCCTGGAGCTGTTTCTGGATTACTACGAGGACCACCTCCTTGATACGACCACCCTCTATCCAGGTGTCTGGGAAACGCTGGAGTACTTCCGGCATGTCCGAAAAATGATCGTTACGAACAAGACGGACGCCTTCACTCAAACAATCGCCTCCGAGCTGGGCATAACGCACTATTTTGACATTATTCTCGGGCGTGACTCGGTGCCCTACGCGAAGCCGGATCCCCGTATTCTTCTCCCCTGGATGGAGAGGTTCGGGGCTCGCCGACAGAGGACGGTGGTTGTGGGCGACGGCGTGAATGATATTATTTTCGCCAAGAATGCGGGAGTCTTGAGCTGTGCCCTGTTGAACGGATTGACGGAACGGGAAGAGCTCATTTTCCTTGGACCGGATTATTGCTGCGAGCAAATCGGTGAGCTACGCGACTACTTCCGATGAAAGGAACCTGAGAGACACTCCTCTGTTATGCTTGTTGCAAAGGTTCGAAAGACGATAGAACGATACGGGATGTTCGAGCCCGGTGAAAGGGTGGGTGTGGGCCTGTCGGGAGGCGCCGATTCAACGGCGTTACTGTCGGTGCTTCACCGTATTGCGCCGGAGATGGATCTTTCGCTTTTTCTCATTCACGTCAACCACGGGTTGCGTGGTGGAGAGTCGGATCATGACGCGGCATTCGTGGAGGAACTGTCTCGCTCCTTCGGTCTTCCCCTGGAAGTGGAAACGATTGCTCCGGGTGTCTTGGAGAGTGGACGGCGGGCGTCCATCGAAGATCGAGCAAGGGACCTGCGCTACCGTGTGTTCGAAAGCGTAAGGAGGTCTGCGGGGCTCACGAAGATCGCACTGGGGCACACCATGGATGATCAGGCGGAAACGGTTCTTATGAAATTCTTGCGGGGGAGCGGACTTACCGGGCTTCGCGGGATGCTGCCCCTTCGGGACGGGGTGTTCGCCCGACCCTTGATAGAAACGACGAGAGAAGAGGTCCTGGACTACCTGAAGTCGGAAGGATTGTCTTATGTAACCGACTCGACGAACGTAGACGAACGCTATTTGCGAAACAAGGTCAGGCGAACCGTTCTACCCTTCCTGGAGGA
>JAHDRK010000084.1 GCA_018433345.1 Syntrophobacterales bacterium | reverse complement strand
GGCTGGACTGCACAAGCCGTGTAACGGCACTGGAAATCAGGGATGCGGGATTCCAGGTTCGAGAAGCGGCGCGGGCGATGGAGGATCTGTCCGAACGGCTTTCCTTGCAGCCCTCCGATTTGTTTTTCGGACGGCCGCCCGACCCGGATCTAGAAAGAGAGTGAAGGCGGCATGAAGCCCTATGTTTCAAGGCCAAGTTCCATCATTCGGCGAATATCGCCGGTTGCAGCAGTTGTTCTGGCGGCTTGTTTCCTGGCGGGTGGATGCGTGTGCAGGGTCGGGTCCCCGCCTGAAATCAACCGCCTTGTCTTGGACTATTCACTGTCGAATGCCGTGAGCGTCCGCGGTGGACCTTTCGAAGGCGAGACGATAACGGTCTCACGTTTTTCCGCGTCCGAGGAATGCCGAGGAACGACCATGCTATACAGTTCCTCTTCGGGAGAACGCAGTTCCTATCATTACCATCGTTTGTATACAAGTCTTCCGGTAATGGTTACGGAATGGATAATTAACGACATTTCGCGGGCAGGTCTCTTTCATGCGGTGTTTTCCGAGCAAACCTATGAAAAAACCCGTTTTTACCTTGAGGGGAGGGTGACGAGTTGTATAGAGGTTAGGGAAGGGGATCGTAGGAAGGTCGTATTTGGCTTTACGGCCGCTTTGATAGACGAAGTGGAAACGGCGCCCTCTGAACGGATTGTTTTTCAGGAGGACTACTATGACGAGAGATATCTCGAAAGACCCGATCCCGCAGGTCTGACTAAGGCCATGAGCGAAAGCATGGCCCTTTTGTCCGAGGAGTTGCTGAGGGATGTCGCGCTCCACGTGGAAGATCGTAGAAAGCCCTCCGGCATGTGACGGAAAGGGGCCCGATGGAACGGTGAACACCGGAGCCCGTCCTTACCTCTTGGATATGGAAAGGAAGCGATACGCCGTCTTCCTTTGGATTTACGGCCGGATGCGTTAAGCGGAATATTCTCGGGAACTTCAAATATTTTTTCATTGGGCTTCATACAGTGTGGATGGGAAAGCGGCCTTTTGTCGATGCCGATTTTTGAGAAGGAAAACATACTTTTACAAGGAGGGGAACAATGAAAGGAAAACAGCTTTTCAGAACCACGTTCAGGGTTATGGTGCTTTCGGCGCTGATTCTTTCTTTCGCGCTGACGGCCTGTGCGACGATGGTGAACACGGTGTTGGGTCCTGTACCGGCCGAAAAACTGGGGACAACCCTCGTCCACGAGCATTTTGTCTTTGCCTATCCCGGCTGGTCAGCCGATGCCACCATCGCTCCTTACGATTTCAGCGAGGCATTGGTCACGAACCTTGGTGTAATCGAGGCGGCTCAAAGGCACGGCATAGAGACCGTTATCGACGCGACTACAAATGACGTGGGAGGAAGGGATCCCGAACTTTACAAGGTGTTGGCGAAAGCGACGGGGCTGAACATCATCTGTTCCACCGGCATCTACACCGAGCACGAGGGTTCGCCGGCCTACTTCAAGACCAGGCAGGAATGGTACGGAACCGATATTACGAAAATGATCTCGGAG
This sequence comes from Syntrophobacterales bacterium, assembly GCA_018433345.1. Taxonomy (GTDB): domain Bacteria; phylum Desulfobacterota; class Syntrophia; order Syntrophales; family UBA2210; genus MLS-D. Next base: position 6,556 of record JAHDRK010000084.1, on the reverse strand, counting down.
ATCTTTATCACCGAAATTACCAAGGGTATCGGGACAAGCGGTGTCAAGGCAGGGGTGATCAAGGTGGGCACAAGCGGGGGAGGTCCTATTTCCAGATATGAAACGGCGGTCCTCAAGGAGGCGGTGGTGGCACAGAAGGCGACCGGGGTGCCCATCATAACTCACACCGACGGTCCTGCGGGCGGTGTCGAACAGGCGGAGTTGTTCTTGAGCGAGGGTGCCGATCCTAAAAAGGTGATGATAGGTCATGTCTCCAATTCCGGCGACATCAACTACCACAGGGCGATCCTCGAGAAGGGAGTCTACATAGCCTTCGATCGTATCGGCCTGGATATTTACAATCCCACCCAGGTAATCGTTGAGAACATCGCCCAATTATGCAAAGAGGGTTACGCGAACAGGATTATGTTGTCTCATGACACGGTCAATTACTGGATAGGGAGGCCCTATGAGCCGCCGGAGCCGGCGTTGAAGGCCCTGGCCGACTGGAGGATCGATCACATATCCAGAAACGTTATTCCTGCGCTCAAAGAGCGGGGAGTGACCGATGAACAGATCAGGATCATGATGGTGGAAAATCCCAAGAATCTTTTCCTGGGCAAATGATTCTCACTTTTCAAACCCCCTGCCCTCGTCATAAGAGGCGGGGGGTTTTTGTTTTTTCGATGGAATCGCGCCGTCGGGGTTTGCTTCGATTACCCATTGCCTCATAATTGAAATCAGATTGACAAAATTCGGAACCGATGGTTATAATTCACCGATTATCTCAGTCGGGGAAAAGGAATAGCCATGTTCGGTATCGGTATGCCCGAATTAATTGTCATTCTTGTCGTGGCCCTCATAATTATAGGACCCCAGAAGCTACCAGACCTTGCAAAGAGTCTCGGAAAGGGCTTGGCGGAATTCCGCCGCGCAGCGGACGATGTCAAGGACGCCTTGAACGTCGATGATATAAAAGACGACATAAGAAAGGATGCAGACGATATCAAGGACTCCCTCCTTTACGGAGCTGATTCCCGGGGGAAAAATGAAAGTAACGAAAAACAAAAACACTCCCCCGAATCCTCCGATGCGGCAGACGACGGAAAAACTGAAAAAAAGGATGTGTAAGGGCGTGTATCGACAGTGTACTCATCTCATGCTGGAATAACACCCCGGATAAACTCCCGCGACAATTTTTATGAATAATCAAAACGGCGATGATCGAAAAATGCCACTCACCGACCACCTGGAAGAACTCCGGACCCGTTTCATCCGGATACTCATCGCCCTGGGGGTTGGATTCGTCTTCTGTTTTCTTTTCAAGGAACGGATTTTCGATTTCATCGTTTATCCCCTGAAAGGCGTCATGCCGGAGGGAAGCTCGATGATTTTCACGAGCTTGCCGGAGGCCTTTTTTACATATCTGAAGGTATCCCTTTTTGCGGCGATTTTTCTGACGAGTCCCTATACCTTGTACCAGATATGGAAGTTCATATCTCCCGGGCTATACGCCTCCGAGAGAAAATACGTCATGCCTTTCGTGTTGTTGTCCACCGTCTTTTTCGTGGGAGGGTCGCTCTTTGCCTATTTTTTCGTGTTTCCTCTCGGGTTTGCCTTTTTCCTGGCCTTTGCCACCGATTTTATTTCACCCATGTTGTCGATGCGTGACTACCTCGGTTTTTCGATGAAACTTCTCCTGGCCTTCGGAATCATGTTTGAGCTGCCCATATTCATGTTTTTTTCGGCCAAGATAGGACTGGTCAATTACGATGTTTTGAAAAAAAAGAGAAAATATGCTATATTACTTATATTTATTATCGCGGCAGTCTTGACGCCGCCGGACGTGGTGACTCAATTCATGATGGCTGTCCCCCTGATTTTGCTCTATGAGTTGAGCCTATGGATTGTCAAGATCGCCGAAGGAAAGAAAAAAAGCAGTGTTGAGTCCCGGGGAAAAAGTAGTTGAATGAATGGAACAAGATGAGCGGCAAAGAACAACGTAAGAAAAGAAAAGGGTACTTATTGCTGAGGATATTGGTCGCCTTGGTCCTACTTTGCCTTGCGGGGGCCGGCCTCGGGGTCGGTTTTCTATATTCCCTCGAAAAAGACCTTCCCAGTATCGCCCCCCTCAAGGATTATCGTCCCAGCATCATAACACGGGTCTATGCCGATAACGGCGAGCTTATCGACGAGTTTTACCTCGAAGACCGTAGCGTCATAAGTGTAACAGAATTGCCTCCCCATGTAGTTCAGGCTTTCGTGGCCGCCGAAGACGCCCGTTTCTTCAGTCACCATGGAATTGATATACAGGGCATTATCAGGGCCTTCTATCGAAACATAGAAGCGGGAAAGATCGTCCAAGGCGGGAGTACCATCACACAACAGGTCGCGAAGTCGCTCTTTCTGACACCCGAAAAGAGCTACAGGCGTAAGCTCAAGGAAGCCATTCTTGCCATAAAGATCGAGCGATATCTCAACAAGTATGAAATACTGAATCTGTATCTAAACCAGATTTACCTCGGCCATGGGACATACGGCATCGAAGCGGCCTCGGAACGATATTTCGGAAAGTCCGCAAGGGATCTCACGCTTTCGGAAGCGGCACTCCTCGCCGGTCTTCCCAAGGCTCCGAGCCGCTACAGCCCGATATTCCGCCTGGAACTTTCTCGCCAGCGGCAGGCTTACGTGTTGGGTCGGATGGTGGAAGACGGCTACATCACAGAAGAAGAACGTATCCGGGCACTCGAGACGGAGCTGGCCTTCAAGAAACCGAGAGACCGCGAAAAGGTCGCCCCGCACTTTACGGAACTCGTGCGGCGGTACCTTCAGAACACTTACAGCAGCCAGGTGCTTTACAAAGAGGGTCTCGAGATCTTTACGACGTTGAACGTCGACATGCAGAGGGCGGCGAATGAGGCCGTGGACCGCGGTCTCCGGGAGCTCGATCACCGCCGGGGATATCGCGGTGCCCCGGAAAATATCCCTCCCGAACGCTATGAGGGTTTTCTCGATGCCCAGTGGATTGAACTGGGGCGGTCCCTTCCCGAGAAAAAACAGATCGTCCAGGCGCTCGTGATCGAGATCGATCGCGACGATGCCGTCCTGTGGTTTCGTGTGGGCCCCTACCGTGGGAAGATGGCCGTAAAAGACATGGAGTGGATCGGCGAGAGCCCGGTCAATAGCCCGCCCCGAGAAGACCTCAAGGATCCCCGCCAGGTATTGAAGGTGGGCGATATAGTGGAAGCCCGTGTCTTAGACATACTGCCGGGAAGTGACGGGCCTGTCCTCGGCCTCGAATTAGAGCAGGAACCGGAGGTTGAGGGGGCGCTTCTGTGCATCGATAATAGAACCGGCGCGATCAAGGCCATGGTGGGTGGTAGGAACTTTGAACGAAGTGAGTTCAACCGCGCTTTTCAGTCCGCCAGGCAGCCCGGCTCCGCCTTCAAGCCCTTTATTTACACGGCGGCCTTCGATTGGGGTATGACACCTTCGACGGTCGTAATGGACACCCCCATCGTATACAGAGACACCTTTCAAGACAGTGCCTGGAAACCCCGTAATTACGAGGAAAAATTTTATGGTCCCACGACACTGAGAACAGCCTTGATTCGATCTCGGAACCTGGTGACTATCAAGATTCTCAAAGATATGGGTGTCGACTATGTCGTGGAGTACATCCGGAACATGGGCATCACGTCCCCCCTAGCGCGGGACCTCTCGCTGGCGCTGGGAAGCTCCAGTGTAACCATGCCCGAAATGGTCACAGGCTTCAGCATTTTCGCCAACAACGGCGATAGGGTAGAGCCCTTTTTCATTAGCAAAATCGTTGATCGTAGCGGAAACGTTCTGGAAGAGACGAAGCCCTCCATAAAACGGGTGATCGATCCGCGGGTGGCTTTCGTAACGAATCACCTTCTACAGGGTGTGGTTCAGAGTGGAACGGGCTGGAGGGTCAGGGCGCTCAATCGGCCCGTTGCCGGTAAGACGGGGACGACCAATGACCTGAGAGACGCTTGGTTTGTTGGTTTTACGCCATTCCTGACGGCAGGCGTCTGGGTGGGTTTCGACGACAACAGACCTCTTGGAAAGCTTGAAACGGGGTCCCGTGCGGCCAGCCCCATATTCCTTTATTTCATGGAAGAAGCCTTGAAATCATTTCCCGTGAGAACCTTTTCTCCACCCGAGGGGATTGTCTTTGTGCGCATCGATCCGGAAACGGGCCTGCTCGCGGAGCCTGGCTCAAAAAACGGAGTTTTTGAATGCTACGTCGAAGGAACGGAGCCTAGGAAAACTGTGGTTCGTAGCGGCAAATCAACCGAGACGGGAGTCGATTTCTTAAGAAGAGACTTGGGCACCTTTCTCAGGACCGAACGAGAGGGCATGTGAATACTTTTTCAGACCCCGACATCATTATTTTTTGCTTGACAAAAGGAACATTCTTGTTTATCTAATGACATCATAGATTTGAGTGTTTTAGGATGGAGGCTCGAAAGTGAATTACAGGTCGGCGGTTATAGTACTCGGCGTAGTAAATGTACTCGTAGTAGTATCGAGGGGGACTGCCGCTCGACCATGCTGATACGGATATGATGGATCGAGCCGCGGGTCCCCAAGCCCGCGGCTTTTTTGTCAGGAAAAGCCGCTTCCCACAGAGGCGGCTTTTTTGATACTGCTGGATTATGGAGAGGGACATGGAAAGAACAGGAGCAGAAATACTTTTAAAGACATTGAAAGAAGAGGGGATTGACGACATTTTCGGATATCCCGGGGCAAGTACGCTCCCCATTCACGACTGTATGGAAGAATGTGGTATAAGGCATTTCCTCGTCAGGCACGAGCAGGGTGCGGCACACGCGGCGGACGGTTATGCCAGGGCCACGGGAAAGGTGGGAGTATGCCTCGCCACATCCGGTCCGGGGGCTACGAATCTTGTGACCGGCATCGCCACCGCCTACATGGATTCCACGCCGATGATCGCCATGACAGGGCAGGTCACGACGAATCTCCTCGGCAGTGACGCCTTCCAGGAAACGGATATTATAGGAATCACTCTTCCCATCACAAAACACAGCTTTCTCGTTCAAGATCCGCGCGACATGGAATCAATCGTTCGGGAAGCCGTCTACATCGCCACGAGCGGCCGACCCGGCCCTGTTGTCATCGACCTTCCCCGCGACGTCCTCGCGGGTCGTTGCGAAGAAGGGGAAATGAGAGACAGCGGTTTTTCAAAACCGCAGGAACCTCGGTTCGGCGAAGAGCAACGCCGAAGGCTGGAGAAAATAGCTCGCCTTCTCAACGAGTCCGAACGGCCGATAATCCTGATCGGTGGAGGTGTCAAACTGGCCCAAGCCTTCACCGATATGTCGGACATCATCGAGAAAGGGGGTATCCCCTTCGTGACCACGATGATGGGGATCGGATCGGTATACACTTCCAATGGCTACAACTTAGGTCTCATAGGGACTCACGGCATGGATCTTGCCAACCGGATGGTTCACCAGGCCGACTTCATTCTCGCTGTGGGAGCAAGATTCAGTGACCGAAGCACCTCGGCGATAGACGGGTTCGCTCCTTTGGCGACCATCGCCCAGATAGACGTGGATCCCACTTCTATCGGTAAAAACATCAAGACCGACATATCCGTGGTAAGTGACATCAGGGTGGCCTTGAAAGAACTGTATGGACTGGTTGCTGAAAAGAATCGTGAAGACTGGCTGAATCGTATCGACAGGGAGCGGAAGCGTATCGAGAAGGAGGGTTGCGCCGACGGCTGCGGGCCTGCCGGAGACTTTGTCCGCATGGTCCAGGAACACGTGCCTGAAAAAACCATCGCCGTGGCCGACGTGGGATTGAACCAGATATGGACTTGTCGATCATGGAAAGTGAAGATTCCCAGGGGTTTGATAACCAGCGGCGGAATGGGAACAATGGGGTTCAGCATTCCCGCAGGCATGGGCGCCCGCGTGGGCGCCCCCGATCACGAGGTGGTGGTGTTCACCGGCGACGGAGGATTCTTCATGAACGTTCAGGAATTGGCGACAATCGGATTTTACAATATACCGGTGAAGATAGTGGTGTTCAACAACGGCCACCTGGGGATGCTCAGGCAGATTCAACACCATTTTTACAAGGGTCGCTTCCGGGACATCAAGCTTTCGAATCTGGTCAACATTACGGAGATCGCAAAGGGATTCGGTATCCCCGCCGAGAAGGTTTCCGTTAATGATCCCCTTGCAGGCATTGAAAAGATGTGTGGTTCCAAAGGGCCGTTCCTGCTTGAAGTTCTTGTTGACGAAAACAATTTTGTCTATCCTATCATTCCTCCCGGAGGGACAAACGTGGAGATGATTTACGGACGATCTGAATAGGCGGCCTATCGCCCGGCCCCGCGGACTGCGGATAAAGAGGGAAGGCAAGAGTTTATACGAAGGAGTGTGAAAGTGAAAAGCGAAGTGAGAGAACATGTCATATCCATGCTCGTCAATAACAGGCCGGGGGTGTTGGCCCGTGTAGCGGGGGTTTTTGGAAGGCTCGGGTATAACATAGAAAGCCTATGCGTGGCGGAAGCCATATC
>JAHDRK010000090.1 GCA_018433345.1 Syntrophobacterales bacterium | reverse complement strand
GATATAGCGGGAAAAGGCGTCGCAAATCCGGTGGCGCAAATTCTCTCTCTCGCCATGATGTTGCGATTCAGCCTGGACGCGCTGAAGGCAGCCGAAGTCGTGGAAGAAGCCGTGAAAGAGGTTATCTCCGCCGGTGTCCATACATCCGACATCGCAATCGACAAATCGAAGGCGGTCTCGACCTCCACCATGGGCGACGCCATCGTGGAGAGCATACTTAAGTCGGAGGAATCAGGGGACAGAAAATGAACGGCACCGTGAAAAAAAGGCGCCTCGATGACGTGATCGCGGTCATTACCGTGGGCGGTTTCATTCTCTGCATGAAATGCGCCGACGACAAAGACCTCTCTGCGGTGGTATCCGAGGATGACCTGATCTTGAGGGGAACGATCACGGCAGGCGATAGAATAATATGCGACCGCTGCGCGAAACCTATCATCGATTGTTGAACGCTTCTCCTTTTCAACCGGTGGTCTTTCCTCCAAGCCGCTCAATTGTATAGGGAACAAGTCCCCCTGCCCTCACTATGCCGGCCATGAATTCAGGGACTGGATTTGCGCTGAATCTCGTAGAGTCACTTATTCGCACAATTGATCCCGCTGCAAGATCCACCCGTACGACATCCCCTTCTGAAAGACCTTCAGAGGCTTCGGGAGACTCGAGCAACGGCAGGCCGATGTTGAACGCGTTTCTATAAAATATGCGGGCAAAGCTGCATGCTATGATGAGAGATATCCCGGCCGCCTTGATGGCAAGAGGTGCGTGCTCACGGGAAGAACCGCAACCGAAATTGTTCCCCGCCACCATGATGTCTCCCGGACGCACGGATGTCGCAAAACCGGGCCGCAGGTCGGCAAAGCAGTTCTTCGCCAATTCTGAAGCCTCCGATACATTTAGAAAGCGCGCAGGGATGATTATGTCTGTATCTACGTCGTCACCGAATTTCCATATTTTCCCTTCGAAAACCATGTCCTTTACGCCGTCCTTTCATCTTTGCCGCTCTCAAATATCTTTCACAGCAGTCGCGGCGGATTCAGATCAAATGCAATCTTCATCTTACAGGTCCCCAGGACCGCCTATTCTTCCAAGAACAGCCGACGCGGCCGCCACGTGCGGGTTACAAAGATAGACTTCGCTTTCCGGGTGTCCCATCCTTCCGATGAAATTTCTGTTCGTCGTGGCAAGCGCCCTTTCACCGGAAGCCAGGATCCCCATATGACCACCCAGACAGGGACCACAGCAGGGAGGGCCTATGACCGCTCCCGCGTCAAGAAATGTTTCCACGATGCCTTCTCTCACCGCTTCACGATACACCCGGGGAGACCCGGGAATGATTATTAATCGCAGACCCGAAGCCGCCCTTCTCCCCCGCAGGACTGAAGCGGCATCCCTTAAATCTTCCAGGGCTCCGTTGGTACAGGAACCGATAAACACCTGGTCGAGAGCCACCTTCCCGCAATCGGACAGGTTACGCGCGTTTGCAGGCGAATGGGGAAAGGCGACTTGGGGTTCCAGGGAACCGGCGTCTATGTTTATCACCTTTTCGTATTCAGCGTCACGATCAGTCTCTAAAAATACGGGATCCACCCCGTCTCCGGGGACCCGTTCGCTCACAAAGGCCCGTGTCACGTCATCCGGTTCGATGATCCCGTTTTTGCCTCCAGCTTCGACGGCCATGTTTGTCATGGTAAGGCGCTGATACATGGGCATGTTGCAGATGGTCCCGCCGCCGAACTCCAGCGCCGAATACAGGGCTCCCTCCACACCGATCATGCTGATGAGACACAGTATCACATCCTTTCCACCCACGAAGGGAGCAAGTTTCCCCTCCACATTCACCCGAATGGTAGGCGGTACTTTCAGCCATGTTTCTCCCGTGGCCATTATGACGCCCAGGTCTGTACTTCCCACTCCCGTAGAAAATGCGCCGAGCGCGCCATAGGTGCAGGTATGACTGTCCGCCCCTATGACAACCTGGCCGGGAAGCACCAGTCCCTTCTCCGGGAGGAGGACATGCTCTATTCCCACGTCACCTCCCTCGTAGTAGTGAGTGATATTGTGGCTGCGGGCGAACTCCCGCACGAACTTGACCTGCTCGGCCGACGGTATGTCCTTGTTTGGAACAAAATGGTCCGCAACCAGCGCAACACGGTGGCGATCGAACACCGACCCGCCCCCTATCTCGTTGAACACCCTGATGGCAAGGGGGGCCGTGATATCGTTGGCAAGGGCCATGTCGACCTTTACCTGGATGAGATCACCCGGCGAAACGGAATCCAGACCGGCATGTTCCGCCAGAATTTTCTCCGTGATTGTCATGGGCATATGACTACGTCTCCCTGGAAAATTTTTGTGTCCTATAATACATATACACTTTGCGGTAAACAGCTTTTTGACTACAAGGACGAATGGTCGGCGTCTCCCGCATTCTGGTTTTTTAAAGATTCAAGACGGTTGAGGGCGTGGATGTAAGCCTTCGCCGTTGCCACCAACACGTCGGGATCGGAACCCCGGCCGATTACAGATCGGCCGTTGAAGCCCAGCTGCACCGTAACCACCCCCTGGGCATCCGTCCCGCCGGTAATGGCGTTCACCGCGTATTTAATCAACGAGTGGTGGGTCCCCGTTATCTTCTTGATGGCCGCGAATGTCGCATCCACCGGACCCACTCCAAAACCAGCGTCCTGCTTCACCTCGCCGTCTACTTCCATACGTACCGCCGCCATAGGGACAGCCGCGTTACCCGATACCACGTTCAGGTACAGCAACTTGTACTTGTCCGGCTCACGAAAGATAATATCTGAAATGATCTCCTCCAGGTCTTCATCGAATATCTCCTTCTTCAAGTCGGCCACTTCCTTGAACCTGGCGAACACCTTGTTCAGCTCATCATCTTTCAGGTTGTACCCCATCTTTTTCAGCCGTTCTTTCACGGCATGGCGACCGGAATGCTTGCCCAGGACTATGTGAGTTTCCGTAAAACCCACGCTTTCGGGAGTCATTATCTCGTACGTTATTTTCTCTTTTATGAGACCGTCCTGGTGAATCCCCGATTCATGGGCGAACGCATTGGCTCCAACAATAGCCTTGTTCGGCTGAACGGGGATACCCGTTATATCCGTGAGCAAACGCGATGTTCTGTACAGATGCCTGGTGTTTATGCCTGTGTGAAATCCAAAAATGTCCTTTCTTGTTTCCAGCGCCATGACTATTTCTTCCAACGAGGTATTTCCCGCCCGCTCACCGATTCCGTTTACAGCACATTCCACCTGGCGTGCGCCCCGCTTTATGCCGGCGATCGAGTTGGCCACGGCTACTCCCAGATCATTATGGCAATGAACTGAAACGACGGCATCGTTGATGTTGGGCACCTTTTCAAAGAGGTACCCGATCAGCCCGCCCATCTCATCGGGCATCGCATAGCCGACGGTATCGGGAATGTTCACGGTCGTAGCGCCCGCCTCGATGACCGACTGGATTAATTCCACCAGGTAATCCCAATCGCTCCTCGTGGCATCCATGGGGGAAAACTCGACATTATCCGTATATTGACGCGCATGGGCAACGGCGGCGGTCGCTTCCTTCAGGACCTGGCGCCTGCTCTTCTTTAACTGGTATTTCAGATGAATATCGGAAGATGACATGAAGGTGTGTAAGCGTGGATGAGCCGCATCGGCTATCGCCTCCCAGGCGCGATCGATATCATTGAAATCGGCCCTGGCAAGTGCCGCTATCTGGGGTTTTTTCACAGTCCGAGCGATCTCGCGAACCGCATTGAAGTCACCTTCCGAGGCCACGGGGAATCCCGCCTCTATAACATCGACGCCCAAGAGCTCCAGTTGCCGTGCCATTCGGAGTTTCTCGTCCAGGTTCATGCTGAATCCCGGTGATTGCTCGCCGTCACGTAGGGTCGTATCGAAAATGTATACCTTGTTCGTATCGCCTTCGCCCCCTTTTTTCTTCCCACTTACGCTCATAACACCCTCCTTGCCGTTGTGATTTTCTATTATTGTTCTAGGTTAAAAAAAAAGCCGTGGGCGTTGTGCCCACGGCCTTGAAAAGCGTCTTTTTGTAAGGGATCAGTCTTCGCTGAAAGCGAGGGGCAACACGCCGGCTTTACTATGTAAGCCGATAAGAACGAGGCTCAGGCCAAGAATTCCCGATGCACCCAACATGTCGATCCGCATACCCTCGATCACCGAGAAGGTCCCCTTAAACTTGATGTTCTTTATTGCTAAGCTATCTTCCTTTTTTTGTCAAGCTTTTTCTTTCTTGCTTTTTTCGTCATCTTTTCGCTTGGCCCGTTCGCGGCTCAGTTTGTACTGAATACTGTCCTCCAAAGCCCTCCAGCTTGCCTCTATAATATTGCTTGAAACACCGATGGTGGTCCAGACTTCCTCCTCATCCCGCGATTCGATCAAGACCCTCACCTTGGCAGCCGTTCCATCGCTGCCTTCGATGATACGAACCTTGAAGTCGATGAGGTGCATCCCATCCAGCTGGGGATAAAACTTCCTCAAGGCCTTTCTCAAGGCATTGTCCAAGGCGTTTACCGGACCGTTCCCCTCGGCCGCTGCAAGTTCCTGTTCCTTTTCCACGGAAATCTTGACAGTAGCCAGGGATTTAGAGGATCTCCTTCGTTTTTTTTCGTCTATCACATTGAATGATACCAACTGAAAGGGTTCCTTGAATTCACCGAGAGCTTTTTCAATAAGCAAGGCGAGCGAACCATCGGCGGCATCGAACTGGTATCCCTGATTTTCCATTTTTTTAATTTCCTGGACAACCGTACGGCTTACTCCTCTCGAACCATCCAGGGAAATCCCCAACTCTCGTGCCTTGTACTCGATATTGCTTTTGCCGGAAAGGTCGGAAACGATCACCCTTCGGTGGTTTCCCACAAGTTCCGGCGCTGCGTGTTCGTAGGCGACAGGATTTTTTAGTATCGCGCTTACGTGCACGCCTCCCTTGTGGGCAAATGCGCTGCGTCCCACGTAGGGCTGAGAGTTCGATGGGGGAACATTCGCCACGTCACTCACGAGCATCGACAGGGTCGTCAGGTTTTTGAGGGATTCATCAGACAGGCAACGGCCGTTCATTTTCAGGTGCACGTTGCCTATGATGGATACCAAGTCGGCATTTCCGCACCTTTCACCGTAGCCGTTTACTGTGCCTTGCACCATGCGGACGCCTGCTCTGACAGCGGCGATAGAGTTGGCAACGGCAAGACCGCAATCATTATGCACGTGAATGCCCAGTCGATCGGCGGGTATTCTCTTTTTAACATCCTCGACAATTTCTACTAGTTCCCAGGTCATGGTGCCGCCATTGGTATCGCAAAGCGCTATCCAGTCGGCGCCGCAGTCGAAGGCCCGCTCTATCGTCTTCAATGCATACGTCGGGTTGTTCTTGTATCCGTCAAAAAAATGCTCCCCGTCGTAGACAACCTCTTTTCCCTTGGACTTGAGATAGGTAACCGATTGGCCTATCATCGCGAGATTCTCTTCCAGCGAAACCCCTAGAATTTCTGTGGCGTGAAGATCCCAGCTTTTACCGAAAATAGTAACCACCGGGGTGCAGGCCTTTATCAGCGCTTGGATGTTTTCGCATTCCTCCGTCGTCACACCGTGCCTGCGTGTCGAGCCGAAGGCCGCCAGGCGGATGTTTTTGAATTTCAGACCCTTTGCCATCTTGAAAAAACGCATATCCTTGGGATTCGATCCCGGCCATCCCCCCTCCACGTAATGAAAACCCGCATCATCCAGCTTTCTCGCTATCTTGATTTTCTCCTCCGCGGTCACGCTAACCTGCTCACCCTGCGTGCCGTCCCGCAAGGTCGTATCGTATATTACCACCTCCATTTTCCCTTTCATCGTCCCACTCCTATAAAAAACCCGCCGCCAGCGACGCTGACGGCGGGTTCGAAGTCCACTTCTTTTTCGGACTATTCCATCATCAGGTCGCGCATGGCGGGCGCTCCTCCCTGATTATGCCACCAATAATAATGATGATGGAAACAGCTTTACCTGTCACGATCAAACTCCAGCCCAATTAACTTTTTTGTATAGTTACAAGACAATGGCAACACTGTCAACAAAAAAAACACTCCTACAAGTATGAACGTCCTCCCAGGAAGCGCCTGCGATAATAAGAGTTGTCAAGCGAATCAACCGTTACCTTTCTTCCTGACCGAGGAGCGTGGATGAATCGTCCATTGCCCACGTAAATTCCCACGTGAGAGACTGTTCCCCGTCCCCTTGTATCGAAAAATACCAGGTCTCCCTCGGAGAGAGAGATCCTGTCTATAGGCGTGCCGACCCCGAACTGCTCTCTTGATGATCGTGGAAGATTGAAGCCGTTCAGCCTGTATACGGCCATGGTGAGACCACTGCAATCGAAGCCTTCCTCTTCGGACGCCCCACCCCATTGGTAGGGCACTCCGATAAAGCTATGCGCCGTATCGATAAGCTGGTGTCGCACATATAGATCTCCCATGACGTCCCGGTGGAAGAGCGCCTGCTGATCGGGACGAACAATATAGTATTCCTCGATAATCCCATTTTTTTTCAGTTCCTCGGCCTTCCGCAGGGCCGCCTCACGACTCCGAAAATCACCGAATCGAACACGATAAAACCCGTCATCGGATATATAGTAATAGGCTTCCAGGTCGTAAGAATTGAGATAATCGGCGAATCGGCTGGCATTGTCCACCACCGTAAAGGCCCCTGCCTGTATGGTAAATCCCAGCAAAGGAACCTTTTCCACGGTGATCGTGACTCTCTCCCGTGGCGTCGATGGCATTGATCGATACATGGAACAGGCCGACGTAATCGCAAGGCATAAAAGGCAAAAAACCGCGGCCATCGCTTGAAACCTTAGAGTCTTTTCGGGTCCTTTCAATCCTTCGCCGTCCCCCATGTCGTCCAACGCGCCCCCTTGTCGATCTATGGCGCTTTTTTGCCTTTAACTTCATGATAATTTTGTGTAAATTATAAACCATAAACCAACGTCGCTGCAACTGCTGTCATTACAGGCATAACAGGGCCGCCATGTTCAGTTTTGCGGTCCTTTTGATGATTCACGGTATAGACCGGCAAAAACACCGGGAGGGAATCGGTGCATGAATTCCGTGACCGACGAAGATCAAGAGATGAATTCTATGACCGACCAGAGGAACCGACAACTTCGCATAATCACTGAAGTCCTCAAAAGGGCGGCCCGAGGCGAAGAGGCGGGCGGACCCACATTCGCTCCCCTGGATGACGAGATACGCGGCCTGTCCGATGCGGTGGGACAATGCCTGGAACGGATCCGTCTCCTGGAACAACAGGCAAAAAGGGGGAATGCCCTCCTGGAGAGCATGGACCAGGGATACATGGAGCACTCGCTTTCGGGTAAGGTGCTATACACCAACAACGCGGCATGCCGCATGTTAGGATACAGCAGAGATGAACTTGAAGGAGTTTCTTATACTTACTATCACACGGAAGAAACGTCCCGCGCAATGTTCGAGGTATATCGGGCCGCCTACGAGGGCCGGTTGGCTGAGAATCCTTTCGACCTGGAAATCACGCACAAGGACGGCGTCAAGACACACCGCCGGATGTATATCGAAACGGTACGAGACGACGAGGGCAGGCCCTCTTATTTCAGGACGTTCTTTACCGATACCACGGAAAGCATAAAGGCGCTGCGCGCCTCGGAGGCGAGCGAGAGGAAACTGGAGCTCATTGCGGCCAACAGCCGGGATATCATCTGGACCATGGACTTCGATTTTAACCTGACATACATGAGTCCCTCCGTCACCCGTGTCACGGGCTTCACGCCGGAAGAGGTCATGAGGCTTCCTGTAAAATACATAGTGCCGCCGGACATATACAAAGATATGCAAAATATCCTTGCCAGGGAACTGGCCATCGATGGATCGGGGTACGCCCGTCTCGACGAGAGAATCCAAATCATGGAAATGCCCATTTTGAAAAGTGACGGATCCCAATTCTGGGCGGAAATATCACTCGAATTCAACCGCGATGAAAACGGCAGGCCTTTCGAGATCGTCGGCGTCACAAGGGATATCACGGAACGCAGAAAGATGACCGAAGAGCTCAGGGAGAGTGAAAGGCGCTTCCGCATGATCGTGGAAAACATGCGCGAGGTCATCTGGACGGCGGACCTTGATTTCAAGTGCACGTACGTAAGCCCTTCCTGCGAGTGGCTCACGGGCTTCACGCCGGAAGAGGTCATGAGGATGAACACTGAAGACATCGTTACCCCTGAGTCCTTTGCCGAGGCAATCCGTAATTTGAAGAGGGCCCTGGACATCGAGCTCGGCGGAAAACCCGTCGATTCCCGCCGAACAACAACACTCCTCCAGGAGGTCTACTGCAAAAACGGCGGAACTCTCTGGATGGAGATGACGGCAACACTCATACGGAACGATGAAGGCCGCCCCATCGGAATACTCGCAGCCGGCAGGGACGTCACGGCTCGCCTGCGGGCGGAAGAAGAAAAAGCGAAACTGGAGGAACAACTCGTCCAGGTCCAGAAAATGGAAACCATAGGCCGGCTGGCAGGCGGCATAGCCCATGATTTCAACAATATGCTGAACGTGATCCTGGGTTACGTGGACTTGGCCCGCCTTCGTTTGTCATCACAACATCCAGTAATGAAGGACATCGAAGAAATTGAAAGGGCGGCTATCCGATCCCGCGACATAACGACCCAGTTGCTTGCCTTTTCCCGGAGGCAGGTCATCGAACCGAAAGTGATCGATCTGAACGACATGATAGCGGATATCCGTAAGACCCTCTTGCATCTGATCGGAGAGCACATACAGCTCTTTCTGCATATCGGTGAAAATTTGGGTCGTATCAGAATCGACCCCTCACAGATGGAACAGATTCTCATCAACCTCGCGGTCAACGCCCGGGACGCCATGCCCGAAGGGGGAACGATTACAATAGCCACTGACAACGTGGAGCTCGACGAAGCCTACGGAAGGGATCACCTCGACATGGTTCCAGGTTCTTATGTCCGTCTTTCAGTGTGCGACGATGGATGGGGAATGGATAGAGAAACACTCAAGCATATTTTCGAACCCTTTTACACGTTAAAAGAAAGGGAGCAAGGGACGGGCCTGGGACTGGCTACGGTCTATGGCATAGTAAAACAGAACGAAGGGTTCATAAACGTTTACAGCGAACCGGGAAAGGGAACCTCCTTCAATATATATCTGCCCAGGACGGATGAAGTAGCTGAAGGCCTCAAAAAGGAAGAATCACCGCCCGAGAAAGGTTCGGGAAACATCCTGCTGGTCGAAGACGATGACATGGTCCTCGATGTAACCAGGAGCATGTTGAATGAACTCGGCTACACCGTCATCGCAGCCAGGAACCCAGTGGATGCAATGGCTTTTTACAAAGAGAATCCTTCCATCGACTTGGTGATCAGCGATGTCATCATGCCCGGGATGAACGGCAAGGATCTGCGCAAAGAACTGGTGAAACTCGACCCTGCCGTCAAGGTGATTTTCATCTCCGGTTACACCACCGATGTCGTGGCCCGCAAAAACATAATCGACGACGGCGCGGATTTCCTGGAAAACCCTTTCACCTTGAGACAACTGTCCCGTAAAGTGAGCGAAGTCTTGCGCAAACCGAAATAGTTGACCTTTTCCCGCCGGGGGATTATCTTTCCCTCGGCTACCACAACTTACCGGCCTCTTTAAATCCACCGGTAAAAATAAGGGCCTGCCGTACCTGTTTATCGGAAGGAGCTCCGTTTAAATGCCGCCTGACATTACCGCCGCTTTGCGTCGCCGCTGGAACCGTGTGGGCGGTTACCGGGAACTGCTGACTATCGCCTTGCCCCTCATCGCCGGCACAGGCGCTTGGTCGATTCAGCATTTCCTGGACCGGATGTTTCTTTCCTGGCATTCGCCGGAGGCCGTGGCCGCGGCTATGCCCGCCGGCCTTTTAGCATTTACCATAGGTTGTACCTTCATCGGAACGGCAGGCTACGTCGGAACCTTTACCGCACAGTACCTTGGCGCGGGGCTTCCGAGACAGTGCGGATCCTCACTATGGCAGGGCATCTACGTCGCCCTGGCAGGGGGGGTCGTGCATCTCCTTTTTGTTCCTTTTGCCGGAACCATTTTCTCTTTTATCGGCCACGGGCCGATTATCGAGAAATATCAGCAGGTCTACTTCATCATGCTCAGCTTCGGTGGATTTTTCGTAATCGCATCGGCCGCAATGGCGGGATTTCTCTCAGGCATCGGGAGAACGTGGCCTATTATGTGGACAAATATCGCCGTAACCACGATTAATCTTTTCCTGGACTGGATTCTCATATTCGGGAATTGGGGGTTCCCTGAGTTGGGAGTGGCCGGCGCCGGACTTTCCACCTTTATCGCCATGGTATCGGGAACGATCATTTACAGCCTCATCCTCGTGAGGCCTCACTACCGCCGGCGATACGACACCATAAAAGGATGGCGTTTCGAAAAGCCGCTTTTTTCCGCATTGATCCGCTACGGCTTCCCAAGCGGCCTGCAATTTCTTATCGACACATCTGGATTCACTCTATTTATTTTTTTTGTTGGACGCCTGGGAACGGAAGCGCTGGCCTCCACCACCATCGCCTTCAATATAAGCACCTTGGCCTTCATGCCCATGATCGGCATAGGGATAGCCGTTTCAGTTCTGGTTGCGCGAAGGCTGGGCGAAAACAGGCCCGATCTGGCCAGGAGATCGACTTGGTCGGCATTCCACCTCACCATGGGTTACATGGCGACCATTTCACTGTTTTATTTTATCAGGCCGGAGATCTTTATTTTTCCCTTCGCCAAGGGGGCGGCTCCGGAAAACTTCACCGAAATAAGTGCCGCTTGCGCGACTTTGCTCAAATTCGTCGCAGTTTATTCCCTATTCGATACCATGAACATCATCTTTTCATCGGCATTGAAAGGGGCCGGAGATACTCATTATATCATGAGGGTAACACTTGCCCTTTCCGTCATGCTACTCATAATTCCCAGCTGGGCGGCAATTTCTTTTTTATCATGGGGCCTTTACGGACTTTGGACCATTGCGTCGCTTTATATCGCCACAACCGGATGTTTTTTCCTTGTGCGTTTTCTCGGAGGAACTTGGGAATCCATGAGGGTTATAGGAGAAGTTCCCATTGTCGTCCCCACCACTGCCCCGGAAACACCCCTGCCCGAGTGAGACCGCGTATAAAAAGGGGATCACGGCCGCGACCGTGATCCCCTTTATTTCTGGCGGGGCCGATGGGACTCGAACCCACGCCCTCCGGCGTGACAGGCCGGCGTTATAACCAACTTAACTACGGCCCCGCATATCCGTCCGTACAACTGGTAGGCGGAACAGGACTTGAACCTGTGACTTCCACGGTGTAAGCGTGGCGCTCTCCCAGCTGAGCTATCCGCCCATGTTCATTAGTCAAGCAACACACCAGAAGTCCCGAATGTGTAGTCAAAAACGGCTTTTGTGTCAAGAACAATCTACCGCCTTTCCAAAGGAAGAGGCTGCCGTCGTTCCATCCTTTTCCCTTCTTGCAGACAGAGATTGACCCTCATTTCGTCATTGTTTCCTGAAAAAATGCCGCCGCCTGCCGAATCGGTCCCTACGGCCGTTTCGTCGTCCGGTGGAAGCAGTGCGCGCTCAAGCACTTCATCCATCGTATCCACTAGAACGACTTCCACTTCCCTGAGAACGTTGGCGGGAATATCGTCTTCCAGGTGTTTCTTGTTCTCTCTCGGAATTATCACTGTCTTGATGTGCGCCCGATGGGCCGCCAGCAATTTTTCCTTCAATCCGCCTATAGGAAGGACACGCCCCTGGAGAGTAATCTCACCGGTCATGGCCACGTCGCTCCGGACCCTTCGATTAAGCAGTGACGAAGCGATGGAGGTGGCCATCGCAATTCCCGCCGATGGCCCGTCCTTCGGGATGGCACCCTCAGGAACATGTACGTGGATATCCAGCTTCCTGTAGAAGTTTTCCTCGAGGCCCAATTCGCGCGCTCTTGAACGAACGTAGGTGAGCGCAGCTTGGGCCGATTCCTGCATCACGTCGCCAAGCTTCCCGGTGAGCGTGAGTCGTCCGGTTCCACGTACCACCGTTGACTCGATGTTTAGAAGTTCTCCTCCCACCTCGGTCCAGGCGAGACCAATCGTAAGACCCACCTTGTCTTTCTGTTCCGATTCACCGTGGCGGTACTTCTCCACGCCAAGGTATTTTTCAACAGAACCGGCCGTTATGCGAACAGGTCCTTTTTTGCCTTCGGTTACTATCTTACGGGCGACCTTTCTACAGATCGCGGCGATTTCTCTTTGGAGACCACGAACGCCGGCCTCACGCGTGTAGTTCCTGATGATTTTAAGAAGTGCGCCGTCGCTGAAACTGATATCCTCTTCCTTGAGACCGTTGGCCTCCATTTCCTTAGAAACCAGGTATTGCTTAGCGATATTCAGTTTTTCCGGCTCCGTGTACCCCGCTATCCTGATAACCTCCGTGCGGTCCTGCAGGGGCGCCGGAATGGTTTGCAGTACGTTCGCCGTGGTTATGAACATTACATCTGAAAGATCGTAATCGACCTCAAGATAATTGTCGTTGAAGGCATGGTTCTGCTCGGGATCCAGGACCTCCAACAGGGCGGCGGCCGGATCTCCTCTGAAATCAGAACTGAGCTTGTCGATTTCATCGAGACATAATACGGGATTATTCGAACCTGCCTTCTTCATGAGCTGAATGATTTTGCCCGGCAACGCGCCTATATAGGTCCTTCGATGGCCGCGGATTTCAGCCTCGTCCCGCAGTCCACCGAGAGAAAGGCGTACGAACTTCCTGTTCGTAGCCCTGGCGATCGATTTGGCAATAGACGTTTTCCCCACGCCGGGAGGACCTACCAGGCACAGTATCGAACCTTTCTTCTTTTCCGAGAGAATCTGTACCGCCAGGTACTCGAGAATACGCTCCTTTACCTTCTTCAGCCCGTAATGATCTTCTTCGAGGATCTTTTCCGAAAGTTTGAGATCATTCTGGTCTTCTGTCTTTTCGTACCAGGGAAGCGCCAACAGCCAGTCGATGTAATTCCTTACCACGGTGGATTCCGCCGACATGGGAGCCATCATCTTCAGCTTTTTGATCTCGTGCTCCACCTTTGTCCGGGCCTCTTCAGGCATCTTTTTCTCTTCAAGTTTCTTTTCCAATTCCCGGATATCGTTTCTGAAGCTGTCGTCCTCGCCCATTTCTTTCTGAATGGCGCGCATCTGCTCATTGAGGTAGTAATCTTTCTGGGTCTTTTCCATCTGCTTCTTGACCCGCTTCTTGATCCGGTTCTCCACCTCCAGGATCTCGATCTCCGAAACCAAGAGAGAGTAGATTTTCTCGAGCCGCTCCTCGATATCCCATGTTTCCAGTATCTTCTGTTTCTCTTCGAGGGGAACTTGCAGATGAGAGGCCGCTAGGTCGGCGAACTTCACGGGATCCTTTTCCGATGCCATGCTCGTTACCATCTCGGTCGGCACCTTTTTACTCATCTTGGAATACTTTTCCAAGGATTCCGTTATGCTTCTCATGAGAGCCTCTACGGCCACCTTCTGCCTTTCGGGATCGTAGGAATCGAACATTTCATCGATCCGGACGAGGAAAAAGTCCTCGTTCGGCAGGTATTCCCTTATCTGTGCCCGCCGTTTGCCTTCCACCAGGGCCTTTACCGTCCCGTCGGGAAGTCTCAATAACTGTATGATGGAACCGACTGTCCCCACACCATATATGTCTTCTTCTTCCGGATTGTCATTTTCGGCGTTCCGCTGGGCCGCCAGAAAAATTTCTTTCCCATATTTCATCGCCGATTCGAGGGCGTTGATGGACCTTTCCCGTCCCACGAAAAGCGGCACGATCATGTGCGGAAAAACAACCACATCCCTCAATGGAAGAAGTGGAACGACCGTTCCTCTCTCACTGTCATCATAATCCTTCTTGCTTAAACTAAACATTCCCACCTTAACCTATCTCCTTCTGCCTCTTTGATTCGGCAGTTTCTGCCTGTTTTTCAAATAATAATATGGGGCGTTCGTTGTTGGCCACCACATCTTCGCTTATTAGACACTCTTTCACGTCGTCCCGCGAGGGAATATCGTACATTATATCAAGCATAACGTTTTCCAATATAGACTGAAGCCCCCTGGCCCCCGACTTTCGTTCTACGGAAGATCGAGCGATCGCCCTAAGGGCTCCTTCCGTGAAAGAAAGCTTAACGTCTTCCAGATCGAACATCTTCTTGTATTGCTTGACTATCGAGTTCTTCGGCTCCACTAGAATCCTTACCAGGTCCTCCTCGGTCAAATCATCAAGAGTGGCGATCACCGGCAAGCGACCGACAAATTCCGGAATCAACCCGTATTTCAGAAGATCTTCCGTCTGAACGTCAACCAATATTTCACCCACATTGCGTTCTTTCTTACTCCTTATGTCGGCGCCGAACCCCATTGAATTCACGGAGCTTCGTTTTTCGATAATCTCCGAAAGGCCGTTGAAGGCCCCCCCACATATGAACAGGATATTCGTCGTATCAACCTGGATAAACTCCTGCTGGGGATGTTTTCGTCCTCCCTTGGGAGGTACGTTGGCGAGAGTTCCCTCTATGATCTTCAACAATGCCTGTTGGACACCTTCTCCGGACACATCGCGGGTAATGGACGGATTCCCCGCCTTCCGGGATATCTTGTCGATCTCATCGATATAGACGATGCCCCTGGACGCCTTCTGAACGTCGTAATCGGCGTTCTGCAGGAGACTCAAAATTATGTTTTCCACATCCTCTCCCACGTAACCCGCCTCCGTGAGTGTCGTGGCATCGGCTATGGCGAAGGGTACGTTCAGCATCCGTGCCAATGTCCGCGCAAGAAGCGTCTTCCCCGAACCGGTTGGACCTATGAGCAGGATGTTGCTCTTTTGAAGCTCCACGCCGTCGTGATCTAAGTCCGCGAAAAGCCGCTTGTAGTGATTATAGACAGCAACGGCAAGCACCTTCTTGGCCCGCTCCTGGCCTATAACGTACTGATCCAGGAATTTCTTTATATCTTTCGGACTGGGTATGTCTTCCCGGACTTCACGTATATCGTGGATGCCGCCGTCTTCTTCCACTATGCAGCGGCATAGCTCGATACATTCATCACAAATGTAAGCGGCCGGACCGGCGACGAGTTTTCGCACCTCGTTTTGTGTCTTCGCACAGAAAGAACAGAAAAGCACACCCTGTTCCGGATTATCCTCTCTTCGCCTTTTCGTCATTATATTACCCCCTTTACATCTACAACGGGAAAAGCCATAGTCCTCCAAAGCTCCGGCCGATCGCCGGAAAAACCGGCGAACCCGATCCCTTGTTCACTTGCTTTGCAACGTAATCCTGTTTTCTATTACCTGATCGACGATGCCGTATTCGCAAGCCTCTTTGCTAGTCATAAAATAATCACGATCCGTGTCTTTTTCAATGCGTTTTACCGGCTGACCGGTGTGTTTGCTCAAGATTTGGTTTAGTTCCTCGCGAAGCCTCAGTATCTCCCTTGCCTGGATTCCGATGTCCGTTGCCTGCCCCTGAGACCCTCCCAGCGGCTGATGAATGAGTATCCGGGAGTTCGGAAGGGCATACCGCTTACCCTTTTCTCCGGCCGCGAGCAGGATTGCGCCCATGCTAGCCGCCTGGCCTATACATACCGTAGCCACGGCCGGCTTTATATACTGCATGGTGTCGTAAATCGCCATTCCAGCGCTGACCACCCCACCGGGTGTGTTTATATAAAAATAAATATCTTTATCCGGATTTTCCGACTCAAGATAAAGCATCTGGGCGATCACCACGTTTGACACCTCGTCGGTAAGGGGAGACCCCAAAAACACAATCCTGTCCTTCAGGAGTCTGGAATATATATCGAACGCCCGTTCACCTCGTCCGTCCTGTTCTATAACCATGGGAATCAGCATTACGGAGCCTCCCTTTTCAGATCGGCGTAAGACTTCTTCTC
>JAHDRK010000075.1 GCA_018433345.1 Syntrophobacterales bacterium | reverse complement strand
GGACGGCAACTCGATTCGACGCAGGAGGGAATGCCTTTCCTGTTCAAGACGGTTTACCACTTACGAATACGTTGAAGACGTGATTCCGGTGGTTGTAAAAAAGGACGGCCGGCGTGAACCCTTCGACCGGGCGAAGATCCTCTCGGGGTTGAAAAAGGCCTGCGAAAAGCGGCCCATAAGCGTCGACACCATTGAGGCCGTGGTTGACAGGGTTGAACAATTCTGCCAGGAGTCACAATTGAGGGAAATACCAACAAATATCATCGGGGAAAAGATAATGGAAGAACTACACCTCTTGGACGGTGTGGCATATGTCCGCTTCGCTTCCGTATACCGGGACTTCAAGGACATCAACGATTTTATGGAAGAGTTGAAGGATGTGCTTAATTTAAAGGATGCTCGAAGGTTAAAAGGTTAAGGGGTTAACGATCTTATTGATGATGGGGAGAAGGTGGCTTATGTTCACGGGTATCGTGGAGGGTTTCGGAACGGTACGGTCGATGACGCCTCAGGGATCGGACGCGGTCATGCGCATAGAAACCCCCATGAACCTGGAGGATACGCGAACCGGTGACAGCGTGGCCGTTAACGGGGCCTGTCTTACGATCACCGGTATGAAAGGCAGCGAATTTGCGGTGGATGTATCAGCCGAGACACTGTCCAAGACCACTCTTGGTTCGCTGAAGCGGGGAGACAGGGTAAACTTGGAACGCGCCCTCAGGCTCAATTCGTTCCTGGGAGGCCACCTTGTCTTGGGACACGTGGACTGTGTAGGTATTGTGGTGGAACGGACGGTTCGTTCAAATTCGATCATATTCGGCTTTGAACTTGACAGGGCTTTTGAACGATACATCGTGGAAAAGGGCTCAGTGACCGTGGACGGTGTAAGCCTGACCGTTAACAGATGTGAAAAAAATCGGTTCTATGTTAATATCATTCCCCACACGGCCGAAAAAACGACCCTGGGATTCAAAAAGGTCGGTGGCAGGGTGAACATAGAGACCGATATTATAGGGAAGTATGTCGAAAAACTCCTTCACCCGAGCAAGGAGAAGGGGATCGACATGGAATTTCTTGCAAAACACGGGTTTTAGCTACGGCGGCGTCGGGAGGCGTCCCAGCGGGAATAGAGGTATAAAAATGTTAAGCAGTATCGAAGAAGGAATCGAGGATATCAAACAGGGCAAGATGGTCATCCTCGTGGATGATGAAAACCGGGAAAACGAGGGAGATCTCTGCATGGCGGCGGAATACGTGACCCCGGAGGCCATCAATTTTATGGCAAAGTACGGACGGGGGCTCATCTGTCTTTCCCTGGCGGAAGAACTCGCTGACCGCCTGAATCTCCCGCCCATGGTCGCGGACAACAAGGCTCGCTTCGAAACGGCCTTCACCGTGTCCATCGAGGCGCGGCAGGGCGTTACGACGGGTATATCCGCGAAGGACAGGGCGACTACGATTCAGACGGCCATTGCCGATGGCGCCGGTCCGCAGGATCTTGTGAGCCCGGGTCACGTTTTCCCCATAAGGGCACGGCGCGGCGGCGTTTTGGTTCGGACGGGGCAGACGGAAGGATCTGTAGACTTGGCAAAGTTGGCGAAACTGAAACCGGCCGGCGTTATATGCGAGATCATGAACGAAGACGGAACCATGGCCCGCATGCCGGATTTGGAGAAATTCGCCCGGGAACACGATCTGAAGATAATCACCGTGGCAGACATCATCAACTTCAGGATGCAGAACGAACGTCTCGTCAGGCGTGTGGCCGAAGCCAACCTGCCTACGAGTTACGGGGGAGATTTCCGAATTATCGTCTATGAGAACGACGTGGACGATATGAAGCACATTGCGCTGGTCAAGGGCGAAATATCTCCTGAAGACGCAGTTCTCGTTCGGGTTCACTCGGAATGCGTGACCGGAGATCTTTTCGGCTCACTTCGGTGCGACTGCGGCGATCAGCTCCACCGGGCGATGGAAATCATCAAGCGGGAAGGAAAGGGCGTCATCGTTTATATGCACCAAGAAGGGCGAGGCATCGGACTGGCCAACAAGATAAAGGCTTATAACTTGCAGGACCATGGCATGGACACGGTGGAAGCCAATGTACACCTGGGATTCAAGGAAGACCTGCGGGACTACGGTATTGGAGCCCAGATACTGGTCGACCTGGGCGTTCGCAAGATGAGGATTCTCACCAACAATCCGAAGAAGATCATAGGTCTTGAAGGTTACGGAGTGGAGATGGTGGAACGGGTTCCCATCGTTATCGAACCGAACGAAAAAAATATTCGGTACCTGGAAACTAAAAAGGAAAAGATGGGTCATCTGCTGGAGTACTGAAGTCATTGGAGCGGCCTCAGTCCAGCCGGGTAAAATGTCGGCGAAACACCTAAGGAGAGGAATTATGGTCGAGATCATCGAAGGAAAGCTGGAGGCCCGAGGGAAGAAATTCGGCATTGTCACGAGCAGGTTCAACGATTTCATATGTGCTCGTCTCTTGGAAGGCGCTTTGGATGCGTTGAAGCGGTCGGGAGCGTCAGAGAAGGACATTTCCATCGTAAAGGTTCCGGGGGCCTTTGAAATCCCCCTGGTCGCGAAAAAACTCGCGAAAAGCGCCGAATTCGACGCCGTAATCTGCCTGGGTGCCGTGATCCGGGGCGCGACTCCACATTTCGAATACATAAGCGCCGAGGTGGCGAAGGGAATAGCGCAAGCGTCCCTGGAAACGGAAACACCCATCGCGTTCGGAGTCTTGACGGCCGATACATTGGAACAGGCTATTGAAAGGGCGGGCGCCAAGGCGGGCAACAGGGGCTGGGATGCCGCCCTGTCCGCCATAGAAATGTCGAATCTGCTGGGTGTGTTGTAGCACAGTGAGGAATGAATGGGTCACCGGAGGAAGGCGAGGGAAATCGCCCTTCAGGTTCTCTACCAGGTCGACACAACGGGCATCGATGCCCCTCAAGCGCTGGAGTTGTTTTGGCTGAACTTCGAGGCGCCTGCAAATGCCCGTGATTTTGCCACATTGCTTGTAACCGGAACCTTGGCTCATGTGGATGAGATCGACAATGCGATCAGGCACTGCTCTGACAACTGGTCCATCGAGAGGATGGCCCGTGTCGATAAAAGCATTCTGAGAATGGCGATCTACGAGATGCTTTATCTTCATGAAATACCGCCCAAAGCTACGCTGAACGAAGCCATCGATTTGGGTAAAAGGTACGGTTCCGAGAACTCCGGTTCCTTTATCAACGGCATTCTTGACGCCTTTTATTCCCGTATAAAGATGACCGATGAGGATTAACCTTTCCGCGACGCCTGTGGAGGAATTGTGGCAGGAAGGACTGGCCTTGGGACTCTTTTCAGATGAAAGGCCGCCCCGTGGAATGGCGGGAGTGGTCGATTGGCGGCTGAGCGGGTTTGTTTCACGGTCTGTCGCTGCGGGAAAAATCACGGGCAGCCCGGGAGAAACGGTCCTTCTTTCACCCGAAAGACCGTCACTGCCTCCAAGGAAACTACTGGTCGTCGGAATGGGCGATCTGAAAAGTCTTAGCCCCGAACGCATGATCGATACGGGTGGGATCGTGGTGCGCGCGATGCGGGCGGTGGGATGCCGCGAAATCGCCGCATCCATACCGGGGATCGGGCGGTGCGGATATTCAACCTCCGATCTGGCGGAATGGTTCATTTCCGGCATGTTGAGCGCCCTTTGGGCGACAGGTGAACCGATGGAGCGATGGCCTTCCGTTCACATCATCGAAACTCCGGCTGACCTTTCCGAGGTAGAAGACGGTTTGCGGGTATTGAAGACCCGCCTCAGAGAAAAACAGGAAGGAAACAGGGAGACGGTCGGCGTATCCCTGTATGGTATGGAATAAGAATTATGAAAGCGATCGTCATTGGTGCCGGCGAAGTGGGGTACAACATCGCCGATATTCTCTCGAAAGAAGGAAACGATATAATACTTATAGACAAGGATGAAAATCGCCTTAAGGCCGTTTCGGAAAACCTGGACATTCAGACCATTCCGGGCAGCGGCAGCAGTCCCCGGATCCTGAAAAAGGCCAAGATCGAGCAGGCGGAAATGGTTGTAGCCGTTACCGACAGCGATGAGACCAATATCGTTGCCTGTCTCATAGCTTCGACGCAATCGAAGGTACCCGTAAAGATAGCGAGAATCAGGGAGCCCGATCTGGACAAGGCGCCTGCCATCTTTGGCAAGGAATACCTGGATATCAACCTCTGTATTAATCCCGAGCGGGAAGCCGTGGGAAAGGCCATCAGGCTTATAGAGTACGCGGGTGCTTCAGAAGTGATGGATTTCGCCGATGGAAGGATAAAGCTGATCGCCTTTCCCGTGGATCGTGCCTGTCCGGTCGCAGGAAAGAATTTGAAAGAATTCAGTGAAATGTACGATGGTGAGGCTCTTGTGGCTTCCATTGTACGCCATAACGAATTGGTGATTCCCACAGGTTCGACGGTTATATTGCCGAGGGACTACATGTTCGTCTTTGTGGAAACATCTAAGGTGCGCGATCTGCTGCAGTTTTTCGGAAAAGACACGCAACAGGCTGAACGGGTTTTCATAATGGGCGGAGGGAATACGGCGCTCATGCTGGCGGAAGAACTGGAGAAAAAGGACATTGCCACGAAAATAGTCGAAAAACGACAGGATCGTTGCGAGACGCTTTCCGGCCGATTGGACAAGACCATCTGTCTACACGGCGACGGGACGAGCCAGAACCTGCTGCGCGAAGAAAACATCCAGGAAGCCGATTATTTCGTGGCTGTTACCAATGACGAGGAGGCCAATATCCTGGGTGCCCTGCTCGCGAAACAGCTTGGCGCGAAGCGAGCCCTGTGTCTTATAAACAAGGTGGATTATACGCATCTGATCCCCATCATCGGTATCGACGGCGTCATGAACCCTCGCCAGGCGACTGTGGGGAAAATCCTCCATTTCATAAGAAAAGGGGAAATTATCTCTTCAACCCCTCTGAGCGACGAGAAGGCAGAGGCCGTTGAATTCATAGCCCTTGAGACGTCTGAAATAACGGGGAAGCCCCTGAGGAAGATAAAGTTCCCCAAGGGCACGATAATAGGCGCAGTCCTTAGAGAAGACCGGGTGATTATTCCCATGGGAGACACGGTGATTCTTCCCGGGGACCACGTCATTTTGGTGACACTGCGATCGGCTATCCCCCAGATCGAGAAGATACTTACGGTCAAATTGGATTATTTCGGATGAAAACCAGAAGGATTCTCTACATTCTGGGAACCTTGCTTTTTTTCCTGGGCCTTTCCATGATCTTTCCGATCGCCTGGTCTCTTTACTTTCGGGACGGCGACCTCTTGGCTCTTGTCTTGTCCATGGTTCTAACGGTGAGCACGGGCGCCCTGTTGTATTATTTTTTCCGACCCACCGACGAAGATGATCCGGGCCTGAGCCACCGGGAGGGATTCATGGTCGTTTCCTTCGGGTGGATACTGGGGGCGCTGTTCGGGGCGCTTCCCTATCTTTTTTCCGGTGTCATACCCAATTTAACGGGGGCCTTTTTTGAGTCCATTTCCGGCTTTACCACCACCGGGGCCACTGTGCTGAGCGGGCTCGACGAACTCCCCAGGGGTGTTCTCTTCTGGCGCTCCTTTACCCAATGGCTCGGAGGCATGGGGATCATTGTGCTTTCCATAGCGATTCTTCCATTGCTCGGTGTGGGCGGGATGCAGTTGTACAAGGCGGAATCCCCCAGCCGCCAGGACAAGCTGAAACCCCGCATCGCCGAAACGGCACGGACGCTGTGGATAGTCTACATCATTATTTCCATTGTAAACTTTATCATGCTCTTGGCAGGGGGGCTGGATGTCTTCAACGCCCTATGCCACACCTTTTCATGCATGTCCACGGGCGGCTTCTCCACCAGTGACGCTAGTGTGGGACAATTCAACAGCGCCTACGTCGACGGGGTGATAACCTTTTTCATGTTTGCGGCGGGAGTCAATTTTACACTTCATTACGCTCTCCTTACGGGAAATTTCCTGGGCGTGTTCAAGAACAGCGAACTGCGTTTTTACACCGGCCTCACCCTCGTCGCTATGCTGTTGGTGGTTTTCGACCTGCACTTTCACATCATGAACGACCTGGGCGGCTGCTTACGTTACGCCTCTTTCCAGGTGGTCTCCATTCTGACGGGAACGGGTTATGTCACGGCCGACTATGATAAGTGGCCCGATCTGTCCAAGGCGATCCTTATGCTCCTCTTGTTTTCAGGAGGCTGCGTGGGGTCGACCACAGGCGGTATCAAATGCCTTCGTATCATGCTGGTTCTAAAGCACGCCTATGTGGAACTCTACCGGCTTGTCCATCCCCACGCCGTGAAGTCCGTGAAACTGGGATCACGGATCGTCTATCCGGAAACCATGGCAAGCATCTGGGGATTCTTTATCCTCTACCTCTCCCTGACAGCGGTTTGTTTTGTTGTCCTTTCAGCCACGGGTCTCGACGCGGTATCGGCCTTTGCCGCCGTTGCGGCCACCATCGGAAACGTGGGTCCCGGTTTCGGCACCGTGGGTCCGACCCTGACGTATGCGGAGCTTTCCGTGGCGGCCAAGTGGATTCTTTCATTCTGCATGCTCGCGGGACGACTGGAAATCTATACCCTCATCATACTCCTTGTTCCCGAATTCTGGAAAAAGTAGGTTCGCAATGGGACTGGGACTGAGATTTCCTTGACAACGAGGGTGGAAGGTCTGTGCCGGTGTTGCATAAAGGTCCGGGCACGGCGGCTCATTGCCGTGACACTCCTTCTTTGCTTGTTTGGGCGAATTGTGGTAGGGAATCTTCGTTTTACATCAATATAACGCGTAACAGGACGGGAAGAATCGTGAAAGTAAAATACAACCCACATATCATAGAAACCCGGTGGCAAGATTTTTGGGAAGAGAAAAAAACCTTCAAGGTTTCCGAAGATGACGATCGAAAAAAATATTATCTACTCGAGATGTTTCCCTATCCATCCGGGAAAATCCACATGGGGCACGTTCGTAATTACACTATCGGTGATGTTGCGGCCCGCTACAAAAAGATGAGGGGGTTCAATGTTCTTCACCCCATGGGGTGGGATTCTTTCGGCTTGCCCGCCGAAAATGCCGCCATCGAGCATGGGATTCATCCCTCCGTTTGGACAAACCAGAACATCGAGGTCATGAGGAGCCAGTTGAAACGCATGGGATTCAGCTACGACTGGGATCGCGAGATTTCCACCTGCGAGCCGAAGTATTACCGCTGGGAGCAGCTCTTTTTCCTGTGGATGTACGAGAAAGGGCTGGCATACAAAAAAGGGGGGTCCGTAAACTGGTGCCCCAAGTGCAAGACGGTGCTCGCCAACGAGCAGGTGGAGGGTGGTTTGTGCTGGCGGTGCGGTTCGGAGGTCACGGAGAAACAACTGGACCAGTGGTTTTTCAGGATTACCGCATACGCCGAAGAACTGCTCGAATACTGTGACAAACTGCCTGGATGGCCTGAAAAGGTCCTTACCATGCAGAAAAATTGGATCGGTAAGAGCTACGGTTGCGAAATCATTTTCCCGATGGAAGATGGGTCCGAACCCATAAAGGTCTTTACAACACGACAGGATACCATCTACGGGGCCACCTTCATGCTGGTCGCCGCGGAACATCCATTGACCATGAAGCTGGTTCAAGGAACTCCCAGGGAAGAGGAAGTGCGCGCCTTCGTAGAGAAGGTAAAAAAGCAGGACAAGCTCATTCGGACGTCCGACTATTACGAAAAGGAAGGAATCTTTCTTGGAGCCTATTGTCATAATCCTGTAACAGGTTGGAAAATGCCCATATACGCCGCAAATTTCGTTTTGGCCGATTACGGCACGGGGTGTGTCATGGCCGTTCCCACCCACGATCAGCGCGATTTTGAATTCGCGAAAAAGTACGACCTGCCGCTCGTTGTGGTTATACAAAATCCCGACGATGCCCTGGACGCGGAAACCATGACGGAAGCTTACGTGGACGAGGGAATCCTGGTGAACTCCGGGCCCTTCGACGGACGTCCGAATCTTCAGGCGCTTGAAGACATCGCGGAGTACCTGGAGTCGATCGGCAGGGGGAAGAAGACCGTCCAATACCGGCTCAGGGATTGGGGCATCTCACGCCAGCGCTACTGGGGCGCGCCCATTCCCGTCATCAACTGTGACGAATGCGGTGCCGTTCCGGTACACGAGAGCGATCTCCCGGTGGTTCTGCCCATGGATATCGAGTTTTCCTCCGAAGGCGGCTCACCTCTCGAAAGAGTGGCTTCTTTCGTGAATTGCGAATGCCCTTCCTGTGGAAGACCGGCGAAGAGGGAGACGGACACGATGGACACATTCGTTGAATCATCCTGGTATTTCGACCGGTTTTGTTCTCCCGACTACAACGAAAAGCCGGGTCTTGACAGAAAGAAGGTGGGCTACTGGATGCCCGTCGACCAATACATCGGTGGCATCGAGCACGCGATTCTCCACTTGCTCTATGCCCGCTTCTTTACAAAAATGCTCAGGGATTTCGGGGTATTGGGGATCGATGAGCCCTTCACCAACCTCTTGACGCAGGGCATGGTCTGCAAAGAAACCACGCGCTGCCCACGTCATGGTTATCTTTACCCGGACGAGGTGAAAGAGGGAGCATGTTCCAGGTGCGGGGAAAAAATCGTCATCGGGAAGACGGAAAAGATGTCCAAGTCACTCAAAAACGTCGTCGACCCGTCTCACCTTATCGACGAATATGGGGCGGACACGGCGAGACTCTTTTGCCTTTTCGCATCGCCCCCCGAAAAAGACCTGGAATGGAGCGACCAGGGAGTGGAGGGATCGTTCCGCTTTCTGAACCGGGTCTGGCGCATCGTGCAGGAATATCTCGAGGATATACGAGAGGTTTCTCCCTTTGATGAAGAGAGAGAGCCGAAGGATCCGGCATCGAGGGAACTGCGAAAAAAGTATCACCAAACTGTAAAAAAGGTGACAAGGGACATCGAAGACCGGTTCCACTTCAATACCGCCATCAGCGCCGTCATGGAGCTGGTCAACCGGTTGTACCAGGTTCCACGTCCCGAAAGAGACGATTTAGAGGCCCTTTCCATTATTAGAAAGGCGATAGAGACTATAGTCATTTTGCTCAATCCGATCGTTCCCCATATAACGGAGGAACTCTGGAGAATGATGGGTGGAGAGGGATTGCTCGCTGAATCGGCATGGCCTTCCTACGACGAGGAAGCGGCCCGGGAGGAGGAGATAACGATAGTTATCCAGGTCCAGGGAAAGGTACGCGGCAAGATTCAGGCGGCGGCCGATGAATCGGAAGAGGTGATCCGCGAAAAAGCACTGGCTGATGAAAAGGTACGGAAACACCTGGAGGGAAAAGAGATCATCAAGGTGATCTGCGTTCCAGGAAGGCTTGTAAACATCGTTGCCAAGTGACTCGGCAAGGGAGAACTTACCTTTACGGGGAGAAGATGGATAATGAAAAGAAGGTTGGTGCTCGTCGCGCTGTTCTTGGCGCTGTTCCCGCCGATCCTCGCATCCTGCGGCTATCGATTTTCCGGAGGGGGCGAGGCTGTGGACAGGTCGATTCAATCAGTGTACGTGGATGCCTTTATAAATTCCACCGCCGAGCCCATGGTTGAAAATTATGTCAGAAATGCTTTCATCACCGAGTTCAGGCGAAGCGGAAGATTTTCCATAGCCGGAAGTGCTGATGACGCGGACGCGATCTTGTCCGGAACAGTCCGCAATATTCGGACATCCAGGTCAGCTTACAGGATTATGGAAAGGGCAGTGGAAGACAAGGTTTATATGCGCCTTCAGATCACCTTCAAGGAGAGAAACGGTAACGTTTTATGGTCGCACAACGGGCTCGAGGATAGTGAAGCTTTCCTGGTCGGTGACGATCCCCTCTTTACCGAAAGAAACCGCTCACAAGCATTGAAAAAACTAGCCTCCGATCTTGCCGAGTTGGCCTACCGGGGAATTATGGCGGGTTTTTAAGACCCCCCCCCCCCCTTCTAGGCTCCGCGTTCTACGTTCAAAGTTGATGGACCCCTAGAAAGGCCGAAAACGAGATGCCCCCCTGCGGGGGGATACTGCCGGACGCATTGTGAATATACCTGATTTCCGAATGGGATAAAACCGCCCTTCGCCGGCTGTGTTCGCGAGGATGAAGGACTAAAATGGCGATTCTTGACTTTTTACAAGGGCGTCAATGGTTAAGAGGATATCTCAGCCAGCCTGTGAAAGGGAGTTTACCTTCTTTGCCAACCTGGAGATCTTGCGGCTTGCCTTGTTTTTATGCATAACACCCTTGGCGGCCGCTTTATCGATAACCTTTACGGCACGGTGGAGTGTTTCTTTCGCCTTGTCGGCGTCTTTCGATTCCACTGAAGCGATAACTGCCTTAACCCTGGTTTTCACGTGAGACTTGATGGATACGTTACGTTGTCGCCGTCGTTCGCTTTGGCGATGTCTCTTTATTGCCGATTTGTGAGTTGCCAACTCTTCGAATCCTTCCTTTCGATTTTAAGAAACGTGCGTAATGTGAAGTAAAGTTTCTATAGCAGATCAGTTTTCCTGTCAAGTCGAAAATATTGTTTCCACCTGCGGTTTTGCGCTGTCTGAGCATAAAATAACCGGTTCCCCCCACAAGAATTTATTGGGGGAGCCGGTTGTATTTTCAATTATTTATCGGTGCCGGGTGGTCGGGAAATGTGAGTCCCATCCTTTCTTGACGTAGAGGGCCTTAACGTAGCGGGAACCAGCGGATGTTTTCCGGTTCCAACGCTTTGCTGAGATTGAGGATGGTGTTGAACTCTTCTTCCGTCTTCGGAAAGGGGAAGTAATGATCCACCCTGCTGATTCTGCCGTTTTCCACGGTTTGGATGACACCGGCGGTCATGAAGATGCCGTTGTCTTCTATGCCCCAAACTTCATTGGGTGATACGTCTCCCAGTATGGGTTTCTCTTCAAACAGTTTTGGTATAGCCGCCCGGATGGCAAAGGGGTCGGTTACCGTGCCTGCTTCGACTATCGCCCTTGCCAAGATGTTCATTGCCGTGTAGTTAAGCGCCGTTTCCCACGAGGGAGGCCTTTTAAAGATCTTCGTGTATTTCTCTGCGAAGATATTTGAGTAAGGCAAGGGCAGATCTGCGATATTTGCAACGCCTATCACGCTCTCCAACACATCGTGACCATCATGATAGCGAATTTTTCGGTGATCGAGAAAACGGGCCATGGCATCCATTCGAGCCTGGTCACTCAGGAGAAAGGCCCCTTTGTAACCCAGTTCCCTGGCCAGCTTGGCTACAAGCGCCGTGGGTACCGATGGGCCTCCGATCAAGATGAAATCGGGTTTTGTCGCGACCGCCTCCGTCAATTGATCTTTGTAATCATCGGGATTCCCCGTATAAGGAACGGCATGATCACTGGTGATGACGCCGCCCCTTCCTTCCCAGGTGGCCCTGAACCGTTCACGCCAGGCGTCACCGTACGCCGTATCGATAACGACCATGGCACCCCGACGAAAACCTTTCTGCCAGGCTATGTCACAATAAGCGAGAATATAGGCCACAAAGTTGGGCGTGGGATTGATGAGAAGCGGGTTTCCATAATTATGCATGGTATGAATACTCGAATATCCCGCTATAATAAATTCGTTTCCGGGATCCAGGTTTACCTGCATTAATGCGGCGATACAGTGCGCCAATGAATTGAAAACGACCGGCGCTTTATACTTGGAAACTATTAGCTTGGCGTTTGCGACGGCCGCTTCGGGTGACATCTGATCGTCGATGCTTTCCAACCGAAAGGTATAATT
>JAHDRK010000018.1 GCA_018433345.1 Syntrophobacterales bacterium | reverse complement strand
TATTGTAGCTACGCTGTTGCTGGCGTTTGGCCCCTATTACATGTTCGGCATCTATCTTCCCATGACGGGAGGGGAGAATCCATTCTCGCACGCTTACTTCGGTGCCTACCGCCATGCATTGACAGTCGGCTTTATCATGATGATGATTGTCGGTGTTTCCGCTAAGGTCGTGCCCGGTTTTTCGGGTATCGACATTCGGAAGACAAGCTCGCTTTGGCTGGTTTTCATCCTGCTCAATGTGGGCAACACCTGGCGTATTGTCTCGCAGATTACGACTGATTTTTACCCCGAAGCTTTTCGGTTTATCGGCATCTCCGGTTTTATTGAGCTCACGGCGCTGGGCTTATGGGGGTACGAACTGATCCGGAATATCCGGGCAGGTATTCGTCTTAAACACTCACCACAGCAGCAGGACTGCTGATTCGCATTACGCTTCTTCTTCCTCTTCCGTCAGGTCTAACCTTACGTCGTCTTTTCCGCGGTCGAAGAACATTTTACGCAACGGGTTTTCGCCCGCTTCATCGTAATCGCGGCGGTTGTTAAAAATATCTATAGCCATATAAATCGCTTGCCGGAAAGATTCTTCCGATGCTTTGTTTTGCCCTGCAATGTCGTACGCCGTTCCGTGATCGGGAGATGTCCGCACGATAGGCAGGCCGGCAGTAAAATTTACCCCCGAATCCATGGCGATGGTCTTAAACGGAACCAGCCCCTGATCGTGATACATGGCTAACACGGCATCAAATTCCCTGTACCTTCCGGTTCCGAAGAAGCCGTCTGCGGCGAAAGGCCCGGCACACAGTATTCCTGCATCCTGCGCCTCTTTTACGGCCGGAGCAATGATCCGGAGTTCTTCTTGTCCCAGCAGTCCGTTTTCCCCTGCATGAGGATTTAATCCGAGTACGGCAATGCGTGGTGTTTCGATACGGAAATCGCGCTTCAGGGAGAAGTTGAGTGTGGACAGTTTTTCGGTGATGAGTTCTTTCGATATTTTTTCCGATACTTCCGCCAGAGGAATATGGGTGGT
>JAHDRK010000037.1 GCA_018433345.1 Syntrophobacterales bacterium | reverse complement strand
TGCCTGCAGAAATTAGAACTGGTTCTCAGGCTCAGAAGGGGACTGAGTGTTGTTATAGGACAGGTCGGTGCGGGCAAGACAACGCTTTCGCGCCAGTTGATCCGTAAATTTGCCGCCGATCCTGAAGTAAGCACGCACCTGATGCTTGATCCCCATTTCAGTACGGAAAGGGAGTTTCTTCTTTCAATGGCGCGATTATTCTGTATTCACGACGTGGGGGAAGAGGACAGTCCTTGGCGGATTCGCGAGCGCATAAAAAACCACCTCTTTCATCAAGCAGTTGAAAGGAAGAAACTGGTTGTTCTTATCATAGATGAGGGGCAAAAACTTCCCGATTTCGCGATGGAAAGCCTCCGGGAATTTCTGAATTACGAAACTAATGAATGTAAACTTCTGCAGATTGCGATTTTCGCCCAGGAAGAATTCCGGCAAAACCTAGAGAGACATCCTGGATTCGAGGACAGAATCAACCTGACATACCATCTCGGCCCCTTGAACTTTCAAGAAACCAGCGAAATGGTGCTTTTTCGATTGAATCGGGCGGCGGAAAAAGGAGAGGAATCCAGTTCAGTTCGGTTCACAAAGCCGGCTCTCATGGCAATATACCGAGAAACGGAAGGCTATCCCCGAAAAGTGGTTCGCATGTGCCACCAGGTACTTATCGCCATGATCATAAAAAACAAAGGCAGGGTGGACCGGCGCTTGGTAAAAGACGTGGTTCGGCGCTCCAGGCCGGAATATAAACATGGGGGGCTCCTTAGGCTGAAAGTGCCGGTGGCGGCCGTGATATTTCTAATGGTGGCGGGCGCCGCTGTTTATTATGGTTTGAATGATCATGGCGTTCCGTCGCGGGAAGGTTCTTGTACGTCAGGCGGGAATGTGACGACCACGGCTCATGTAGATGCAGGAACGACAAACCGAGTGGCAATGGAGCCGGCACAAAGTATGATGAGAAGTACGGCAATCATGTATTCCGACATTCTGGTATCGGACAGCCATGCGACCGAACTGCCGCCGGAGGAGAATCTGAGCGCAGCGATAGACTGTGAAGCGGGAATAAAGTCGCCCTCGGGCTCGGCTGAAAAGACGGGGGTCACCATTGCTGAAGAAACGGCCATGGCCGATCAAGAAATGCCCGCGGTCCTGGGCACTATTGAAATAGCGAGAAATCAGTTCGTCTGCCGGATGTTAAGGAGCGTATACGGCATATGTGACAGCCATCTCAAGGAAACCTTTAAGGAAAACAATCCCGCTATTTCAGACTTGAACCACGTTGAGGTGGGCCAGATCGTCACTATACCGGCCGTGGCAGATGACAGAAAAGAGTTTTATGAAAGAGGCGTTTGGATTCGAATCGATGAAACAGACTCGTTCAGTGAGGCATATCAAAGGCTGCGCATGCTGAATCTGCCGGAATCGGAAACCAGGATCCTGCCTTATTGGACAGCCGGACAGGGCCTTCGATTCGCGATTGTTTTTAAAAAGAGTTATAAATACGAACAAGACGCCCTTCAAGCCTTGGAATACTGTCGGAAAGCGGTGGACGATGGATGTGAAATTGTCGAGACCTGGCCGGACGATGCGGTGTTTTACGGTAAACGCTGAATAAAAAGTTGTATGCTCATTATACATAGCAGCGACGTGTTGGGCGGATGGTTCTGAAACTAGACGAACAAGGGGACAGACTGTGAGAGTTCGTAAGAGATTGGGAGAAATGCTCATTGAGGCGGGTCTTCTCAGCGAAGAACAGCTCAAGAGTGCACTGATGGG
Source organism: Syntrophobacterales bacterium (assembly GCA_018433345.1). Classification (GTDB taxonomy): domain Bacteria; phylum Desulfobacterota; class Syntrophia; order Syntrophales; family UBA2210; genus MLS-D. The sequence continues at coordinate 28,165 of JAHDRK010000037.1, read as the reverse complement.
ACAAAAGAAGGCCGGACTCATGCTGGGTCAATACCTCATTAAGGAGAGTATCCTTACGGAAGAGCAAATTATCGACCAGATCTGCATGCAACTTAAGATACCCAAGTATGATCCCGAAGAATATCCCCTGGACAGAAGCCTTGCCGAACTGATCCCGTCGGACATGGCTCAAAAACTCCAGGTTGTTCCGATCAGGAGGAAGTTCAACCTTCTCACGGTCGCTATGATCGATCCCATGGATATCAATACCATCGATACCATAGAGGAAAAAACAGGGATGGAAGTGGAGGCCGTGGTCTGCTCAGAGAAGGACTTAAACGACCTCGTGGGTATGATCTACGGGATGCAATCGGGGATAAGCGAGATCATGGAATCCATGGGTGAGGTTGCCGTGGACGTCAGATCGGAAGAGCAGATCGAGGCGGATCTCCAGGTCAGTTCTCTTCAGACTATGGCGGAAGAGGCCCCTGTTATACGGCTTGTGAACTCCATTATCGCACAGGCGGTAAGGGAAAAGGCAAGTGATGTTCACATAAGTCCCGAAGAAAAAAGCGTATCACTTCGTTTCAGGATAGACGGAAATCTCGTTGAAATGCCCGCCCCGCCGAAATCAATGATACTGCCCATCATATCGAGGATAAAAATTCTTTCCCGCATGGACATAGCGATGTCCCGGATACCGCAGGACGGTCGTTTTACAGTGAAAATGGACAACAAGGAAATAAATATTCGGGTATCAGTTTTACCGACGATATATGGGGAGAATTTGGTCCTCCGTCTTCTTGACATGGGCGCGGGGGTGTACAGCCTGGATCGGCTGGGCATGTCTCCGGAAGATCGGCGAAAGATCGTTCAATCAAGTCAAAACCCATACGGAATGATTTTAAGTACGGGCCCTACGGGAAGCGGGAAGAGTACCAGCCTATATTCGATCTTGAAATTGATAGCGTCTCCTGAAATAAACGTGATCACCCTTGAAGATCCCGTTGAATATCGTATGTCGGGGATACGCCAGGTTCAATTGAATGTCAAGGCAGGGATGACATTCGCCAGTGGTTTGAGGTCCATCCTGCGTCAGGACCCCGACGTGATAATGGTCGGTGAAATCCGTGACGGAGAAACGGCGGGTATCGCTACACAGGCGGCCCTTACGGGGCACCGCGTCCTCAGTACCGTACACACAAACGACGCGGCGGGGGCGGTGACACGTCTTATTGACATGGGGATAGAGCCCTTCTTAGTGTCGTCGGTTCTGCTTGTGTCTTTTGCCCAGCGATTGCTGCGGACCAATTGTCCTTCATGTAAGGAACCTTATGACCCACCCGAGAATGCCCTTAGGGCGTGGGGATTCGACAAATACGAAAATCCACATTTCATGAAGGGCCGTGGTTGCGAGAAGTGCATGAATACGGGGTACAAGGGGAGGACCGGGGTGTTTGAAGTCCTTCGCGTGGACGAAGAGATACAGGAGTTGATTACCCGGGGTAGTTCGTCACAGGAAATCAACAGGGTCGCTGTGGAAACGGGCAAGGTTCGTTTACTGAAAGAAGACGCCGCCGACAAGGTTGCCAGGGGTATAACAACACTCGAAGAAGCGGCGGCGAAAGTTATGAATGTCAGCGAGCAGGTTTGTTGATTGTTGAGGGAATTAGAAGTCCCGACAATTTTTCGAAATACATCATAAAAAATATTACTATCGAAGGACGCTATGCCCACTTTTGCATACAAAGCCATTAATCAGAGTGGTTCCTCGGTGTCAGGGGTTATCGAGGCCGAATCAATAGAAATGGCCGAGCAAATCCTGAACAACCAGGGCTTTATTCCGTCGAAGGTGACGGAAGAGAAGGCGGCGGGAGTTGAGTCCCTCCTCAAGAAGATCGCCGTAAGGCTTACCCCCGTAAAAGATGAAGAAATAATCCTCATGACCCGACAGCTCCGAACCATGCTGGCCGCCGGTCTTTCTATGACACAGATCCTCGACATTCTTCAGAACCAGGCACAGAACGAACGTTTGAAAAACGTTATCGCCGCCATATCTATAGATATCAAGTCGGGGAGTTCATTGACGGAAGCGTTCCGAAAACACGAAAATATTCTTTCACCTCTCTACGTAAACATGATCCACGCGGGAGAGACCAGCGGTACCTTGACGGAAGTTCTCGAACGGCTTATCTATCTACTTGAACATGAGCACAAGGTCAAATCGGACATCAAAGGTGCTCTGCAATATCCGAAGATAGTGCTCGGCGCCTTGGCCATCGCCTTTTTCATTCTTCTTACCTTCGTCATTCCCACTTTCGTGGGTATATTCGAAGGAGCGGGCATTGAATTGCCCCTTCCCACGAAGATAGCTCTTGGATTATACAATATCTTATCTAATTATTGGTACATAGTGCTTTTGGCAACGGCGGCCGTCATTATTGCGTACCGGCAGTATACGAAAACACCTTCAGGAAGATTGCTGAAGGACACACTCTATCTCAAGCTCCCAATTGTCGGGTCCCTGGTTCAGAAGGCCGCTATGAGCCGCTTTTCAAGTATCTTTTCCATACTTCAAGCGAGCGGCATAACAGTTCTTGCCTCTCTGGACATTCTTATGGGTACCATAGGGAACGAAGCCATTGCCAAGGAATTCAGGAAAATAAGGGCGCTCCTGGAAGAGGGGAGGGGGCTGTCCAGCCCGCTGCGTTCGGCTAAATACTTCACGCCCATGGTTGTCGATATGGTGGCCGTGGGCGAAGAAACAGGAGCCCTGGACGAAATGCTTAGTCAGGTGGCCGTGCACTATGACGACGAAGTGGAATTCGCCGTAAAAAAACTTTCGTCCGCCCTCGGCCCTATTTTGATCGTCGGGCTAGCCGTAGTTGTGGGATTTTTCGCCCTCGCAATATTCCTTCCAATGTGGGATATGACGAAAATGGTGCGGTAGCGACGGTATGTAGTAATTGCGCCGCACTTCAGGTACAACCTTTGAGGCGCCGATGGTTCCATGGCGTCCTGTGCCTGAGAAGACCGCCGAATTTAAATCTCATCTGTCGATGTGATGCCATCCTTCCGCAAAATAGAATGGTTTCACCCCGCCATCTTGCTTTAAAGAACTTTTCTTGACCCCGTTGCGGTTGTGATTCTGCACGTATTGATTTTGTCCGATGCGAGCCGGTGTTGCCGAATAGGGTCCCGTTGCGCCGTTCCCGGAACGGCTGTTCCCGGTTCTTAGGCACTGCCCGGAAAAGCGTGCTTGGGTCGCCGTCTTCATCACACAAAGGTCTTAAAATGGTTCGGGGCATGTAATCCCCACAAGAATCGACAAGACCCGCCGGTCCCGTCCAGACTTTATTACCAGTGGCAAGCGTGATTTATCGAAAAGAACCTCGACCTGGGCTCTGTAGTGATGCGGCCATGAAGTGGATGTTACCGATTCCTCTTCACGAGGAACTACGAAGGACGGTTTCGGCCACCAATCGTAAGAGAAGGAACGTATGTTCAAATGAATCATTCCTGCGTTTAACGTGTGCAGGAGTTGATTTCTGTCCTCTCATCGTTTATTCAACGGGCAACAACTCATAGGTGTATGGGAATCAACATCGCTATGTATTCGAACGATGAAACAAAAGACCGCCACAGAATCGCCGTGCTCGTTATTACCACTATCAGTTCGTTTCTAATACCCTTTATGGCTTCTTCGGTCGTAATAGCCCTGCCTACCATCGCCGGTTACTTTCAAATGAACGCAGTTTTAATCACCTGGGTGTCCACCGCTTATATATTGACATCGGCCTCGCTCATGGTTCCCCTGGGACGTCTTTCAGATATGCACGGACGCAAGAAGATCTTTCTTGGCGGATACATCATTTTTTTAGCTGGGTCCCTCCTCTCCGTGGTGGTTCAATCGAGCGGCTTGTTTCTTTTTTCGAGAGTGATTCAGGGGGTGGGCGCCTCGGCGGTTGTTGCCAACTCTGTGGCGATACTTACCGCCGCCTTTCCGAAGCGCCACAGAGGGAGGGTGCTGGGAATAAACGCCGCGGCAGTTTATATTGGGCTATCCGTGAGCCCCCTTTTGGGGGGCCTGCTTACAGAGCACTTGGGTTGGAGAAGCATATTTTTTTTGTCGGCCGGTCTGTGCTTGGCGATGGTGATTGCCACGGCTATCATGTTGCCTGAATACGAAGAGCCTCGAAGGGATCGTTTTGACCTGCCGGGTACGATCGTTTATATGGCGACACTGACACTCTTCATGTACGGACTTTCAATTCTGCCGAGCCGGATGGGTGTTTCATTTATTGCGGCAAGTCTCTGCGGCATTTTGCTTTTTGTTAGATTAGAGAAAAGAGCCGCCTCTCCGATCATCGATTTCAGACTCTTTATGCAAAATCGTGGATTTGCATTTTCAAACATCGCCGCACTGGTGCATTATAGTGGGACGTATTCGATCGCCTTTCTTCTCAGCCTCTACCTGCAGTTTACCAAGGGGCTCTCAGCGGGAGAGGCGGGATTGGTTTTGATTACAAACCCGATTATCCAAGCCCTTTTTTCTCCCATATTTGGACGACTGTCTGATCGGGTTGAACCGCGGTTGCTGTCCTCGGCGGGAATGGCCGTTACATGTGCCGGTATCTTGGTGTTGTCCTTTTTGACCGTCGACACGAAGGTGATTCACATAGTAGGCTGTCAGGTGCTCATAGGTTTCGGTTTCGCCATGTTCGCCTCGCCGAACACCAATGCGATCATGAGTTCCATCGAAAAGCATTCCTATGGTTTTGCGGCGGCGACCATGGGTACGATGCGCCAGCTGGGAATGACCCTGAGCATGGGGATAGCGATGGTTGTCTTCGCAATTGTAATAGGTAAAGAGACAATCGTTTCGGAGCATCAAGCAGCCTTTATCGCCGGTGTGCGCCTCATATTTACAATTGCCGCTGTGCTGTGTTTCGTTGCCGTTTTCGCTTCTTTGGCAAGAGGAGACATTCACGAGCAGAAGGGTTTGATTCGGCGGTGACAATTTCCTCCTTAGATCTTAAGACAATCGCTTCCTTGTGCCACATGACGGAACACGGTCGGTTGTGTCGAAAAACCATTTAACGCGCACCCCGCCGATTTCTCGAGGCTACTTGACAGGACGACGAGTCTTCTCTAATGTGGGAACATAGGTAGGAATTTTAAGGGGGTTAACGTGACCTTTGAAGAACTGATTCGTAGTTACTCACGTCCCATGACTCCGATCGCAACGCCGCTCCAACCAAAGGGTTCGCCCACTCACAGCGTCAAGGCAGTTCTTTTCGATGTTTACGGGACTCTTTTTATAAGCAAGGCGGGCGATATAGGGGGAGCGAGGTCCGAGGCTTCACTCCGACTGTCGGAAATAGATAACTTGTGTAAACGTTTTGAGCTGAGCTATTCGGCGGAAGGGTTGGTAGAAAGATTTTTTGATAGCATCGAAGCAGAAAAACTTCGTCTTTCCGAAAGCGGGATCGATTATCCTGAAGTTGTCATCGAAGACATCTGGGAGCGCGTCACGGGTATAAAGGACCGACGACGGATAAGAGAGATAGCTCTCGAGTTCGAGCTCATAGTCAACCCCGTTTATCCAATGCCGGGTCTCGGGGAAGTTCTCTCCACTTTGAAAAGACGCGGTGTGCTGATGGGGATAATTTCCAATGCCCAGTTTTACACGCCCTACCTCTTTTCGAGCTATCTGGGCATGGCCCTCGATGAAATAGGTTTCAGCCGCGATCTTATTTTTTTTTCGTATGAACTTGGATACGTAAAGCCTTCTATCAGGTCATTTTCCCTGGCGGCGGAGCGACTTTTGGACAGGGGTGTCGAAGCGAAGAACACACTATATGTAGGGAATGACATGCTGAAGGATGTTTATCCCGCTAAAGCAGTGGGATTCCAAGCAGCCCTTTTTGCTGGAGATGCGCGGTCGCTTAAACTCCGTGAGGAAGACGAGCGGTTCAGAAGTGTAGAACCGGACATTATTATCAATGATCTTAAACAACTACCTGATTTTGTGTAAGAGATCGCTAAGATTCTGTTGTCGAAGCCGGAAAGGGGGAAGATGATGACCGGGAAAAAGAAGTTATTGATCCTGATTCTTGCGATAATTGTAGTTGCTTTCCTGGCGGCTCTTTTGCTGCTTTCCAAAAGCGATGGGAACAACGACGGTGTCAAGGAGGAAGCCACAGGGGAGCGTCCGTTCCACATGGCTGAAATAAAAGAGGAATTGAAGCAGGGGACCGACGAAGAAGATTTAGTGGAGAAAGCGGAATCGAATGAAAAGGACGGGGAGAACGTCGTAGCTGCAAAACGCCCGCCAGCGGTAGAGTCAAGTGAGTACGAGCGTTGCCTGATGCAGGTAAAAGAGTTCTGTAATTATCTCGATAGCCGGGACTACGTCAAGACCTACGAAGTCGAAGAGGGAACCTATCTTCGCATGCTTGCAGTGATCGAAAGATTGATGAAGAAGGAGCCCTTCGTTGTTGCGGAAACGATGGATATAAGACGAATCATATCAAATATATATCATTTTTACCGGGTCCTGGGGAAGGAAGACGTCCTCTTGGCCGCGGAGATTATGAGAAGGGAACGGGAAAGGCTGGAAGACGTCATGGCCCTCTGCCACCGCTGGCTCATTCTTGACATGCAACAAGAGAATCCTCAAACGGAGGTATCTATAGAGGAACTTTATAATTACGGCGCCTTTTTCCTTTCAACACTGGGTGGCTCATCCTACCTGGCCAGGAGGGATTCGAGGACAAGCTTTCTCGTCAGATATTATTCACTCCTTTTTGTCGACCTTGCGGATCGACAGACGAAGAATCATTACGGTTTGGATATTGTTCAGATTGTAGAGCGGCTCTCCGCCGACATGGAACTTATCGGAGGCCTCGAAAGGCGTGGTGAATACCAGGCCGGATTAAAAGAAATCAGAGAACGATTGATCAAAAGACAAGGCGGGATAGACCACCCCGATTCCGACGGTACCAGAACTTGGGCATGAGATGGTAAAAGGCTCGGGAAAGCGGGCCGATGTATTCCTTTTTCCTGATATCCATCTGGCAGGCCTCGATGATCTGCTGCCTTATTTTTTCCCGGGTTCCACCTTCATTGAATATCCGGTAGGTGCAGCGGAATATGGGGCTGTACATGTTTTTCTTTTCAAGGTATCGATGTACGTTGCGAATGGAAGGGGGGCCTTCCGGTGTGCCATCTATTTTTTTCAGCACGGCAAGGTTAGTTTCTATTGGGTTTCCGTTGTAATATTCATAATAATATTTTCCATAACGATAATTTTTGCTGGCCATTGACGAGACGGTCACGTACATGTCTCCGACGCCCGCCTGGCTGTAAAATGCCTGGAAACTGCCGCCGAGAATCCTGGAGAGGGCCCTGATTTCCACACCCGCCCTGGCGAAAATCGTCCCTCCGATCGATCGTCCCAGTTCTATCTGGTCGGTGGCACCCTTGAAGTTTGCAACAATGTTTTTCAGTGCCCCGCAGGCCTCGATTCCAACTGAATCAAAGTTGTAATAGCAACTCAATTCTTTCCTGTTTTGACTGAGGATCTTTTCGACCGCGAAAGCGGTCCTCTTCTTCCCGGCAACGGAGAGGCAAACGGGATTTCCAAGCGCGATGTCCACGTCGAAAAAGGGGCCTCCTATACATACAAGGTCATACTTTGTCTTTAGATCGAAGAAGTGGTTGTGGATCAACTGGGAGGGCGTTATAAGTTCCCGGGTCTTTTCATCGGAGGCGACACCTTTTATGGGTGAGATCAGGCATATTTTCCCGCTTTTTCTGGCTATGAGAGGTCGGAGGTAATTTAGGATCTCCGGAAGGCCGTTCATGTTTACGGCAAGAATCACGATGTCGTTCTTTTCAATGAATTTTTGCAGATCGTTCGTGGCTGTCACGGTCCGAGGGAGACGGGGAACAAGATCCAAGCCGCCAAGAAGTTCTGAGAGACTTTCCGTAAAATGTCGGGGATTAAGATGATCCTCGTTGATAGCCCTGCACAGGTCGATGTCATGGTGGTAAATGTGGACATTTCGCCCGTCTCTGCTGAATTTGTAAGCAAATGCGGTACCCAACCGACCGGCGCCTATGATCCCGATCTGCGATGTATTGAAATTTGATTTCATGTTTATTGAATTTCCGAGGATACAGAAAGCCCGATTCTTGTATCATGAATGAACCGCGATTGCGAACGTTTTCTCTTGGCTTCAATCCAATTGAAGTAACGTTGCAGCGTGTATACGACGTCCTGGACATTGGGATAGACGGGAAACCCAACTTTTCTCAAGGTAGAGAAGGTGGAGATGCGAACCCGTTCAGTATCCAGGTTGTTTTCCGTAAAACTGGCCAGGATGGGAATGACAGGTTTCTCGATATCCCGGGCCATATCTACAATGGTCTGTTCACTGTTTTTTACATTGAGGAACAATTCTACGGATGCTATGTAATCCACCGAAAAATAGGGGATGATTACGTCGATGTTTTCATCCTCGTCGAGCGCTTTCATGGTATGAGCCATAACGGAAAGGTCAAAACCGTAAGCACCAAGGTCCACGGGGTTGGCCGTAGATGTATTTACATCCTTGATTCTTTCGAGGATCCGTTTCTTTGTGATTTCCTGTAGTTCAGGAAGTTCCAGGCCGGCTTGTTCGGCCAGGTCGGCGAAAAGGACCGACATACCGCCTCCGGCACCCAAAAACCCTACTCGTTTCCCTCCGGGAACCCGTTCCATCACGCCCAGCATTACCAAGTTCATCATGCTGTCGAAATCATCGACAAGGATGGCTCCGTGCTGGCGTGCCGCAGAGGACCAAATAGTGTAATTTCCAGCCATGGCGCCCGTATGGCTGGCAGCTGCCTTAAACCCGCGGCTTGTTTTTCCCCCTTTTAAAATTATGACAGGTTTTTTATCGGTGGTTTTTTTTAGGGCGGATAGAAATTTCCTGCTGTCCTTGACGTCTTCTATGTAGCAGGCCACCAGCTTTATGGAGTCATCATCGGCGAAATATTCCAGGAAGTCCTCAACTCTCAGATCAATTTGGTTTCCGTAGGAAGCTACCTTGTTTAGCCATATCTTGCGCGTCATGGCAACGCTGAGGAAGTTTCCCGTAATTCCTCCCGATTGCCCCAGAAAAGCAACAGATCCCGGAGATTGTTCCTGAGGAAGGTAGCCGAAGTTGAGTTTCGATGCGGTGCAGTGGATGCCCACGCAGTTTGGACCGACGATCCTGACACCTCCTTTGCGGGCCTCTTCGAGGAGCTCCTTTTCAAGCTGCACATTTCCGGTCTCGCCGAATCCCGAGGTGAAAAAATGGACAAACTTGAATTTCTTACGTGCCGCCGCCCTGATTATGTCTAGGGAGTGCTGTACAGGGGCTGCGACGATGGTAAGATCGATTTCATCGGGTAGGTCGTCGATAGAGGCGTAAGATTTTGTCCCATCGATTTCACTGTACTTGGGGTTCACCGGGTAGATATCACCTTGGAATCCGGCTCCCCTGATTGTATGAAAATAGGGAATTTTACCACCGCCAAGGCTTGCCGATGCCCCGATGACGGCGACACTTTTCGGGTGAAACAGTCTGTGGAGATCCATGTGTGTAAGCTCCTGTTCTGATATAAGTAAGAAGGTAATCCGGTTCGCCGGTACATCGAGATGACCAACCTTTACAGGATATTTCTATCAGAAAGTTGTTGAGAGTCAACAGTAAATGGGTGTTTCCAGGGTTCTGAATAATCACCATGCAAAAGTCGAAAGGACAACGCGCCATCCTTTCGTATTATTTTGACATAATGCCATAAATGAATTACAAGCATTTACGTCGTTTTGCCCATAAGGGCGGAGTGGACTAATACGAGCGATGGAGAACATTTCTTTTATGTATGAAGCAAGCGACCTGAGAAAGAATCTAAAGATCCAGATTGACGGCGAACCTTACGTGGTGACCGATTTCCAATTTTCCAAGCCCGGCAAAGGCCAGGCGCTTTACCGGTGCAAGTTGAAAAACATGTTAACGGGAGCACAGTTCGAGAGGACATTTCGTTCAGTCGACACCTTCGAACCGGCCGATCTCAACGAAAGGCGCATGCAGTACCTATACCGCGAGGAAAACAAGTACTGCTTCATGGACAACGAATCCTACGAGCAGGTTTACCTTACTGCCGATCAAGTAGGAGAGGCGGCGAATTTCTTGATCGAAAACATAGACGTGGAAATTCTCTTTTTCGGTGAACAGCCACTGGGGGTCACACTGCCTAATTTTGTAGACCTCACGGTTACCAAGGCCGAGCCATGGATCAAGGGCGACACCGCAGCGGGCAATTCAAAGCCCATCGTCGTCGAAACGGGATACCAGCTCCAGGCGCCGCCCTTCATCGAAGAGGGCGAAAAGATAAGGATAGATACGCGTACAGGTGAGTACGTGACCCGAGTCAAGGAATGACTAAATACCGATGTACCATGATGAGCGATGGCGACTGGCGCGAAAGGGGGAATTCCTACGCGTCCGCGCAGATCTGATCCAGGCCGTCCGGCGTTTTTTTGTAGCATACGATTTTCTCGAAGTGGAAACCCCGATTCGTCTTTTGGAGATAGCTCCTGAATCATCCATCGAGGCTGTATCTTCCGAAGACAGGTATCTCCAGACCTCGCCCGAATTGTGCATGAAACGGCTGCTGGCGGCCGGCTACGGCCGCATCTTCCAGATTTCGAAATGTTTTCGACGGAAGGAAAGGGGAAATCTGCACCTTCCAGAGTTCACCATGCTCGAATGGTACGAGGAGGGCGCCGATTACAAGACACTCATGGAGCGCTGCGAGGACCTCCTTTTGTTCGTTACCTGTGAACTTGGCAGGGATGCAATGCTCGATATCGGCGAAGGACGGCAATTATGCCTGCAAAAGCCCTGGGAACGGATTACCCTGGATGAAGCCTTTGATCGCTATTCATCTTTGTCCCTCTACGAGGCCCTTCGCAGGGATTGCTTCGATGAAATACTTGCCATCGATATCGAACCAAACCTGGGTATTACAAGACCCACTTTTCTCTATGATTACCCTGTCGAACTGGGATCTTTGGCAAGGCGAAGCCCCGCTGATTCAAAGACGGCAGAGCGGTTCGAACTATATCTGAACGGAATGGAACTGGCCAACGCCTTTTCCGAACTGACAGACGTCGATGAGCAGCGGTGTCGTTTCGAGGAAGAGCAGAAACGCCGTGCCGACCGGGGATTGGAAGTGTATCCCGAGCCCCGGAAATTCCTGTCCGCACTTAACCATCTCCCTGAGTCGGCTGGTATCGCCCTAGGTTTGGACAGACTTGTCATGCTTTTCTGCGGAACCCGGACCATCGACGACGTGGTGGCCTTTACGCCGGAGCTTTTATAGCCGGAGGCCGGCTTGACTCGAAAAGGCCGATTTTCGTTTTTCCGAATTGTCCCCTGCTTCCGGCGGTTTTTCAAAATACCGGAAGTCTCATGAACGGGGAAGATACCCGATTTTACTAATTGCACAGGGATAGAAGGTCGACCGCGCGGGGCAATCTTAATTTTTCAGCGCCAGCACGGCCGCCCCTATGGCGCCGTTGACCTGTGCATAGGATGACACTTCAACAGGCATTCCAAGTTTCTTTTCCAGGGCCGTGACAACCCCTATGTTTCGCGCTACACCGCCGGTCATCATCAGCGGCGGGTGGACGCCCACCCGGTGGGCGAGCGCCGCCACGCGGGCCGCCACTGATTCGTGGATTCCTGCGATAATGTCTTCTCTTCGTTCTCCCCGAGAGATGAGGGAAATGACTTCGGACTCGGCAAACACCGTGCATATGCTGCTGATACGGCAGGGTGTGTCCGATTGGAGTGACAGCGCGCCAAAGGCGTCGAGGTCCACCTCGAGAGCGCGGGCCATGACCTCGAGGAACCGCCCTGTCCCTGCGGCGCATTTGTCGTTCATTGCGAAGTCTTTCGTTTTGCCCTTGTCGTCTATTAGGAGGGCCTTACTGTCCTGGCCGCCCACGTCTACGACCGCCCTTACCGAAGGATTCAGATAGTGTGCGCCGGCGCCGTGGCATATTATTTCCGTCAAGGATTTGTCCGCAAAGGTGACGCTGTTTCGCCCGTATCCCGTGGATATGATCGCTCCTATGTCCGAAGGTTTAAGGGAACATTCGCGGAGGAGTTCGTCAAACACCCTCTGTCCGGCCTCGGAGGCGTTATATCCCGTTGAGATAATCCTGGTCCCCAGGATCCCATTATCATCTATGACAGCCGCTTTCGTCGTGATCGATCCGATATCTATGCCGACCGCGTACATGTCTTATCCTTACCTTTCCTTACATTGATTTTTCTCTTCGACAAGCTCCATGAAGGCGTCTATTCTCGTTTCTGTTTGTGCTTCCGAAAAACTGCGCTCGTCTATCATGTGAGACTCGATTATGAGGCATGGGATGTCCAGGCGTTCCCGCACCATGCGCTGTATGTCGTACTGGCCGAAAGAATATGGTTTGCAGCTCCGGTTGGAATGCATAACAAGTCCGTCGACGGAATACTTTTCCGCCATTTCGATGATCGTGTCCGCCATCTGGTCCACGCCGATATTGAGGTACATACGGGTGTAGCCCTCGGCCATGGAGCCGAGAAAATCGTTTTCATCTATATAACGGAGAGAACGGCACCATGCCGTGTTGTAAGTGTCGGCGACAAGCGCGGCATCATGGGCGGCGAATTTTTTCGACAACCACTTGAGGCGGTACCATATGGGTAGATTGTCCCACATGAGCCGGTACCGTTCGTTGGGAACGGCGCCGATTCCCTTGGCCACGCGATCCTCCATTTCGGCAAGTAAATCACGATAATAATCGACAGCCACGCGGGTGCCCCGAAGGGTGACTATCAGGGCCAGGTGATAAAAACCGTCAAAGGCGGTCATGGGAGAGGGGCGGGCGGTCGCCGTATCGAGGACAGCCTGCCATAGCCGCTGGGCTTCCAGCGAGAGCCGTCCCACCTCTTCCATTTTGTCCTGGTCTAACTTTCTTCCCGTTACCTGCTCGAGGAACGACACGTACTCATGTACCTGTCGTTGCACATAACGCTTTGATTCTTCGGGGTAATCAGTGTGACACATTGGGGTATCGAATATAAAGAGAGGTGCGTCATAATATCGAGCCAAGACTTCATACCACTTTATGACGGTGCCGCAGATATTATTGCAGGCAATTAGCATGTCGGGACGGGGGAGGCCGCCTATCGGACCGCCGCAGGTGACAGCCGAGGCGATGTCGGCCCGCGCGTAAGAGCAGATGTCGCCGCTGTATCCCATGGCTTCCGCCTGTTCGCAGAGACTGCCACCCATCTTCGAAGCACCTATCATGGCGCCGTGGTTTTCAGGGTAGACGGGTATGATGTCCATGGCGATCAGTGGTTCCACCGGTCCGCCACTGGTTATCCAGGCCACCCGTTTACCGGAATCGGAGGCGGTCTTTGCTTCTATGTAATAGTTCGTCATTATTTCCTTCATCTTTTCATCCATGGCAATGGGAGGGGGTGTCTTGCTTACTGTCTGGCTCATGGTCGACTCCTTTTCGCGGCCTTAAAGCATGTGGATAAACGTTTCGAGACGGGTCTTGAGTTGACCTTCCGGCGGCAATTGGTTTTCAACCTCGACCAAGGTCACGGAAACATTGCGGGTCTCGAGGTACTCTTTGAGATAGGGGTAATCGAAGGCGTGAGGATCACAGAATTTAAGAAGGAAAAAAATGACGCCCGACGCCTTGTGTTCCTCGGCCATCGCAGCGAGCGCCTCGCCCCTCGCCGTGTTAGACAAGTGCTTTGCAGGGCAGGGGCGTCGCCGTTCCACGTACCTGCGTGCAATCGCCTCTAAGGGAGGTACACCGATGTCCACCGTTTCATCGAAATAGCGCGATCCCGTGCACAGGTCATCCCAGACGACAACGCCGTCCGATTCTTCCAGAATGGAAAAAAAGTCGGGATGATCGCAGAGGCTGCCGGCGACAATCAGGCGTTTCTTCCTTTCATTACCGGGGACGGCATAGCGTCCCTCCTCGATTTCCTTGCGCAGTCTGAAAAGACGTTCAGGAAGTTCGTCCCTGTCCAAGATCATTGAACCCTTAACAACCGAGGATAATAGGCTTCCCGACAGGCAGGCCGGGTCTTTAGAACGCATCCTGTATATTTCGGCCAGTTGATCCCGGATGGAGTTGAAGATTTCGATTGAGCGGGTCAGGTCCGCCTCGGAAAGGCTTTGTCCCGACCATGATTCCAAATTCTTCTTGAAACGCTCGAAAATGTCGACTGTATAATCGAGGGCGCTTTGGGTGTTCAGTTTTACGGGATAGACAACATCGGCGAAAAAATCGTAATCGGTGTTCAGACGCCAGATGTCGGATAGGCGCTGAATGGTGTCGCATGTGTGGGGAAATACCGCTCCGTCCAGGAAGGACAACCTGCCGGTGAGGGTGTTCTCGAGGACGCCCTTTGCGAGAGAGCAGCAATAGGTCTGAAGATGCCCGTCGGCATTTACGATGGCTTCTTTCGTGCCGAAGAGCCGCATAGGGTGGGCACCCGCGGCATGGATCAATTCTTCAGGCGCGTAAGAACATAGACACCCTATGACCGGTCTGCCCGACGCCTTTAGGTTTTTGCCGTATCCTTCCGGGTTCTTGGCTGCCTCTTGGAAATGGTCAAGCTCGTTCATAAAAGTTCCTTTCTCCGTCGCGGTCGCGGGGTGCATCGGCACGTCCATCTCTGTTTAAAGGATTGTGATCGACAAGCGATACTTTGATTTCAAGTAAAGCTTTAATCGTGAATATATGAAACGCTGCAAATAAATAATGGAATTCGACAGTTAAGGCGTAGAAACCTCGTCTCCATATTTATGATCATCTCCCCCCCCTTTATGCATTTGTGGTCGATAGTCCTGTAATGTCAGGTGAAGATATTTTATAATGGTTACAATATTGCGTGACGGTAAGATAGCATAGGAGAGGATGGAATGTCATTTATTTTTTGACGGTTTTGCCCCCGATCACGCGGAGGACCCATTCCGCTCCGAATCGATAATCTACTTTCCTCCAAAATCGGACCGCCCCTGCAATCAACAAAATAGCAAGAGTTGTGAAGACAGCCGTCTCCGCAATTGTGAACGATCTCCAGAAATTAAACCGTACGGCCGATTCCCTGATGACAACTATGTGAACAATGAGAATGGTCAAGGAGGATCTTCCCATACAGACCAAGGGATTGGTCGGTTTAATCGGGATGAAACGGTTCAGGGCGAGAAAGGCTGAAATCAATATGAGCACCACCGAAACAAGAAAAAGGGTAACGGGGGTGAGCGCCGGGTAAAAATTGGAAACAGGCTTGAAAAACCGCACCGCAAGACCACTGCCGGCAAGGGACGGCGCGGCGAAGTATATGCCCGACAGAACGATCGAAATCCCAAGAAAGACAATCCCCGCCCCAAGGATGAAGCCGTGCGATCCATCAATTACTCTGCGGCCCGACAGTACTCCCACTATGAAAAAGGCTATCCAAGGGAATATGGGGAAGAATCCTTCAGCCAGTGCTGATCGGACATAGCCTCCGGGCAGGTTTGCACAGGCCATCCGGCAGTTTGCCAAATGCAATGGAGTGCCGAGGGCATTTTGAATAAAGGCGGTTGCAACGATCACCGTTATTACCAGGAGGACCAGTGCATGATCGGACAACCTTCTTAAAAGGGGGGCGGATAAAATGCCGAAGCCGATCATGTGTAGGACGTACCATGACCCCGGAGCGAACCAGTGCGGCGCAAGAAGGTTCAATAGATATCCGAATCCCATTATCACCACACCTCTCCCGGCCAGAAGAAAATCCGTTCTCTTGCCACCGTGAACCGTCAGAGTCGCCCCCAGGCCTGCCAAGATTATGAAGATGGGGGCCGCAAGGCCGCCCGCGGCTCCTGCGATCTGCATGGGGATTGAAGCGGTGGGATGGGCCGACAGCCAGAAAAAGATATGCTGGGTAAGCATGCAAAGGACTGCTACACCGCGTAAGGCGTCGATTTCGTTTATTCGTTGCCGGCCGCACTTGTAGTAGGCCATGATCGGATCCTTTTTGGAAGATGTTATTGCCACCGGCGAAGCGCCGCTGTAACCTTATTCAAAATCTAAGAAGGGGCATACCGATCGCCCCAAGGTCGATGACGAAGTGGCACAAGACGGCGGGCATTATGCTTCCCGTCCGTTGGCGGACTATACCGAGGAGGAACCCATAAGCGAGAGAGAATATACCAAGAATTGCGCCGGCTATCATAAAGTGAATCACAGAATAGACAAGGCTCTGAATGACATTGGAAGTCAACCTGGAATAACCCGCCCGACGCAGGAGCTCATAGAGGGCGAGACGATACATGATTTCTTCGGAAAAGGCGTTCATGACGCTCATGATCAAGACAGGCGGCCAAAAGGCTATCCCTCTGAGGTTTATATCTCTCATGATAAGCAATTCAAAGGCATAGTAGGCGCTTACAATAAAGGCCAAAACAAATATCCAGGAAAAACGCCCTCGGTGAAATCTCTCGTTGAAAGAAACATTAAATCGTTTCAACCAGTACAAAGAAAAAAGGGGCATCAGCATCATCGGCATGTAGTAGCCGATTCTTACGTAGGCCTCGGCCGGGTTTCGGACGGGTTGGAACGGCCATTGCCATACATACATGACACGCGTGAGGTGGATGGCGGTTACTGAAAAAAGAAGAAGAATGACAAGGAGACCGGTCATGGAAAAAAGCCTGAGCAATTCCTCATCTTCCCGGTCTTCCCCGGTGCAAGGGAGTCGGGCCCTTTGACCTTCGCCGGCAACTCGCCGGTATATGAAAGAGAAAATGATTGTTCCCACCGATATGAAAAGCAACATGACGATCTGGGCATTTGTAAGGCCGAAGAACACCCTTCGTTCAGTCCGGAACACTTCAAGGACGATCCTGCAGGCCCCGTAGAACACTAAATAGGTTGCAAACACGGCGCCATTATAATGTTCCCGGTTCCGCGGCAGTTGATATACATTCTCATAGATACGCCTCAAAAAGAAAAAGATGAAGAGGTTGATTATTATCGAATAGAGCGGAACAGGATTGTAAAAGGAAAAATGAAAACCCCAAAGAGTTATTGATACTGATTTCCCCCAGCAGCACCCTATAAAAAAACAGGACACCCGTCCCAGGGCGTGGGCAAGAGGGACGTATAAAAAAACCGTGTCCAATATTTCGAAAATTTTCAATTTCAGAATGCGGCAATAGACTAATATTGCTGAAAGGGGCAGTATGAGGCTGGCATGAAAGGTATGGGTGCGGCCCTTGAGCATGCTGTCGAGCAGAAGCTGAAAGCTCCACTCATTTGTCGGATGGTAAAACATCCCCGCCGCGCGCGATCCATAGTAGCCCAGGGGAAAGGAAAGGATTGCCACAAGGAGGGTGAAGGTGATCACGCGGTTTTTGGGATAACCTAAAAGAAGGATTTTTCGGTGGGCAAGCGCGGCGAACAGGAAGATAGACGTAATGATGGTGCCGTAATAAAGATATTCACCTGCGGTCGTCAAAAAGGGATATTGAGAGGCGAGATTGTAATATCGCAGCATGGCGGCGATTCCGATCAAGAAAAGTTGTTTCCGGCCGGTGAGTCCCTGTTACCCTTTCCCATGAACACCTTTGAGGCGGCTGAAGCCATTGGGTTTCTTTTCTGCCAAAGGGAGTCAATCGGGGCATTTTCTTTTACCCGGGAAGATGATTATACAATTCCTCCGGCCGAAGGAAAAGAAACAGGTGCTCCAAGCAACCATAACAGCAAGACAGCCGATTATAACACGCCGAAT
The DNA here is from genome assembly GCA_018433345.1 of Syntrophobacterales bacterium. Lineage (GTDB taxonomy): Bacteria > Desulfobacterota > Syntrophia > Syntrophales > UBA2210 > MLS-D. The sequence continues at coordinate 10,286 of JAHDRK010000037.1, read as the reverse complement.
AATCACCTTTCCCCGGCCCGCCCCGATGTAGGTGTCGACTTTAATCCGGATAACAGGGATTGGTCGCTTTTAAAGGTATGCCGAAGATAGAGCAATAAGTACGGGCGTGGGAGGTAGGATTAACAGGTTGAAATAGTATCATTTTTTGGTCGGATGATTTTGAACGACGCAACGCACCATACCCCGACTGAGCGTAATTTCCGTAACACCGGCATCAAAAAATGTCAAATGCTATTTAAATATGGACGAAAAATTGTTAAATAAAAGCGAGTTTACACATGGCGAAGGAAGGACACTTTGTTGTATATCAGGATTTTTTTTGTAACTTTGTTGTGTTTGGGATGAAATTGAAACTTTATTCATGTAACATCAAAACTTTATTATGAAAGGGGGTAAAGGGCAAAAACGATGAATCATACGGGGAAAAGGCAGATCATCCTGGACGCCGCCGTATCCGTTCTATCCAAAAAAGGCAAGAAGGCGACCATTGCTGAAATAGCCGAAGCGGCGGGGGTGAACGATTCAATCATATACCATTACTTCCAGAACAAGACCGACCTTCTATTTTATGCCGCGGGAGAGTCTCTCCGAAGGAGGATATCTGATTTAGAGAGGCAACTTCAGGGCATACGGGAACCCTTGAGCCGACTTACAAAACTGATCTGGTATCAGCTTACTTACCACGACGATGAACCGGAATATGCAAAGTACAGTATTTTTGACTGCCGGGCGGACAAGGCCTTTTTTCAACACGAAGGATCACTGCCGTTTCTGGAATGGACACGCAATGTTAACACAATTCTAAAATATGGGATCGACGAGGGTGCCTTTGAGCCCAACATCCCATTTTCAATCGCAAACTCCATGATTATGGGCGTCTTGGACATGGAAAATATACAGGTATTCACGGGCCGCTGGACGGGGAGTGCGAAGGACGATTTTGACGATATAGTGAATCTCATTTTGCCTGTTATCATGAGAAAAGAGACGGCGGAGCCGGAAGGGCTCGACAAAAGGACAACCATTATAGAAGCCGCTGAGAAGATATTTTTCCACCATGGTTTCGAGAGGGCGACAACGGTGGAAATAGCCCGATCGTCCGGTGTTGCCGAAGGGACTCTATACGAATACTTCACAAGTAAAGAGGACATTCTCTTTTCCGCTCTTCGTTATCGTTTCGCACAATTCAAGCGAAATCTGGAGCGAATGTCCGCACCCGAATCGCCATCCGCAAGGCTGTTGAATTTCATTCGATGGCATTACATGATTTGCCTCGAAAATTCCTCATTCGTCCATACCTTTGTTTCGGGCGGCATCTATAACGAGGAATTTTACTACTCATCGGCCTACGAGTCTTATGTCGACTATCTGGGTATTGTTGACGAGATCCTCAACGAGGGCAAAGAGACTGGATATTTTCGTCCCGATGTGAACAATCGGATATTCAAAAACCTATTCAACGGTTGTTTTTGTCACTTGATGTTGCGGTGGCTGAACAGGAGTCCCCGTAGTTACTTTGATTCCATTCAAATCATTTGGCGCACGGCCGATTTGCTCCTTCAATCGATCGAGCTCGAGGACAGGAATCATATGAGGAATTCCGGGGGCTTGTTATGAAGTGGCGGGGCGCTCTTTAGCAATGAGGAGAAGCCCTGTTCATGCGATCGAGGGTGATAAGTATGAACAACGCCAGGCAAGATCCGGAGACGATCGCCGCTATATCGCACCAGTCGAAGGATCCATGAATGAAAAATCCCGCGGTGTTTTCCAGGTAGGGTATTCCATCGAACCACCCGGGTACAAGGGATGAAGCGAAATCTTTGAAATGCTGTCCGGCCTCAAAAAGGGCATTTGTTGCAAGCCAAAAAAGACAGATTGCTATCTTGCCCCTTCTCTCGGGAGCGAGGATGCCCGCCGTAATGAGGGAAAAGGAAAATGGGTGCACGAAACCCGGGAGAAAATTGCCGAGCATGCCGAAAAGGGCAGGGACGTCGCCATGGAAACTCAAACCCTTTAGAGATCGGTAAACGAAATAGGTGTCCTCAGGCGGCCGATCGACTAGATAGAGAGCGACACCGACGCAGAGCACCACGAAACCCAGCATCACCAGGAATATTCTCGTTTTCATCGACATGGGCCGGTCCGCCTGTTCCCCCCGCCGCTCTGATGTCTTTTGTTACGGTAGAAAAAAACTTATATTACGGTCCCAGGCTTGTCAATACGGTTAACCGACCACCACGATCGACATAAAAAGGAAAAATCTAAATCATGAGAAAATATGTCTTGACAAAAATTTCACGTTATGGTTATAGAACAGTCAACAATCTAAAAGAGGGAAGTATGGGCGCTTTCAATTGGGCGGACAGCATCAGCTGCTTTTGGTATTTTTATTTTTACCGCGGCATACCGGTCTGCCCAGCCGATAAAAGCGCCTGATTTGACACATATCATGGATTAAACGGCCCCGGGGAGATCGGAAGCATCTCCCCGGGGCTTTCTTTTTGTGGCGTCCCGGCCGAGAGATGCGAATCTCAGCCGGGATTTTTTGCAAAAGGAGGTTGCGTGACATGATCATCGTTATGAAAAAAAATGCTACGGAGGAACAGATCACGGACGTCATCGAGTGGATAGAGTCCATTGGATGCAAGGCACACCCTTCCTACGGCGTGGAGCGGACCATAATAGGGGCCGTGGGAGAAAGCCGCAGACCTGAACACCTGAAGGTCATCGAACAGCTGTCCGGTGTCGAACAGGCGATTCCCATTCTGAAGCCCTATAAACTTGCATGCCGGGAGTTCAAGGATGCTGACACCACTGTAAAGGTAGGGGATGTGGAAATAGGGGGGTCGTCCTTCGTTGTGATGGCTGGGCCCTGTTCCGTGGAGAGTGAGGAACAGATCATGGAAAGTGCATACATCGTGAAAAAGGGTGGAGCCGACATTCTCCGGGGTGGAGCCTTCAAGCCGCGGACGTCGCCATATAGTTTCCAGGGAATGGGCGAGGAAGGGCTGAAGCTTCTCCGCAAGGCCGGGGACCACGTAGGTCTTCCTGTAATCACGGAAGTCCTTAACACGGAAGAAGCGGACATTGTGGCCGAATATGCCGACATCATCCAAATCGGCGCCCGGAATGTCCAGAATTTCGCCCTTCTCAAAAAGGTGGGAAAAGCGACAAGGCCGGTGTTCCTCAAACGTGGCATGATGACGACGGTCGAGGAATTACTGATGTCCGCCGAATACATACTGTCTGCCGGAAATGAGCGGGTGATTCTTTGCGAGCGTGGTATAAGGACCTTCGAAACGGCAACCCGCAACACTCTGGATATAAGCGCCGTCCCCGTACTCAAGGAACTGTCCCACCTTCCTGTCATAGTAGATCCCAGTCATGCCGCGGGAACTTACAAATACGTTCCGCCCTTGGCACGGGCAGCCGTGGCCGTCGGTGCCGACGGGGTCATGATAGAAATGCATCCGGAACCGTCGAAAGCGGTTTCCGACGGCGCGCAGTCATTAAAGCCGGAAAGGTTTTACAATTTCATGGAGGACATCCGCAGGCTTGAAAGGGCCCTGCGTCCAATGGAAAAACCAATGAGGAAAAGCGGTATTACAACACATTCCGTTGCCGAGGCCATACCATGAAAAGGATAAAAGTTTCTCTGGCACGCCGCTCCGATCGTTCCTATGAGATCATTATAGGCAGGGATATCCTCGAAAGGGCGTGCATGCTTGTTTCGCAAAGAGGTTGTTCAAGGCGCATGGTGGTCATAGCCGATTCGAACGTCGCCGGTCTTCATGGGGAAGCCTGTGTTGCTCTCATGTGCCGATTGGGGATGCCCGCAGAACTGATAACTTTTCCAGCGGGTGAAGCTTCAAAGACTATTGACATGGTGTTGTCTGTGTCGACCGAGTTGCTTGAGCGAAAGGTCGACAGGTCGGCGACTCTTGTCGCCCTGGGGGGCGGGGTGACGGGCGACCTGGTAGGCTTCGTCGCCTCGATCTACATGCGTTCCATACCCTTCATTCAGATACCCACTTCACTCATTGCCCAGGTGGACAGCAGCATCGGTGGAAAGACAGGGGTTGACTTCAAGGGCGGAAAAAACCTCCTGGGATCATTTTACCAACCCAAGGATGTCATCATAGATATATCCTGGCTTGACACGCTTCCGGAAAAGGAATTCAAAAACGGGCTGGCCGAAGTCGTCAAATACGGCATAATCGACGATGCCGACCTGTTTGAAACGTTGGAATGGGAGGCCTCCGCCCTCCTCGAGCGTTCCCCTGGAATCCTGGAACGGGTCGTCGAACGTTGTTGCGCCATCAAGAAGGGGATAGTCGAAATTGACGAATACGACCTGGGCATTCGTCGGATTCTGAATTTCGGACACACCATCGGTCATGCCCTGGAAGGGGTGTCGGATTACCGGATAAATCACGGCACGGCGGTGTCCATCGGCATGGTGGCGGAGGCGCGCATAGCTGAAAAAAAAGGCTGTCTGGATCGAAGGGAGCGGGAACGGATCGAGGCACTCCTGGATTCGCTCGGACTTGAACGAACCATTCCCGTGGATATGGACACAAATGAACTGTTGAGCCGTATAGGTCTGGACAAGAAACGCCGGGGGGGAAAGGTGCCCTTCGTGCTAATAAAAAAAATAGGTGTGTCCTTCATTAACGGTTCCGTGGATGAAAATCTAGTGAAGGAAACAATTGAGGAGTTGAAGGTATGACGGATAAACCACTGGATTTCTTGCGCTTAAGTCTCCAGGAAAAAGACCGGATGATCGTGAAGTTGCTTAATCAAAGGGCGGAATTGTCGATCGCCATAGGGAAGTGTAAACAAGATGAAAAACTCCCCATATTCGATCCCGCCCGAGAAGCCATAATTTACGATAATATCAAGTCCATCAACGATGGACCCTTGTCAGACGATGACCTCAAGGCTGTTTACCGAGAAATATTGTCATCATCTCGGAAGCTACAGAAAAAACTAGCCGTGGTCTATCTTGGTCCGGAAGCCTCCTTTACCTCCATGGCTTCGAGACGCTATTTCGGGAGCAGTCCCCATTTCTACCCAGTGGCCACCATAATCGACGTATTTGAGGAAGTGGAACGAAAAAGGGCGGACTGTGGGGTGGTTCCAATTGAAAATTCTCTCGAAGGTACAGTCAAGGTAACGTTGGACAGGTTGATGTCGACCGACCTTCGTATCATGGGAGAGATCTTCTTTCCTGTGAGTCACTGCCTGCTGTCGTCGGGATCTTCCATCGATAGCCTGGCCCGCGTATATTCGCACCCCCAGGCACTCGCGCAGTGCCGGCAGTGGATAAGGGAAAACCTTGCTCACTGTACTATCCATGAGACGGACAGTACGGCCGAGGCGGCCAGGCGGGCGGCGGATGAACCGACTTGGGCGGCCATCGCCTCGCGAGAGGCGGGCGAACTCTACGGACTCACGGCACTCGCCTCTTCCATAGAGGATTACAGGTTAAACGTCACCCGCTTTCTCGTTATCGGATCTATGAAGACATCAGTCACCGGTCGTGACAAGACCTCGCTCATATTCACCATACGCCACGAACCCGGTTCGCTCCTGCGATCACTTACCCCCTTCGCCGAGGCGGGGCTCAACCTGACCCGCATCGTGTCGCACCCCATCAAGGAACGTGCCTGGGAATATCGTTTTTTTGTCGACTTTCTCGGGCATGTCGACGAAGAAAGGGTCGTGAACTGCCTCGATCGCCTTGGCAAGGAATGCACCTTCGTGAAGGTCTTGGGTTCTTACCCGGCGGAGGAGACAGCCTCATGATATGTGTTCCGATCATGGCTTCTTCCACGGAAGAGGGGCTTGAACTTATGGAGCGGGCCTTCGCCGAAGCGGACCTGGTGGAAATACGCGCCGACGCCTTTGAAGAAATAGACCTGGAACGGTTGACAGCCGCCGCTGTGGGGCCCCTGCTCGTGACCAACAGGAGTCATCATGAAGGGGGATGTTTCCGGGGCAGCGAAGAAGAGGGAATGAGGCTTATTTTCGATGCCGTCGATCTCGGGGTTGATTACGTAGATTGCGAAATCCGCACCGCCCCGCCTCTTCTGGGCGCTCTTGCCAAGAGAATTTCAGAAAGGGGTGGAAAAACAAAAGCGATCTTTTCTTTTCACTGTTTTGAAAATACGCCGCCGGAAGTCCGGCTACGCCGTATGGTGAACGAGGCCTTCGATCTTGGTTGTGATGTGGCAAAGATCGTGACAACGGCAACTAGCATGGAAGACAACTTGCGAATGTTCAATTTTATACACTGGGCGGTTGAGCGGCATCGACCCATCATCGCCTTCTGCATGGGTGAGTTGGGGAAAGTAAGCCGCCTGGCGGCCCCCCTTTTCGGTTCGCTATTAACCTTTGCCAGTCTCGAAGAGGGGCGCGAGACTGCGTCAGGGCAGATAGCCGTTCGAGAAATGAAGAGGGCATTGGAGTTGATCATGCCATGAAAACCTATGCGATTTTCGGAAAACCGATTGCACATAGCCTTTCTCCGGTGATGCACGACACGGCCTTTAAACTCTTGGGAATAGACGCCCGTTACATATCCCACGAGTCGGACGACCCGGATTCCGTAAGGGATATCATAATACGGGGGCGGATAATGGGGGCAAGTATTACCATACCTTTGAAGGTGCCCATGATCGACCGTTTGGACGAGGTGAGCGAAGACGCCCGTCGCATCGGGGCCGTCAATACCATAATCAGGGACGGTGACCGCATCAAAGGAGAAAACACGGATTGGATCGGTATTCGCAGAGCCCTGGAAGATCTCGTAGGCGATCTTGCCGGGAAGCGATTCCTTGTCCTGGGCGCCGGTGGAACGGCCAGGGCCGCTCTCTGGGCTGTTCTGAAGGCGGGGGGCGAAGCCGTGGTGGTGAGCCGCAGGCGGGAAGCGGCCGAGGAACTGGCGGAGAGCTGTTCCTGTGAGTCGCGTTCAACGAACGAGCTGGACGACATCGAGGCGGACTGTTTCATAAATACCACCCCTCTGGGCATGAGAGGCTACGAGGAGGGATCGCCGCTTGACAGAGAATTGCTTACTCGTTTCGGCTGGGGCTTCGATGTCATATACAGGCCCCTGGAGACCAAGCTGATAAGAGAGGCAAGAGAGGCGGGCTGCACCGTCTCCGGGGGACTGTCCATGTTTGTTTACCAGGGGGCGGAGCAATTCCGGCTGTGGACCGGACGCGAGGCACCGGTGGATATTATGGAAAAGACGGCAAGGAGCATATTGGAAGATGAGGGAAATTAAGAAAGCCGGCGCCCTGGATGCCGACATTTACGTCCCAGGCTCGAAGAGTTATACACAGCGGGCCTTGGTCATCGCGGCTCTGGCCGATGGAATCTCTCATCTTCGAAACTGTCTCTGTTCTGATGATACAAATCTCTTGGTCGAGGCCCTTCGCGAACTGGGGGTGGACGTGCGGACATTCGGGAAGGACACCATTGTGCAGGGGACGGGAGGAAACTTCCGCACGCCCGCCGCGCCGCTCTTCATGGGAAACAACGGAACGGGAACGCGTTTCTTGGCGGCGTTGACTTCTCTCGGCCTCGGCCCCGTGGTGATTGACGGCGATGCTCGGCTGAGAGAACGTCCCGTCAAGTCTCTCATAGATGCCCTTAACGCCGTGGGAGGAAATTGCAAGAGCGCCGCCGGCGACGTCTATCCACCGGTGGTCAATTACGGGGGAGGACTCCGGGGCGGTGTTGTGCGTTTCGAGGACAGCGAAAGCAGCCAGCACATCTCGTCCGTGCTGATTGTGGCACCCTACGCGCAGGAAGACATTGTCATAGAGCTGGAAGGGAGGGTGCTGTCGAAGCCCTACATCGATATGACTTTGGAAGTGATGGATGACTTCGGTGTCCCGGTAACAGTGGAAGGGCATGGGCGTTACCGTGTTCCGGCACGCAGTAAGTATCGTGCACGGGAATATTTTGTGGAAGGAGATGCGTCGAGCGCGTCTTATTTTTTCTTGGCCGCGGGGATCTGCGGGGGGCGCGTTTGCGTAAAGAACCTGGATTCCCGCAGCCGCCAAGGTGATCTTAGAGTACTTGACGTGATCGAGGAATTGGGATGCATGGTCAAGCGTGACGGAGTCGGAATCGAGGTGGTTGGACGTCCATTGAAAAGCGGCGAGCGCCGGTACGACTGCTCTGAAATGCCGGACATGGTCCCCGGCCTTGCCGTGTTCTCGGCCTTTCGGAAAGGACGAACCATAATTCACAACGTCCCTCACCTACGGATCAAGGAAAGCGATCGTCTTGCCGCGACGGTCGAGGGACTGAAACGTATCGGGATAGACGCATGGGAAATCGAGGATGGAATAGTGATCGATGGAGGGGAACCGGTGGGTGGTGAAATAGAGACTTACAGCGATCACCGCATCGCCATGAGCTTCGCCGTGGCCGGGCTGCGAACGGGGGGAATAAAGATCGCCGGCGAGTCCTGCGTGGCGAAATCCTTCCCCGAGTTCTGGGCCGTCCTGGAGGAATTGGCCAGGTGAAGACCGTTGCTCTCATAGGTTATCGCTGTGTGGGAAAGACCACCGTGGGCAGGAGACTCGCCGAAAGACTCGGTTGGGATTTTTTCGATACCGACGAGATGGCGGCGGCGGAAAAGGGGCAGACCATCGCCCGTCTCGTCTCGAGCGAGGGGTGGCCGGCCTTCAGGAAACTGGAAAGCGAGATTCTTGCCCGTGCCGTCAACAGGGATCGCGCGGTGGTGGCCACAGGTGGGGGGATGGTTGAATCCTCCAAAAACAGGGAATTATTGCGCAGGATGGACCTGGTGGTCTGGCTGGCGGCACCGGCCCATGTAATCGAAAGGCGTATGGCATCCGACGAATCGACCATCACCGACAGGCCGGGTTTGACGGAAAAAAGCGATAGGAGAGCGGAAATCGAGGAAACCCTGGCACGGCGGGAGCCGCTCTATAGAGAAACGGCCGACCTGATTTACGACACGGCGGTTCTTTCAGTGGAGGAAGTTATCGATTCCATCGCTAGAACGCTCATGGGGAAGGAGGGCGGGTAATGCCTGGAAACAGCAGGGGGAAGCTTTTTGTTTTGACTACCTGGGGCGAATCCCATGGCGAGGCCCTTGGGGCGGTTATCGACGGATGTCCCCCCGGTCTTGAACTGGGCATAAAGGACATCCAGGAGGAACTGGACAGGCGGAGCCCCGGAAAGGGCGCGGGCGGAACGTCCCGTGTAGAAGAGGACCAAGTGGAGATACTCTCCGGAGTTTTCGAGGGTAAAACGACGGGTACGCCGATTTCGCTCATCATAAGAAATAAAGATCAAAAAAGCGCAGACTACGATTACCTGGCGGATGTCTATAGACCGGGGCATGGAGATTTCACCTACGACCGCAAATACGGCATACGGGATCACAGGGGCGGCGGGCGCGCCTCGGGAAGGGAAACGGCGGCCCGCGTCGCGGGTGGAGCGGTGGCAAAAAAGCTGCTGCTGGGAGAAGGGATCATTATTCGCGCCTTCACGATAGAGCTCGGTGGAATCGGAATAGTCGGATTCGACGAAGCCGCCTTGGAAGAAAACCGGCTATGCTGTCCCGACCGTGAAGCGGCGAAAAAAATGGAGGAGGCCCTCGCTTCGGCCCGTGCTGAAGGAGACACCCTGGGCGGTGTGGTGGAGATAAATGTCTCCGGATGCCCCTCGGGGTTGGGGGAACCGGTGTTTGACCGGATAGACGCGGATCTTGCCGGATCTCTTATGGGGATAGGCACGGTCAAGGCAGTTGAAATCGGAGCGGGGTTAATGGCGGCCCGCATGAAGGGTTCCGAAAGCAACGATTCCATGGGGCCTGAAGGTTTCCGAACAAACAACGCCGGGGGAGTCATCGCGGGAATCACCACCGGCGCCGACATCGTCGCGAGGGTTGCCTGCAAGCCAATTCCATCTATAGCCAGGCCGCAGGACACGGTCGATCGGCGGGGCGAACCCGTCACGATAACCGTGAAGGGGAGGCACGACGTATGCGTCATTCCGCGTATAATCCCGGTTTGCGAGGCCATGACCGCTCTGGTACTGGCCGATCACCTATTGATGCAAAGGGCGATAAAACGACGATAAAAATAAAAAAGAATTTTTAATGTTTCTATTGACAGAAACAATTTTTCCTGTTAGAAGGCAAGACTCAAAACGAAGATCGAGTGGGTTATAAGATGAGGATGATTTTAAACCGGAGGCACGGATGGTGGTGGCGCGGAGTCATAATGGAGGGGTTC
>JAHDRK010000022.1 GCA_018433345.1 Syntrophobacterales bacterium | reverse complement strand
GTATTTATTAATTTGGCGGCGTCTTCATGAATCTGTCTCAAATCACTCGGAATAAGTTTCGTGACGAAGGCGAAAGGATCGTTCTTTACTTCAAGGACAAAACCTTCACCAACTATGAAATGCTGCGCAATTTCAACAAACTTGCCGGAGCCCTCAAGGAGCTGGGCGTCGGCAAGGGGGATCGCGTTATCGTCCAAATGCCGAATTGTCCGGAGGTCATTGACTGTTTCAACGCCTGCTGGCAGATCGGGGCGGTGATCGTTCCCGTCAATTACCTCATGAATGAAGAGGAGATCGCCTATATCTACCAAGATTCGGGGGCCCGGGTGGTCGTGAGCAGCACCGCGTACCTTCCCGTCGTGCGCGCGGCTGGAAGCCGGGCGCCGGCCGTGGAACATATCATCATGACAGGATCCGATCTTCCCGCCGACGTTCTGTCCTTTAACGAACTTCGTGACAACGCCCGCGAAGAACATGAATACGAAGACATGGGCGAAGACGATCTTGCAGCTCTTATATACACCGCCGGAACCACCGGTAAGTCAAAGGGTGTTATGCATACCCATCATTCGCTTTATGCCAACGCGGAAATGCAGTTTCGCACCATAAAACTGCCGGAGCCTATAGTCAGCCTCAGCGTGCTGCCGCTCTGCCATTCCTTTGGCATAGCCACAATGAACAACCGACTGTTCAGGGCGGCAACGGGCGTACTCGTCGACACCTTCGACCTGGATGTCATTCTTTCATCCATTGAGAAGTACAAGATCCAGTCCATGGCCGGTGTACCCACCATGTATGTGTACCTGCTGATGCACCCCAACCCTCACAAGTACGATCTTAGTTCCATGCGCTATTGGCTGTCGGGGGCGGCTCCCCTCGCAATGGAGACATGGACGAGGTTCAAGGAGGTTTATGGCGGAGAAATTATAGAGGGGTGGGGTCTTACCGAAGCCGGCGCCAACAATGCCACAAACCCCTTCGAAGGTACCAAGAAGGTGGGTTCCATAGGACTTCCCATGAAGGGAACCGAAATGGCCATCATGGACGACAAAGGGAACATCCTACCCAGGGGCGAAATGGGTGAAATCGTTATCCGCGGCCCTCAGATCATGAAAGGATATTGGAACAAGCCGGAGGAAACGAGGCAGGTCCTTTACGACGGATGGCTCCACACCGGCGACGTGGGCTATGAAGATGAAGACAGCTATTTTTGGATTACCGACCGGAAAAAGGATATCATCATCAAGGGTGGTGAAAATATTTCACCCAGAATAATCGAAGAAGTGCTCTTCTCCCATCCCGCGGTGTCAGAAGCCGCCGTGATCGGTGTCCATGACGAGACCTACGGAGAAAACATCAGGGCGTTCGTGGTGCTCAATCCCGGCGAGAGAACCACCGCCGAGGAAATAATACAATTCTGCCAGGAGGAATTGACCGGCTTTCTTGCCCCCCGGGATGTCGTGTTTTTGGAGGCGTTGCCAAAAAACCTGGTGGGAAAGGTATTGAAGAAGGAATTGAGAAAACTCGCCTGATCTCGACCACTTGAATCTTGCCCTACAGGTTCACGAACCTGCCTGTCCGAAACCCAGACCTCAGACCGAGCCAAAGAACGCAAAAACCCCATTCGGCGCATGAAAAGAAAGGCGCGGCACCAATAAACAAGAAACAACGCGCCTTCCGTAAGGACCCTCACTTTCGGGGGTACAAATATACCAAGGGACACGCTCAAGTTCTGATCCATGGCCGAAGTCCAGCGGCCGAAGTCCCGCGGCCGAAAGAACTCGGCTCGGAAATAAAAATGGCAATTTCATAAAAGCGGCACGGGCGCCGGAGAGGGACACAACCAATAGCTGAAAAGGTCAAAAAGGGGGGGTGGAAAGACCGTGAAAAGCAAAGATGTGGGCGAAACGGGACTCACAAAAAAGGATTATTCCCAACTTTTCAGGGAAATTATCGACAATGTCGGCGTGGGTATTCACATCGTGCAGGATGGAAAATTTGCTTATGTCAGCCCTCTTTTCCTGGAGTTGACGGGATACACCGAAGAGGAACTGTTGGGTAAAGATCCATTTCAGTTTATCTATCCGGAAGACAGGGAGCGCACCCGTCAGATTGCAGTTGAAAGACTGAAAACCCGCAACTCCGAGGCCTACGAATATCGCTTCCTGAAGAAATGCGGTGAAGTGATATGGGTTCTCGAAAAGATCTCCTCCGTACCCTATCACGGCAAACGGGCGTCCCTGGGCAGCTTCATGGATATAACGGAGCGAAAAAGGCAGGAATTGCTCCATCAAGAGGCAGTAAAGGCGCTTCGAAAAAGTGAAGAACGGTACCGTAACATCATCGAACAGATGGAAGACGGATATTTTGAAGTAGACCTCAGAGGCAAACTCACTTACGTCAACGAGGCGGAGTGCCGCAACTTGGGTTACTCCAAGGAAGAGCTGATCGGCAAAGATTATAAGCTTTTCGCCGACGAAAACACCCGTAAGGCATTGTTTAAACTTTTCAACAACATCTACAAGACCGGCAGGCCCGTAAAGGCCTATGACATGGAGCTTATCAAAAAAGACGGGACCCGCTCCTTCAATGAAATATCCGCCTCCCTCATAGTAAACAATAAGGGAGAGGCGATCGGGTTCCGTGGAATCGCCCGGGACGTAAGCGAGCGCAAGCTGCAGGAGGAGCGCATCCGGTACCTGGCCACTCACGACGCCCTCACGGGGCTTCCCAACCGGATGCTCTTCGGCCAGTTGCTCAACCACGCAATCGAAGGCGCAAGCAGGTACAGACGCAAGCTAGCCGTATTCTTCGTCGATCTCGACCGGTTCAAGATCATAAACGATCTGTTGGGACACGAGGCGGGGGACGAACTGCTGAAGGAAACAGCGAGGCGATTCAAGGCCGCCCTTCGTTCCATGGATGTTGTCGGGCGACTGGGCGGCGACGAGTTCGTGGTCATGATAGAGGAACTGAAAAATGAGGAACATGCCGCCGTGGTGGCCCAAAAACTTCTTGATGCCGCCACCGAACCCTTGAAGATCATGGGAGAAGAATGTAAGGTCACCGCCAGCATAGGAATCAGCATCTATCCAAGGGACGGAAAAGACGAGCAGATACTGATGAAGCATGCGGACATGGCCATGTACACGGCCAAGGAAGAAGGTAAGAACAATTACCGGTTTTACACGGAGGCCATCGCATCACCCTTCATAGAACGAATGTCGCTGGAAAAAAACCTTCGCTACGCCTTGGAGCGCAATGAATTTTCTCTTCACTACCAGGCCAAACTCGATTTCAAGACCGGCGGGATAAAGGGAGTCGAAGCCCTGCTGCGTTGGAACGACCCGGTGCTGGGTCCTGTCACGCCGACACGGTTCATTCCCATTGCCGAAGAGACGGGTCTCATCGTCCCCATAGGACGGTGGGTTCTGAAAACGGCGTGCAAACAAAACGTGACGTGGCAGAAGGAAGGGCTTCCACCCATCTCGATGGCGGTCAACCTGTCTCTGAGGCAACTCATGGACGAGAATCTCCTTGACGACATCCGCGCCGCCCTCGACGAGTCGGGTATGGATCCGGAGCTCCTGGAACTGGAGATCACTGAAAGCATGATCATGTACAACCCCGGGCGCATACTCGAGGTACTCGCCAAGATAAAAGATTTGGGAGTTCGCCTGGCCATCGACGATTTCGGTACGGGTTACTCGTCCCTGGCACAGGTCAAGAGCCTGCCGGTGGACATCCTCAAGGTGGACAGGTCCTTCATACGCAACATACCGAGCAGCGATAAAGACAAGGCCATAACCAACACCATCCTTGCCATGGGAAGAACCCTTGACCTATGTGTTGTCGCTGAAGGAGTGGAAACGGAAGAACAGATGAACTACCTGGCCCAACATTCCTGCGATATGATGCAGGGCTTCTTTTTCAGCAAACCTTCCGATCCGGAAAGCGTCGCTGAACTGCTCCGCACCCACCGAGCCGCCAAACAGGGGGTTGCCATGACATGACCGCTTTGAACCCGCCGCTCATCGATGCCGTAAAATCTGGGATTTTCTCGGCCGGTCGGGACACGATACGGGCGGAATCGGTGGTAAAATGTTCAAATACAAAAGCCGGGACATGAGCGTGTGTAATTTTGTGGTAAAATATGCTCGGATGTAAAAGTTGGAACATGTCGAGTGATGGAAAGAAGGTGAACCACAAATATCAGCGGATGTTCAATACCGCTATTACGGCACCGAGGATCCCACTTTCGATGTTCCCGGAGGAGTAAGTGTGGAAGCCGAAAATCGGAGCCACAATATCCTCGCCGGAGTGCGCAACACTTTTTAATCAAAAACACTCCCGCCCGGCGGCACGAACCTCCCGGACGGGAATTCTCAATCCCCGGCAGCGAGCCCGTCATTTTTCAATAGGAGCCTTCCCTCTTTCATTTAAAATCGCCGCTCGTCAACATCGCCTATGAAATGTCAAGTTTAAAGATTTGACCCCATAAATCGATTGAAAGGCTTACTGAAATCGAGTATAGCTGGCTCAAGGCATCTTTACCCGGAGGAAGGGGTGGACTTTGAAAATCGAATATATTCCGGAACGCTGAAAAACCGGATTACCTCAGCCCGTGATGCGGCAGGCCTGATACGGGACGGCATGACCGTGGCGTGCAGCGGGTTTACGGCATGCGGTTATCCGAAGGCGGTCCCCTTGGTCTTGGCCGACCGGGTCCGCCGCGGCGAGACGATCCGGATCAATCTCATCACGGGGGCTTCCGTGGGCGAAGAACTGGACGAAACCCTCGCCTCTCTTGACATCATCGCTCGTCGCTACCCATACCAGACCGGCCCTATCATAAAGCGGTCCATTAACGACGGACGCATCATGTACCAAGACATCCACCTCAGCAAGTTAGCGGACCAGATCCGATGCGGATTCCTGGGTCGTATCGACGTGGCGGTCATCGAGGCAACGGCGATTCTCGAGGACGGCTCCGTCGTTCCCACCACGTCTGTGGGAAACTCCCCGGTGTTTATCGAACAAGCCGACCGGGTCATCATAGAGATCAATACAACACAGCCCGCCGAGCTTACGGGAATGCACGACATTTTCGTCCCGGGGAGGTATCCCCACCGGCAGCCCATTCCTATCACCGATCCCGCCCAAAGGGTTGGGACCACGGCCGTCCCTTGTGATCCCCGCAAAATTGCCGCCATCTGCCCTTGCGATATTCCCGACAACCCCAGGCCGCTGGCGGTGGTTGACGAAGAGGCAAGGGCGATCGGCCATTACCTCGTAGAATTCATTAACGGCGCTGTTCGGGGGAGGGTGTGCGACGACCTGCCGATTTTCCAGTCAGGGGTGGGCACATTCGCCAACGTGGTCCTGGAGGAAATCCTACACAGCGACTGGACGGATATTCTTCTTTGGGCCGAGGTCATCCAGGACGGCATATTTGATCTTATTGATTCGGGCCAACTGGCATTCGCCTCAGGAACATCCCTCACCCCCTCGCCGGAGGGATTGAAAAGGTTTTATGAACATATTTCAAGGTATCGTGAAAGAATAATCCTGCGGCCCCAGGAGGTGAGCAATAGCTCCGAGGTGGTGGGCCGCCTCGGCCTCGTGACCATGAACACGGCCGTGGAAGTGGATATCTACGGGAACGTCAATTCCAGTCACCTCTCGGGAAACATGGTGATAAACGGCATCGGCGGATCCGGTGATTTCTCCAGGAACGCCCTCATCTCCATATTCATGACGCCCTCTACGGGACGGGAAGGCGCTTTCTCCCGGATCGTGCCCCATGTCACCCACGTCGACCACACGGAACACGAGGTTCATGTCATTATCACCGAGCAAGGCGTCGCCGACCTTCGGGGTCTTGATCCCCGGGAACGGGCGGTACGAATCATAGAAAACTGCGCCCACCCCCGATATCGTGAAGCCTTGATGGACTATTACAGCCGGGCGTTACGAAGGGGGGGACACACGCCTATGCTCCTGGACGAGGCCTTTCGCTGGCACCTGAATTACGCGGAAAAGGGAGACATGTTACCGGAGTGATATATTTTCCCGCGCGGTCGATGGTATTCACAGACGATTTATAAGGAGAAGGGCGGTCTCGTGACCCGTGGACCGATCCTTCTTTCCTTTACCTGTTTCCCCTCTCGAATCTTTCCACTTTGTCGAGACGCTCCAGGGCGGTTGCCCAGGCTCCAAGCGCCACGGCCCGTTCCGCCCCGAGCCGCGTGATTCCCACACCCACACGTTTTGCGCCGTCATATACAATGGTTCGATCGCTGAAAGGGATCCTGATCTCGTGCCTGTCTTCCTTGAGAAAGCGGTGAAGTTCACCCGGATCCTCGAGGTTGAAGGCCGTCACCTCCATGCGGGGGAGAGAGTGCCCCGAAAGCGTCAGGAAGGCCGCGTTCATTTCCTCCACCAGTCGTGAAAGAAAGATCGGATAGGCCCCCGACAGCCCTCCCCCTATGACCACCAGTCCATCCAGAAGCGTGACGGCGTTGGCGATGGCGTCGCCGGCCGCGATGGCAAGCTCCGTATAGGCGCGTCGCGCCGCTGCGAGATCCCCCCGGCGACGTTCCATGGCGATGTCGAAAATTTCCTTGGAAGATGGAACCTCGTGAAGCGGAATTCCTGACTCCCTTGCATACACCCGACGGACGCCTCGCACGCTTACGCTGTCCTCCACGCTTGTTTCGGTATAGAGCCTGTTACGCACGCGGTTTATCTCTCCCTGGGCCGAATTATCGCCTTCGAGCATCCGCCCCCCCGCCACGATGCCGCCCCCCATTCCTGTCCCCATGGTGACGCCCAGGAGATTGCCATATCGGCGCGGGTTACCCTCTTCTTCAAGCATTTTGTTTACTTCCGGCAGCATGCCTCCCAAGTACTCGCCAAAGGCGAAGAGATCGCCGTCGTTATTTATAATGACCGGCACCTCGAAGTGATCCTCCAGCATGGGACCAAGGGCCACCCCGCCCCTGAAGGCGGGTATATTTTCAAGATCGCCTATGATTCCCAGCCGATAGTCGGCGGGCGCCGGGAACCCGATGCTCACAGCCGCCGGTTTCACCGGGAGGCGGGAACGGATATCTTCAAATCCGTCGATGATGGTTTTGAGAGTTGTTTCCAGGTTGCCGCGTCCCGTGGGACGGATGAGGGGCTCGATCAACTCTTCACCCCCGCGCAGGGCCGAAAAGGCCAATTTAGTTCCCCCGCCGTCCAGGGTCATGATTATCCGTCGGTCCCGACGATACTTCATAATGCCTGACTCTCCTTGGTATAGCGCGAAAAATAAAGCACGTAACAGGCTGTTAGTCAAGATTTGCCCTTAGTGGAATCCTGCATGGAATGTCCGGTCGACGGTCGGGCGTTCGATCGCGAAGGCCTCATGAACATTCCAATGATCTTTTTCCCGCGAAAGATTAAAGGATCGGGGGCGGGGGGTTCATGCTTGGGCGGCGAACAGCCTTTAATTTCTTGACAAAAGGAAGGCAAAAACGTACCAAACTCGAAATCGGTCGATTCTTTACCATTATTTTCCGGCAGCGGCATGCGCCGTGAAGCAAGTTACACCCCCTTTTTTCACGGTGAGGATGCGTCGGACGTTTACTGACACCCGATACTGAAAAAGGAGGTATTTCATGTTTCTGCTCAATCCGAAGAATCACCAACGCGTCTATCCGGATGAAATTTCCCGGGACCTCATGCTCAAAACCATCGATTTTTTTGAAACCAAGGGGAAAGAGAAACTCAAACACGACGACCATGAACGGGTGTGGTACGGCGATTTCCTGGAGTTCGTGAAGAAAGAAAAAATCTTCGCCCGTTTCCTCACTCCATCCGCCTATGGTCTCGATGAAAGTTACCGCTGGGATACGTGGCGAAACTGCGAATTCAACGAAATACTGAGCTTTTACGGCCTGCATTATTGGTACACATGGCAGGTGACCATCCTGGGGCTGGGTCCTATTTGGATGAGCGACAACGAAGAAGCCAAGAAAAAGGCGGCGAAATTGCTCAATGAAGGGTCTATTTTCGCCTTCGGCCTTTCAGAGCGGGCCCACGGCGCCGACATCTATTCCACGGAAACCACCCTCACTCCCCAG
This sequence comes from Syntrophobacterales bacterium, assembly GCA_018433345.1. Lineage (GTDB taxonomy): Bacteria > Desulfobacterota > Syntrophia > Syntrophales > UBA2210 > MLS-D. The sequence continues at coordinate 18,862 of JAHDRK010000022.1, read as the reverse complement.
CCGGACGGGACCTGGCTTGCCAACGGAGAGAAATATTATATCGGCAATGGCAACAAGGCGGACATGGTGTCCACCTTCGGTAAAATGTCAGACACGGGCGATTATGTCTTTTTCGTGACAAACTTTCACCACAAACAGTACGAGTTGCGGAAAAATATCGTAAACGTGCAGTCTTACGTGGCGGATTTCAAGCTCAACAATTACCCGGTAAGAAAGGAAGACATCCTGAAAGTCGGTCCCAAGGCATGGGACGACATGCTCAACACCGTCAACGTGGGCAAGTACAACCTGGGTTGGGCCTCCATCGGAATATGCACGCACGCCTTTTACGAAGCCATCAACCACGCGGCCAACCGAAAGCTGTACGGCATTTATGTCACCGACATGCCTCACGTGAAGCGGATGTTTACCGACGCATACCTGCGGCTGGCGGCAATGAAGCTCTTCGGTCTTCGCTGTTCCGATTACATGAGAACGGCTGATTCCGATGATCGGCGCTACCTGCTGTACGATCCGACCATGAAAATGAAGGTGACCACCCAGGGGGAGCGGGTCATCGATCTTCTCTGGGATGTCATCGCCGCGAAGGGATTCGAGAACGACACCTATTTCGAGACGGCCACCCGTGACATCAGGGCTCTTCCCAAGCTGGAGGGCACGGTTCACGTAAATATCATGCTCATCATCAAGTTCATGAAAAACTACTTCTTCGACCCCGTGGAATATCCGCCCGTGGGAACCATCAACGACATGAAAAGCGACGATTTCTTCTGGAACCAGGGACCTGCCAAGGGGCTGGGCGACGTCAAGTTTCACGATTATGAAATCGCCTACGGCGGCTTCGATCTTCCCAACGTGAACATCTTCCGTGGGCAGATCGACCTCTTCAAGGAAATGCTGGCAAAGGCGCCGCCGGACAAGGGGCAGTCCGGAAACCCCGATTTCATGCTGACCTTGGGTGAAATGTTCACGCTCATCGTATATGGCCAGCTCATCCTCGAAAACGCCCCGGTTCACGGTATCGACGAAGACATCATCGACCAGATGTTCGATTGTTTCGTCAGGGATTTTTCAACTTTTTCCCTGGAACTCTACGGGAAACCGATGACGAACGAGAAACAGGGGGAATACTGCCTTAAGCTGATACGGAAACCGGCGGTGGACAACGAGCGGTACGACCGGGTATGGGAAAAATACGTAATCGCCCTCAAGGATGTCTATGAGATGAATCCCTGAGGAACGGGACAAAAAACCTGTCCATAACTCAGGTTGCATCAGCCCTGTATGCCGCTCCCTGTACCGTATTTCGCCGTTCCATCTCGACGTTTATGGCGTTTAGAACGGCCAGTTTGTTTCGTGCCCATTCCGGGGCCAGGTGGATGTCACGGTATCCGTCGGCGGTAAGGCGCTGTATAACCATCCGGGAAGGCAACAGTTCCAGTATGTCGACAACTGTCTGCACGTATTCCTCCCTTGACATCATGGGCAACTTTCCCTCTCGGTAGAGTCGTCCGGCCTCGGTGCCGTCAAGGGCGAGCAGCAGGTGTATCTTGATGCCTTGGATTGGAAGAGAGGCGAGGAGCCGCGCGGTCTCCAGCATATCCTCCCTCTTTTCTCCGGGCAGGCCCAAGATGACATGGACGCAGATATTGACGCCCCGTCCATCGGTGCGTCGCACCGCGTCCAGGAAACATGCCAGATCGTGCCCCCGGTTGATGTACCGGAGGGTCCGGTCGTGCATGGATTGAAGCCCGTATTCGATCCAGACGTGACTGCCGCCGTCGGCGTAGGACTGGAAAAGATCCAGCACTTCGTCGGAGACACAGTCCGGCCGTGTACCCACGGCGATGCCTATCACGTCGTCCACGGCCAGGGCTTCGTCGTAGAGTTTTTTCAGGTGCTCTAAAGGCCCATAAGTATTGGAGGCTGTCTGGAAATAGGCGAGAAATCGCTTCGCTCCCCTAAGCCGCCCGTAGAGTTCCTTTCCGGCCAGCAGTTGTTCCGTCACCGTGGGAAGCTGTCCCGCCTGCCGCAGCCGGGAATACCTGCCGTCGCAATAAATGCATCCACCCAGGGCAATGGCGCCGTCCCGGTTGGGACAGGTGAAGCCCGCGTCAATCTGGATCTTGTAGACACGACAACCGAAACGATCAATGAAATAGCGCTTCAGGTCGTAGTATCGTTTCTCCTCTTTTGCCGTCGACATACCAAAATTGCCTTGTCATTTGATTTATTGTAGTAGTAGTATAACATTTTTTTAAAGAAAGCAGCGATATCGGAAAAAGACAACTCTAGAGCCATGAGCACTGCAAAAGTATACGACGTCATCGTCATCGGCGCCGGGCACGCAGGGTGCGAGGCGGCCCTGGCCGCAGCCCGCATGGGATGCGACACCCTCTTGTTCAATATCAATCTCGACTCCATGGCGCTAATGTCCTGCAACCCCGCCATCGGGGGGCTGGGCAAGGGTCAGATCGTAAAGGAAGTAGACGCCCTGGGAGGAGAAATGGGCCGAATAGCCGACAAAACGGCCTGCCATTTCCGCCTTCTCAATACCTCCAAGGGACCTGCTGTACAATCCACCCGCTTCCAGTGCGACAAACAGCTCTACCGACTGGCCATGAAAAACGTCCTGGAGAACCAGAAACACCTTTCCCTGCGCCAGGGCCTGGTGGATGAACTGGTTGTCGAGAAGGGCAGAACCAGAGGCGTGGTGGACAGCACGGGTTTTTTCTTCGGCGCCCGCGCCGTGGTGGTGACGGTCGGAACCTTCCTCGAAGGGGTTATACACATCGGAAATTCGCGCCAGTCGGCCGGAAGGGCCGGCGAGATAGCCTCTGTCAAACTCGCTGATAATTTTCGAAGGCTCGGCTTTGAAATGGGCCGCATGAAAACGGGGACGCCGCCCCGCCTGAAGGCTTCCACCATCGACTTTTCCGTTATGGATCGCCAGGACAGCGATCCGGGGGTCAAACCCTTTTCCTTTTCCACCAAGGAATTGCGGGCCGAAAGGCTACCGTCCTACTTCACCGCGACCACGGAACAAACCGCCGGGATCATCCGCGACAACATAATGCACTCGGCTCTCTATTCCGGGGCCATTACGGGGCTTCCCGCGCGCTACTGTCCTTCTCTCGAAGACAAGATCATGCGCTTTGCCGACAAGGCGAGCCATCCCGTCGTGTTGGAATTCGAGGGACTGGATACGGAGGAAATATACGCCAAGGGACTTGGCAACAGCCTTCCGCCGGATCTCCAGGAAAAACTCGTCCATTCCGTGCCGGGGCTGGAGGAAGCGGAGATTATGCGAAGCGCTTACGCCATAGAGTACGATTTCATCCAGCCGAGGCAACTGAAAAGAACACTGGAGACGAAGCTCGTGGCAGGACTCTACCTCGCGGGGCAGACCAACGGTACCTCCGGATACGAGGAAGCGGCGGGACAGGGTCTCTGGGCGGGCGTTAACGCGGCGCTTGCGGTACAGAAGCGGGAACCCTTCGTTCTCGACCGGTCCGACGGCTACTTGGGCGTTATGGTGGACGACCTGGTCACACGGGGAGTGGACGAACCCTACCGAATGTTCACATCACGAGCCGAGTACCGCCTTATGCTTAGGGAGGACAACGCCACGTTCCGCCTGATGAAAAAGGGGTTAGACCTGGGTCTGATATCGAAGGACCAGTACGCCGAACTGGAGGATCAACTCCGCCGCATCGACGAGGGGATAAAGACACTGAAGTCGACAAAAATTCAGCCTGTCCCCGAAACGAGGGAAATCCTCGAAAAACTGAAAACCAAGCCCATTAAAAACGCGACAAGCCTCTACCAGATTCTCAAACGACCGGAGATTCGCTGCGATGACCTGAAGGTCTTCGGCGTCTTTGCCGACGATCCCGGTGACGAGGTCAAGCGGCAGATCGAAATCGACGCCAAGTACGAGGGCTATATTCAACGCCAAAGGGAAGAGGTTGAACGATACAAGAACCTCGAGGCGAAGAACATTCCACCGGGGATCGACTACAGCGTCATTCCAAGCCTTTCCAAGGAATTGGTAAAGAAGCTGACCGAAGTGCGGCCCACCACCGTGGGGCAAGCAAAAGGCATCCCCGGAATGACACAGGGAGGACTTGACGCGATTCTCATTTTCGCGAAGAAGATCGAGTCGGAAGAAATGAATAAGAGACGACGGGAAGGAGCCTGAGGGGTGGTGGATCCTGATATTTCCGGAACAGTACGAAGGCTCATGGAACGGGGGGTCGTCGTTCACAATCCCCGGACCGTTGATATCGGTCCGGAGGTCGATCCGGACCGGATATCCCGGGAGGGTGTGGTTGTATTCGGCGGCACGCGTATAGGGGGAGAAAGAACGGTACTTTCCGCCGGCGTCAGGCTGGGAGAAGAGGGTCCCGTAACGGTGATAAACTGCCGCCTGGGGCGGAACGTGGAACTGAAGAGCGGTTCTTTCAGGGAGTCCGTTTTTCTTGACCGGTCGAACTTTGGGCCCGGCGCCCACGTGCGTGAAGGATGTCTCGTAGAGGAGGACGCCGGCGGCGCCCACTCGGTAGGCCTGAAGCAGACCATCCTATTCCCCTTCGTAACCCTGGGAAGCCTGGTGAACTTCTGCGACTGCCTCATGGCGGGAGGGACAAGCCGGAAAGACCACAGCGAGGTGGGAAGCTCTTACATCCATTTCAACTATACGCCCAATCAGAACAAGGCCACGGCGTCGCTCATCGGTGACGTGCCCCGTGGAGTCATGCTGCGGGAACGTCCCATTTTCCTGGGCGGCCAAGGAGGCCTCATAGGTCCCTCGCGTGTCGGCTACGGCGTTGTGGTGGCGGCGGGAACGATCCTTGGAGACGACGTGGAAGACGGATGCCTTGTCCGGGACGCCGGCAGCGGCAGATCCGCGCAAACCTTTATCCCAGGCTACTACGGCAACCCCCTCCGAATAATAAACAACAATATTATCTACATGGCGAATCTCACAGCCCTCGATGCTTGGTACCGCCATGCCCGCGGATATTTCTTCGAACATATCCCCCTGGGAAAACACCTCCTCGAGGGGGCGCTGGAAATACTGAAAAATGCCCGGGCAGAACGCCTGAAGCGCGTGGAAGAGCTGGCGGAAAAAATGGGACGGCCGGTGGAGATTCCCCGGCGCGGATCCAATTCCGGCCGGGAGGAGGCCGACAGGGCCGTTTGCCGGGCATTCCACCTGAACTGGCGGAAAATGAAAGAATTCATGAATTCCTTCGATGCAGACGGTGTATGCGTTGAAGAGCGAAACCGTTTCGTTGAGGCCTTTCAAAGAAAATGCGGCGAATCGAAGGACTACATCGGGGCTGTGCGTTCCCTGGACAATGCCTCCCGTGAGCTGGGGACCTCCTGGCTCCGGGGCATCGTGAATGGGATGTTCGACGGGTCGCGCGGTTCGATGTCGTCGTAAGGGATTCGAAAAACCAGGCCGACGGAAGGCGATCGTGCAAAAGGACTGCAAAAGGGAGGGAAGCAGAAATGAACAAACCTCTGGTTGGAATCCTCATGGGAAGTGAAAGCGATCTTCCCGTCATGGAAAAGGCCTCGAAAGTCCTGGAGGAAATGGAAGTTCCCTTTGAAATGGACATCAGTTCCGCCCACCGGATGCCCGAAAAAACGGCTCAATACGCGAAGACGGCCCGGGACAGGGGCATCGAGGTATTGATAGCCGGCGCCGGCATGGCGGCCCACCTGGCAGGGGTCGTGGCCGCCTATACCACCCTCCCCGTCATAGGTGTACCCCTGAAATCCGGCGCGCTCAACGGGGTGGACGCACTTTACTCGACGGTACAGATGCCGCCGGGGATACCCGTCGCCACCGTGGCCGTGGACGGCGCCAAAAACGCGGCCTACCTGGCCTGTTCAATCCTCTCTATCAAGCACCCTGAAATTGCCGATCGGCTCGAGGCGATTCGGGAAAAGACGCGGCGGGAACTCGAGGAAAAATCCGACAAAGTGCGGAAGAAGGAATAGCTTCATCCCTTGCCGGACGGGAGGGTACGACGTTTACCTCTTTTCTCCCGCCGCCTCTTCCAGAGACTTCACCATGCCGTCCAGATCTTCGTGGCCGTTGATCCGCCAAGACGGCCGACCAGCAAAGGGCTCGCCGTCGACGCAGGAGACGGGACACCCCGCCACGATCACAACCCCGTCGGCGTTCTCGTCTCGCCAGGAAACGAACTCCACCTTTCCACCGAGCCTTTCTTCCAATTCCTTGACGGTCTTTACGCGGTCGTAGGAAGGATTGCATCCCCCGCAGTATTTTACGCCCACCTTCAACTTACGTGGTCGCCCTTGTCTATGCCGCAGAGTTCCCTCGCCAGGCGCTGCTTTTCATTCATGTTCACGAGGCGCGCGATCATGATCCGCTGGGCCTGGGGCGATCCGGCGCCGTGCATCGATTCTGTCAGATATCCCACCGCCGCCGTCCCCAGGGTGATGTTTTCAATGAGCCTCAGGATGCGCATGCGGTGTTCCGTAGGAACATCGGCCCGACCCTTGTAGTACTTGTCCAGCCACTTGCCGACCTCGGGGGATTCGAAGTCCGCCGCCGACGGAAGGGTGACCATGAGACCTCCGGCTATGTCCTGAGAAAGACGGGCAATCTCGTAAGGGAAGCGGGTCACGTTGTGCTTGTGCACGTTGGCCAGAAGCACGTTGACCTGGTAGGTCCCACTGTGCTCACGATGACCCTCGGATGCGCAGGCGATGCAACCACAGTATAGCGTTTCGTTGAGATGGTTCATCTCCACGATCTTGTCTCTCACGTGGGATGCCCGATCAGTGCCGTTCATCTCGGCGATGGTCTGGGTGGCGCCGATGAGCACGTCGCCCACACCCACCTTGCAGGCATAGCTCTGGCGGTGATATGAGGCGAAGTTCTCCACCAGGGACGTGGTAAATTCGTGTTCCTTGTACATGAAGACCCGATCCCAGGGAACGAATACGTTGTCGAACACCACCAGGGCCTCGTGACCGCCGTAGTACATGTTGCCCCGGTCTATGGTCATGCCTTCCAGCTTGCGGGTGTCGCAGGACTGGCGACCAATGATATAGGTGATACCCTCCGAATCGCTGGGAACGGCGAAGGAAACGGCGTAGTCCTTGTCTTCCTCGCGCATGGTGATCGTCGGCATGATGATGATTTCGTGGGAATTGACGGCGCCCGTCTGGTGGGCCTTGGCGCCGCGAACCACGATGCCGTCGACCTTTTCTTCCACCACCCGCAGGAATAGGTCGGGATCGGCCTGCTTGTGCGGCGGCAGCGAACGGTCGCCTTTGGTGTCGGTCATGGCGCCGTCACAGACGAGATCGTTTTTCTGGACGTATTCTAGAAACTTGAGAAAACGCTTATTGTATTCCGTCCCATATTTCGCGTCGATGTCGTAGGTGGTGATGGACAGGGCGTTCATGGCGTCCATGCCGACGCAACGCTGAAAGCAACAAGCCGTGTTCCGCCCAAGCATGCGCCCCATCTTGCTTTTCTTAACCAAGTCGTCGACACTCTGGTGAATGTGGGTGAACCTGTTGATCCTCTCGCCCGTCAGGTGCGACGTGGCGACCATCAAGTCCTCGTGCTCCGGCCGATGGGCAAACTCGTACGTCGCCGCGACGGCGTTCATGGAAGGACGAATAATCGGATCGTCGACCACGTTCTCCACTCTCTTCCCGAATTGGTAAACCTTGAGATTCAGTTTCCTCAGGCTTTCTTCATACTGCTTGGCGTTCATCATGGCCATGACTCTGTCTCCCTCTCGTCTTTAAGTTTTATTATAAGGAAGGCCGAAAAGATCGATTTGGTTCGCCCGCGAAGCGCGTTTCGAAATGTCGGAGAAGAGGTTTTTACCTGTAGGGTCGTGTCCCCCACCGGGAATGCTTAGGGTGGTCTCGCCGGGCATTTTGTGTCGGAAAGATCTTTCCGTTGATTGTGTTTTGCCTTCCGACGGAAGAATGTAGTAAAGTGGTATTCATTCGTCAACATAAATCAACTTTACGGCAATGAAGGGCACTACGAAAGAACAACGCGTCGGGATTACACGTTCCCTGGGAGAATTACAGAAAAGGAGGGCAAATGGAAACAATGCAGTCAATGTCATCGGGAAAACGGCCGGCGGACAAGGTCGGCTGTCTGTCGCCGGAGGAATTGAGAAAAAAAGTGGTGAGCAGGGCGATCCGCAACATAAAACGGGGGCACGCCGATGATGATTCGAAGAGAGGGATGTTTCGGCCGGAGGTCAGGCTGGATCTTCAGAGATCCAGGTTAATGACGGAATCGTACAGGGAGACCGAGGGACAACCCATGGTGATCCGCCGCGCAAAGGCGCTGGCCCATATCCTCACCAACATGGGGATTTTCATAGGGGATTACGAGCGGATTGTCGGGTACCAGACGGCGGAGCCCAACGGCATTTTTCATCCTATCGATCAGAACTGGAAATCTCCCCGGCGCCTGGCCAATAGCGAGGAGGGGAAAACCCTTCTCGACGAGGAAGGGCGGAAGGAACTGGACAAACTGTGCGATTATTGGAAGGGCAAGTCGATCAGCGACCGCCACCAGGCGGCCCTGCCCCCGGATCTGAAGAAATACTGGACTTACGAAGGAACATTTCTATGGTCGCAACTGTCCGAACTCGGTGTTCCAAATTATGAGAAGCTTTTCAAGGCGGGCTTGAAGGGGATCGTTGAGGAAGCCCGGCAACGGATGGATGAGCTGGATCGGGAGATTCCCGTTGATTTCAAGGCGCAGAAAGATTTTCTCGAAGCCGTCGTTATTTCCCTGGAGGCTGTGATTAAGTTTGCCAAACGCTATGCCGACTTGGCCTTAAGCGCTTCCGCGAAAGAGATCAATCCCCCGCGCAAGACCATACTCGAAGAAATCGCCCGCACCTGTGAATGGGTCCCTGAAAATCCTCCCAGGACCTTCATCGAAGCAATACAGTTTTTCTTTTTCATACACCTCGTCCGCTACCTCGAGTATTCGACGCTTGGAATCGGCGTGCGAGTGGATCACCTGTTCGGCCCCTATTACGAAAAGGATCTGCGGGAGGGCAGAATAAACAGGGAGGAAGCCCTCGGTATCCTTCAGCTTTTGTGGATAAAGCTCAACGAGCTGGGGCTTGTCTATTCCCCCACCGTGAGTTCCGTCTATGGCGGCGTCGCTTCCCTGCAGGCCGTCACCATCGGAGGAACGGACGAAGAAGGCAGAGACGTCACAAACGACCTCACCTACCTGGTGATGGAGGCGGCTGAATCCCTCAGGCTCATCGAACCGAGCATAGCCCTGAGGATTCACGACAACACCCCGGACGAGGTCTACTCAAGGGCGGTGGATGTGATTAAGACAGGCATAGGATATCCGTCGTTGTTCAACGACGAGGCGCTTATTCCGCTCTATGAAAGGTGGGGCGTCCCCCACGGCGAGGCGAAGTCCTATTCCGTGACGGGCTGCGTATATATCGAAATTCCAGGCAAAAACATCCTCCGTCGTTCGGTGGGTTATCCCGTGCTGGCCAAAATGCTTTGGTGGGCGCTGCACCAAGGCAAAGACCCCAAGACGGGCGTGCAGTTCGGCGCGAGGACGCCCGATCCTGCAACCTTTAAAAGTTGGGAAGATTTGCTGGACGCCTATTGTGAGCAGGTGAAATTCTTCTTCACCAAGATAGAGCAGCTGGAAAGGATCAACAATGAAATCCTGGCCGAGTACCTTCCCCGGCCGTTCTACTCGGCCCTCCTCGATGGATGCATAGAAAAGGGAAAGGACTGCAGGAAATGGGTCTATCCGTCCATGATCCACCATTTCGCCCAGGTCATCGGCGGTGTCAACGTCGCCGATTCCATTACGGCCGTGCAAAAGGTGGTTTTTGACGACAAGCTCGTTACCCTTCCGGAACTGATAGAGATTATGGACAGAAACTGGGAGGGACGGGAGGATGTACGGCAGGCCTGCCTGAGCGCCCCCAAGTACGGAAACGACGACGACTACGCCGACAGGATCGCGGCGGAAGTGATGGTGAGAGGCGAAGCCGCCGTCGAGGAGGTCAAAGACGGTTTTGGCCTATCTCATAGGAGTGACGGGAGCGCCGTGTCGGCCACATACGGACTATCCGGCGATACACCCGCCACGCCCGACGGACGTAGGGACGGTGAACCCTTCTCCGACTCCACACTTGCCCCCGCGCCCGGCAGAGACAAGAAAGGGCCCACGGCAGTACTGAAGTCCGCCTCCAAGATCAGCACCGTGGATACGTTCAATCACCTGCTGAACCAGAAATTTTCCCCCAAGTTTCTCACGGGCGAACTGAAACCGGCGTTCATGGGATACCTCAAGACATGGAAGGAACTGAGCGTACCTCACATACAGTTTAATGTCGTGGACAGGGAAACCCTGGTCAAGGCGAAGAAATTCCCGGAACAATACAGTGATCTGATCGTGAGGGTGGCTGGTTTCAGCGCCTATTTCGTCGACCTTTCACCAGGGCTGCAGGATCACATCATAGCCAGGACGGAGCAGAGGTTGGTTTGACCGGCGACTTCGGAGGACGGGGACGGCAAGGGATGAGTGGATCGAAATCCGTCGAAGTGAAGAGGGGCATGATCTTCTACATTCAGCGTTTCAGCGTTCACGACGGACCGGGCATTCGCACGACGGTCTTCATGAAGGGCTGCCCCCTGCGGTGTTGGTGGTGCTCAAATCCCGAATCGCAAAGTTTTTCGCCCCAGTTGATTGTGCGTGACGTCAATTGTGCCGGTTGCGGGGCCTGCGTTTCGGCCTGTCCGAAGGGTGCCGTCACCCTGGCCGCCCATCTCGGGCGAAGGATAAACAGGGCCTTGTGTGATGATTGCCTTCTTTGCGTCGATCGTTGTTTGTACCGGTCTCTCGACCGGTGCGGGACAGCCGTGACCGTAGATGAGGTAATGGATAACATCGAAAGGGACCTGCCCTTTTATCGAAACTCGGAAGGAGGCGTGACGGTCTCCGGAGGTGAACCCCTTTCGCAGGCTGACTTTGTAGAACAACTGTTCGTCCGGTGCGGGAAAGAAGGGTTGCACCGCGTGTTGGACACTTCAGGATACGCCTCGGGACATGATCTGGAACGGGTGGCACGACAGGCCGACCTGATCCTTTACGACATCAAGCATCTCGATCCCCTCATCCACAGGAAGGCCACGGGCGTAGACAACGCCGTCATCCTGGAAAATCTCGAAAAGGCGGCACGAATCAACGGCGCCCTCTGGCTGAGGGTGCCGTTGATAGAAGGATTCAACGACGCCGAGGAGCACATCACCCGGATCGCCGAGTTGGGCCTTGAGAAGGGCGCTGAAAAGATTTCCTTTCTGCCCTACCACGAGGGCGGGCTTTCGAAATCGAGGCAACTCGGCGTCGACTATCCGTTCAAGGGGATAAGGGCGCCCGGTGATGAACGTATCGCCGAGCTGGCGGGTATTGTAGAGGCCATGGGGCTGAAGGTATCCATTGGGGTTTGAGGGGGGCTACAGTACCCGTAGGGGTGAATTACGAAAAGGGGGGCTTTCAACCTTTACAAGGTCGTCACAAAAGAACGGTTCTTTTTTTGCGTCAGCGATAAATGACCGTTCCCACCGCCTCGCCGTCTAACGCCCGGGTGATATTACCCTGTTCCATTCCATTGACTATCTGGATTTTCTCGATTACTTCGCTGTTTTTTAGTATCTCGAGGCAGGGCCGTTCGACAATCAAATCATCCAACTCCCGTGCCAACAGGTCGTCGACGCTTATCTCGGGGATGAAGACGGCATCGGTTTTTTTCTTGGGATCGTCGGAGTATAACCCCTTTTCATCCTTTACGAAGATGCAGCTCCGGGCCCCGATAAGATCCGCGAGAATCAGGGTCCCCACATCGGTACGGTGTACGGGAATGCGTGTACGGGGAACGGGCAGTGCGAAATAATCGTAAGGGGGCATGCCGTGCATGACGGGCAGACAACCTTGAGCGAAGTATATCGAAAGCTTCGTGACATCGTCATGACCTATCTTGATCCCGCCCCAGGAAGCGAGGAGCGTCGAAACAAGAAGCGCGTTCTGTTCCGACACGGAGCTCCCGAACTTGGCTATCACACCGGTGGGCATGCCTAGTTCGAGACCGATTGAATAGATATGGCGGCTTCGGGTTCCACCCCCCGCGGTAATGAGTATCTTGTGTTTTTCCTTGTTGGCGATGATCTCGTCTATTATGGGAGGAAGCGCCTTGGCGCCCCTGTCACAGATAGACTGCCCGCCTATCTTGACGACATTCACATCCGGGAAAAGCCTCTTCTGGGGCGCCACGACAAGGCTGTCGAGAAAGGACCTGCCCACAAGACTTTCCCCCATGAGCTTGCTTTTTACATGCAACCGCTTTCCGTCCCGCTCTTGCAGAAGCGCCATTCCATCTCTCCTTCCCCTATATCCTGGTGCCCCGCCGTCAGTCTTTTATCTCCACGTCGTCATCGGCACTTCCGGCTTGCGTCTCACTCTCCAGAAGCACCAACTCGGCACCGATGGCCGCGGCGATCTGTTCGAGCTCCTTCTTTCGCAGATGTTTGCTGTAAAATTCCAGGTCCGTTCCGAAAGCGGCTACGAGTTTAAAACGCGGTTTCTTTTCCTTTTCTCCCACCTTCCTTCGCTCGCGGTAGAAAATTTTTCCCGCCATGATCGCACCTCCTAAACTTGATTTTCCATTAATCCTTTTCGAAGAGCGAACGGAAATCGCCCTCCGCCTCGGCAAGAAGGTCTTCCACGTCCCTTTCAAGCCTTTCAAAACGATCGATTATCGCGCGGGCGCGCTCTGTCGGCTCCAGGGATCTCCTTACTTTACCCGATTGAACAAGCTCCGTACCCACGCGTTCCTCGGACGCCTTCAGGCGGCCCCAGGCCGCCCGGTATGACATGCCCAGTTTCTTGGCCGCCGCGTTGAGGCTTTTCTCTTCGTCCAGGGCTTTCAGTATATCGTCGCGACCGGGACCAAAAATCACTTTGCCGTTTTTTTCTATCCATATCTTGTGTTTAATTTCCATGTCTATCGGAATTCTCCCGGCCTCATCCAATCTGTTTATAGAAAGGAGCGTGAACACTTGTCAATGTATTTCTCTCACAGGAAAAGCATTCCGGATTCATGGCGGCCGCCGTCTAATCCGGGCGGGGAAATCGGAGCGATCATGGCGGGCGGCTATATATCTTTAATCCTGTACAAAGAATCGCTGAAATGATATATATGTTTGATTATTTTATCGTTTCCGGTCTATAAATCGCATTTTGCTGAACCGAGAAACATTTGTTTATTGGATGGAAAAGTGGAAAGATATCATGATAAAGAAATACGCCGTCGCAGGAATTTTGGCATCATAAGCCATCCCGACGCAGGAAAGACGACGCTGACGGAGAAGATTCTCCTCTTCGCCGGGGCAATACAGCAGGCGGGGGCGGTCCGAGCGCGAAAGGCGTCCCGCTATGCCCTAAGCGACTGGATGGCCATGGAAAAAGACCGAGGCATATCGGTGACCACCTCGGTGATGAAGTTCAAATACCGGGACTACGAGATCAACTTGCTGGACACGCCTGGGCACCAGGATTTTTCCGAGGACACCTACAGGGTGCTCACCGCTGTTGACAGCGCGCTGATGGTGATCGACAGTGGAAAGGGCGTTGAACCTCGGACGGAAAGGCTGATGGAGGTGTGCCGAATGCGCGACACTCCTATCATCACCTTCATCAACAAGCTTGATCGTGACGGCTTGCCTCCTCTCGACATACTTTCCGACATCGAGCGGAAGCTGCGGATCGAGTGTGTCCCCCTTACATGGCCCGTGGGCATGGGAAAGCTGTTCAAGGGCGTTTATAATCGTATCCATCACGAGATGAATCTCTTTACTCCCGGCCTGAATCGTCGCACGAACGACGGTATCAAGATAAGCGACCTTGCCGACGGAAAACTCGACATGCTCCTTGGCAGCCAAGCTGACGAGCTACGGGCCGACATGGAGCTTTTGGAAGGCGCGTCCGCTGAATTTGACATGGAGCGTTATCTCTCGGGCGCTCAGACACCGGTATTTTTCGGCAGCGCCGTGAACAATTTCGGGGTTCGGGAACTACTGGACGCCTTGGTGGAAATGGCGCCCGCCCCCCAACCGCGACAAACCTCCACCCGGATCGTGTCGCCCTATGAAGAGGCCTTCTCCGGATTCGTATTCAAGATTCAGGCCAACATGGATCCCGCCCACAGGGATCGCGTAGCATTTCTCCGCGTTTGTTCAGGAACCTTCCGCCGAGGCATGAAGGTGATTCACCACAGGATCGGCAAGGAAATGACAATCGCCAACGCTACGATATTCATGTCCCAGGACAGGACCAACGTAGAAGAGGCGTGGCCCGGCGACGTGATCGGCATTCACAATCATGGAACAATAAAGATCGGCGACACCTTTACCGAAAAGGAGCCCCTGGCCTTTACGGGAATTCCCAGCTTCGCACCGGAACAGTTCAGGCGCGTGAGGCTCAAAAATCCCATGAAGACGAAACAGCTTCAGAAAGGCCTCATTCAACTTTCGGAAGAGGGTGCGATACAGGTATTTCGTCCCAGGGGGAAAAGTGAATATGTGCTTGGTGCCGTGGGCACGCTTCAGTTCGATGTCACAACCAGGCGGTTGCACGATGAATACGGAGTGGACGCGGCTTACGATGACGCACCCTATGCCGTTGCCCGGTGGATCCATTGCGCGGACAGACGAAAGTTGAAAGAATTCGAGGAATCGAATAGTTCAGCGCTTTTCTACGATGCCGAAGGACGATCCGTATTTCTTGCGCCAAGCGAGTGGCGCCTGGAACACGCAATGAAGAACTGGCCGGAGGTGGAATTTCACAAAACCCGGGAACAGGGATTAAGGAGCGGATGATGGACCTGCGGGGAACGGGACTCGTTCTTGAAGGTGGTGGCTTACGGGGCATCTACACCTCCGGTGTACTTCATTTTTTCATGGAGCGCGAGCTCTATTTCCCGTACGTAATAGGCGTTTCCATGGGCGCTTGCAACGCGGCAAGTTACGTGTCACGCCAAAAGGGTAGAAACCGCATCGTAAATATAGAGTTCATAGACGACCCCCGTTACATGAGTTTCAGGCGGTTACTTACGAAAGGCGAGCTATTCGGCACGGATTTCATCTTCGGCGCAATTCCCCATGAGCTTGTTCCCTTCGATTTCGACGAATTTTACGGCAACGAGCAGATCTGTGTAACCGTCGTCACCGATTGTTTGACCGGTGAGCCGGCCTATTTTGAAAAAAGGGAGATCGGCGACGGGTACATGAAATTACTCCAGGCATCAAGTTCCCTTCCCTTCGTCGGGAAACCCGTGGAAATTGACGGAAGGCTCTTCATGGACGGCGGATTGTCTGATTCGATCCCCGTGGAAAGAAGCATCCGGGACGGCAATGAAAAAAACGTTCTTGTACTGACCCGGCCGACGGGGTATCGTAAAAAAAGATCACCCCTCGCGGGAGCCGCTGCACGGTTATGGTATCGCTCCTATCCGGGAGTATGGAAAAACATGTTTTCCCGGGCGCGGTCGTACAACGAGACGATGGATCGTATCGACAACATGGAAAAGGAAGGGAGAGTATTCGTCATCCACCCCCGAGTCCCCGTAGAGGCCGGGCGGATAGACCGGAACAAGGAACGCCTCATCAAGGCATACGAACAGGGGTACGACGACGCCTCGCATTATTGGGAAGGGCTGCGTTCCTACATGGGAGGATGATCGATGATCCCGCTTTTTCGTCCAACACCCTGTGCCTCGATACGTCGTGAGGATACAAGGACGGGGGGCATTGCGACACCATGCTTGTAAATGTCTGCCTCCGGATCTAACCTACTTCAAAGGAGGAAAATCGTATGGAATCCAACGAAGTCACCCAAATAAGGGTCGGGGGAAACTTGATCGGAATCGTGGGATTGCGGTCTGAGCTGGAACGGCTCGTTAGAGAAAAGGGCACCGTGACCGACGAAGAGGCGGCCGACATACTTTTCGAATCAATCTCCAGAAAAAACTATATTCCCGAGTCATCGAAGGAAGCCTATCGGAAAGCTCTTCTCGAGGAATACAGGCGCTTCAGGGACAACCCCGATCAGCCGCCCCCCTACGGTGAAAATGAAGTGATACTCCTCGGGCCCGGGTGCGCCCGTTGCGACCAGCTCGAACGGGAGGTGCGGGAAGTGATGGCTGAGCTGGGCATTCCAGGCGAACTTAGACTGGTTCGCGATCCTCTGGAAATTGGACGCTGGGGGGTCATGGGAACACCGGCGCTCGTGGTTAGAGGAAGGGTGGTTTCCGTGGGCAACATCCCCGCGAGGGAACAGCTCAAAAGCTTCCTTGCCGATCTGGGCGACGGATGCGAGACGCCGTGACACTGACAGACGCCCGGCACCCGCTTCCTCAGGAAGGAACTGATTCTCTTTCCGAAAGAGTGTTGCGGTATATTTTCTCCGCCACCTTCCGGAAATGATACCCGTAGATCATGAGTGTGATCGTCTCCACGAAGGCGGAGCGGTACCGGACTGCCGCCTTAACGACCGTTTTCCAGTAGTACCACTGTGAGATACCGTTGCCCAGTATGCCGAGATAAAATATGGATTTGAAAAAGGCGCCGAACTGACGGAGACTCGGTGTTTTTTTAAAAAAGTCAGGTTTTTCATAATTTTCCAGGAATCGTGTCAGCCTCTCGTGAAACTGCTTCGGACTATAGAGGGTCTTTACCAGGTTTCGATATCCTTGAACCAATGTCTCCCGATTCATGACGGGAGTGAAGTTCAGGGTTCCGTCGGTGTTGTTCCCCGTCGCGGAATCGGCGAGACGGCCTTGTTCCTTCAAGCGATACCAGAGTCGCGTGTTGGGCAAGGCCTGCAGAAGTCCCACCATGGCGGTAACCACACCCGACTCCTGGATGAACTTGATCTGCCGCGAAAAAATGGTCTCATCGTCATGGTCGAAACCCACGATGTAACCGCCCATCACCGCCAAACCCCTGCCCTGGAGTTTCTGGATCGAAGCGACCAGGTCCTGTTTCACGTTCTGCGTTTTTGAGCATTCCTTAAGGCTTTCCTCGCTGGGTGTTTCGATCCCGATGAACACGTTGTCGAAGCCCGCCCGAACCATGAGATCGATTAGTTCGTCGTCTTCCGCAATGTTTATGGAGGCCTCCGTGAAAAGCGTAAAGGGATGATCGTGTCGCTCCATCCACTCGACGACCCCCGGGAGCATCTCCTTGATGGCCTTTTTGTTTCCTATGAAATTGTCGTCCACTACGAAAACGCTTCCCCTCCATCCCTGATCATAAATGGACTGGAGTTCCGCGATAAACTGTTCCGGTTTTTTGAGGCGGGGCTTATGCCCGAAAAGGGTCGTCACATCACAGAACTCGCAATTGAAGGGACAGCCCCGGGAGTATTGAACCATCATGGAGGCGTAGTCCTTTGTCCTGATAAGATCCCACCTCGGAATGGGTGTTTCAGTCAACGCCGGAAATTCTTCCGACCTGTATATCGGAAGGGCCCTGCCTTCCGAAAAATCTTCAAGGAAAAGGGGAAGAGTCAGCTCGGCTTCTCCCAGGATAAGGTGATCCACCAGGCCTGTGTATTCTTCATGGAGCGCCGTAAAGAGGGGGCCTCCTGCGATCGTTGTTTTACCGAGGCGCGCGCAGCGCTCGAGCACTTGGTCCGCCGATTCTTTCTGGACGAGCATCGCACTCACCATTACAACGTCCGCCCACTGAAGGTCCTCCCGGTCGAAAAGATTTTTGATATTGAGGTCCAAAAGGCGAATATTCCAGTCATCGGGCAACATGGAAGCCACGGTTAAAAGGCTGAGCGGCGGAAAAGCCGTTTTTTTACCCACGAACTTCAGGGCGTACTTAAAACTCCAGAAAGTTACGGGATAACGGGGATACAGTAATAATACATTCATGATGGTCTACATGCCCTCCACTGAAATCCTCAAAAATCCGGTTCCAGTTGCTTCATTTTATATCAATGCTACCAAAAACCGTAGGCGGAGTGCAAATGAAATAAGCGACCCATCCTAAGGATGCTTCGATTCAGGCCTGGTCGTTCCTCGGGATAAACAACAGACACGGCGTCTTCCTGGTTTCGGGGTGTTTTAATTTTCGGTGACTATTTTCGAGAAATCGGCCACCCGGAAGAAAAGTGCGGCCGGCGCGGCCAAGAGCGACAGGCGGTTTGTCCTGACCCCCTCATCCTCCGCCATAACCATGACGGAATCAAAAAAGGCGTCCACGGGCTTTCTCAGGCGTGCCATAGCCGCGAGGGCCGCGGGATAATCATGTGATTCAAGTACCTTGCGGGACTCGGTGTCGATTTCGAGGAATGCCCTGTACAGGTTCCTTTCTTCCTCCGATTCAAACAGCCTCTCGTCTATGGTTCCACCCTCGAAATCCTTTAGTATGTTGACGACACGCTTGAAGGCCGTAACCAGGGGTTCAAAATCAGGATGATTCTTGAATTCTTCCACGGCCTCTATGCGGACCGCCGCGTCGACGAGATCGACGAAGCCTGCGTCGAGTACCGCCTTTACGACATCATAGGGGTGACCCTGGGAGATCAGCTGGTTTTCGAAGCGGCCCCTGAAGAATTCCAGAACGTCCTTTTTGACTTCCTCCGGATGACGCTTCAATATATCTCTCATGGTCGAGAGGCTCCGATCCACAAGCTCATCGAGGGGCAGGCGCCAGGATTTGTCCAGTATGATGTTGATGATGCCCAGAGACTGACGTCTTAGGGCGTATGGATCGGCCGTGCCGG
>JAHDRK010000056.1 GCA_018433345.1 Syntrophobacterales bacterium | reverse complement strand
CCATCGAAGCGGAACGACCGCGCCTCGAACTGTCTGAGCCCGAAGGGCGAGTTTTCGAGGCGCAGTGAAGCGAGATACGAAACTGTCGAAAAAAGATTCTGAGACCGAGGAACCAGGACCGCGAACCACTCCATTACAAAAACCCATCCGAACCCCTCCCCGTCCCATCCTTCGACAGGCTCGAGATGAACGGGGTATGGGGCTATGTCCTCTGCCCTTTACCTCCTATTGCCTCTAACCCCTTACTAATTTAAATTATTTCACACCCTCCGGATCGATGTCAACGACATATTCAGAAAGCTCTGGAACAAGCCGGCGCCTCAACACAAAGTAAGGTGATGACGGAAAAAATAAAGAAATCATCCCCTTCACTGCGACCACCACCCTCCATCCTTTTTACCTCAATCGATCAAGCCGGATCATCGATCATCCGTGGCACACCGTTCATCCAGCCCGTTCATGGTCGCACCGTACCCCATGGCCAGGTGATATACCATCCTGTCGTAGAGAAAAACAATACGATTGTTCAGCTCCAGGGTGGCGTATAGATCAAGAGGAGATTGGTATACGCCGCGCTTTCGCGCATGGGTCCAGATCGCCTTTCGGCTGAGCGCCATGGCCGTCAGTATCGATGGCATGGATATGCCGTTCGCCCTCAGTTCGTGTCCCGCATCAAAGAAAAAGAAACTGTCAAAAACACTCTCTTCATCTCTCAGTAAAGCTCCCACTTCACGGAGTGCGGCCTGGTGAATTTCCAGGAAGAGCTCGCGGTGACGATCGGTCTTTATGATTAATTTTTCCATGTCCTCCATCCAGAGTTTCGTTATTTCCTCACCATGTCTCTCGATGGACTGGACCGCCATATTGGAAAGAAAATCACCTCCCACGGTGGGCTCTAGTTTCTGGATATCGAGTTCGCTCATGTCCGAAAAGAGATGACTGAAGGAATCCACCATGGCCCAGGTATCCCTGTATAATTCTCGGTAACGGGCAACCGCCTTTTCATTGGAATCCCAAGCGAGCGGCGGAATATTATCGATAGGGAAAAACCTGGCTTCATCCGCGTCGTCACCGGGACGAATGTTCCCGCCTCCTTTACGAACTTCGTAAGTAATGACGGTCAAACTACCGTAGTGGTCGTCTTCTATGGTGTCAACGTCTATAAGGCGGGCGATTACGCCCTCCAAGCCGGTTTCTTCGCGCAGTTCCCTTAGAGCGGCTTCAGATATGTCTTCGCCTGTTTCGGCGAAACCGATAGGGAGGCACCATTTACCCTTGTGGGGTTCACGTCCCCGTTTCACGAGCAATATTTCACGATTCCTGTTGACCAGGATGGTGCTGACCACTGGAAGTGGATTCTCGTAAAACACTTCTTCGCAATGAGAACAAATTTTTCTCATCTTGCCGTCGATTTCCCTCGTAGACAAAGGACCGCCGCACTGAGTGCAAAATAGTCGCTTTATTTTCACGTCACACCTCGTTTACACCTTGGGACCGTAGCATCTGAAAATACAATCGCTTTTGGTTATCTCGACAGCCCCTTCCCGTTGGGCGATGGCTTTCAACTCTCCAAAGATCTCGCCCATGACATGTTCCAAAAGTTCCGGCTTTTCATCGATCACTTCCTTGAACAGGAGACATCGCTTTTTATAAAGATAGTCGATACAGTCTTCTATATTTTCTTTCGGAAAAACAAGTTTATTAGGATACACAACTATCTCGATTCTGTCAAAGAACTCTTCGAGTTTTTCTCTTCCGCTTTCCATTGAAAAGGCGCGAAAAAGACGCCTGATAGCCAATTCACCACTGCTTTCGAGTCCCACTCGGCTCATGGTCCCGGGAATGAGCCCGATTATTTCATCAAGCGACCGCTCGGTGTGAGTAACGGCGATAAAAATACCGCCTCGCCGCAATATTCTTCCGATTTCTCCTATGAGGTGGGGGAAAAAATACAGGGAGTAACTCGCCACAACCAGATCGAACGTGCGGGATTCAAAGTGTTTTACCTGATCGGCGCTTCCTCCGATAAAACGTCCACGCCGTCCCGCGGCTTCCACGATACGGAGAAAGGAATCCCGATTTTCTTCGTCAACTATGTCTATTCCCGTAATGAAGGCGCTCTTTCCCAACCGCGGCGCCATCTTTTCCGTAAAAAAACCGTAGGAACACCCCAGGTCGATCGCCGATTCCACTCCCCTCAGGTCCAGCCCTTCCAGTGCGACATCTCTTATGTCCGCGGTGTTCTTCGAGTAGCTTAAAATGTAGCGCCCAGTGTCTATGTGATCATCAATTTTCCGGTATGTCCGGGTGATATCGTTATTGGTATAAGCGCCCTTTCCGGCCATTCATGTTCCACCCCACTGTAGCTAAGGACAATCATTTATTAGTTTAAATATATAATGTAGAATGAGTATTTACAAGTCCCCGGATACATGGGCATATATTGAAGTAGATACTTTGACACAGGTCGGCCGATCTGATAATCCTTCGTAAAATTTATGGCAGACTTCCCAAAGAGGAGTAAACCATGCTCGGTATTATCGCCGGAACCGTGTTTTTGGAAGAACCGCTTTTTGAAAACATGTCACGAGGGGCGGTTGAAACATGTTTCGGAAATACAACAGTGTTTCAAACAGAACGGGCGATATATCTTCCCCGTCACGGCGCAGACCCCGACCATTACATTCTCCCCCACCGGATCAATCACCCGGCAAATATACAGGCCCTCAAAACCCTGGGAGTCTCCGGCGTTATTTCCGTCTGTTCGACAGGATCGCTGAAAAGGGAGCTTCCTCCCGGTCACATCGTAATACCGCACGATTTCATATCTCTTTCTCCGACACCCACGGTGTATCATGATCGTAACGTGCATGTGCCGCCGATTTTCGACGAAAACCTGCGGCGTAAACTGATAGCGGAAAGCGAACCTTTCGCCGATGAAAGACTCCTCAAGTCCGGAATTTACTGGCATACGACCGGACCGCGGTTCGAGACCAAGGCCGAAATCGACATGATGGCAAATTTCGCTGACATTGTGGGCATGACACTGGCCGGAGAATCGGTCATCTGCTGTGAACTCTGTGTACCCTGCGCCGCGATCTGTTCCGTCGACAACTACGCCCACGGAATCGGAGACGAGCCGCTTTCAGCCGAGGCCGTCCGGGAATCCGCCCGGGCAAATGCGGCGGTTATCGCCGACATCCTGCGGAAGATGGTGGGTTGAGCAAAATTTTTAGTGTTACCGAACCATTGCCGTCCGGCTCGAGGGCTCCTATCCCATGATTTCCGCTTTTTCTCCATCTGTCCATTCCCACTGTTCATTTTCTTGATCTTTTACCCTCCATTAACTAAAATGCATGAGTTCAGCGCTTGAATCTATCTTCACTCATATCGAACCAACCCAAAAGGGGGGAAACATGAACCTAAGAAAAAGCAAAACGGGAAAGAATCTACAGGATGCCTTGAATCAGGAGCTCCGGGCACATTTCGAATACATCGTCGCGGCTGACGCCGCCCAGGCATCGGGCCATGACCTTGTAGCGGACATCTTTTTTCAAACGGCCGAAAACGAAATGGAACACGCAAGGCAGGAAAGGGCGTTTATGGCCGAGGAAAAGGACGTGGAGACACATCTCTCCGAGGCCATAGCGCATGAAATAGAAGCCACCTCCTTTTATCGAAAAGCGTCCCAAGAGGCCGCAAACGAAGGATTTGCCGAAGTAGCGGATTTTTTTGCCAGGATCGCCGGGGTTGAAGATGAACATTGTGCAAAATTCAGAGAAATACTGGCCGACCTGAAAGAAGGGAGATCCCTTAAAGGAAGAACCGTAAGGCACTCGGCGGTCACGATGGCTCAGCTCATGCTGCCCGAGCAGGCCAATCCGGCCGGCTTTGTCCATGGCGGAGAATTGATGAAAATGATGGACAACGCCGCTGGAGTGGCGGCCGCACGCCACAGCCATACCAACGTGGTTACCGCGTTGGTGAGCGAAATCAACTTTATCCGCCCCGTCAAGGTAGGCGCCCTGGTCATCATTAACGCCCGGATAACATTCGTGCACCGCTCTTCAATGGAGGTGCGCGCGGAAGTGGACACGGAAGATATAGGCGAAGAAAAGCGGACCCGGGCACTTACCGCCTACTATACGATGGTTTCAGTGGACGACTCCGGACGGCCGCTCGAAGTCCCTCCTCTTATAGTTTACACTGAAGAAGAACAGAGGCTGCAAAAGGAAGGACTCGAACGATACGAAGCACGGAAAAAACGAAAACAAAAATCCCATGCCCATGATAGTGATAGAAGTTAAGAGAATCCTTCTCCCGTGAACAGGTTTGAAACCAATGTCCGAGGCGCCCATACTTATAGTCGAGGATGACCTCAAGATCGCGCGAATCATGAAGATCTACCTCGAAGGTGCGGGTTACAGGGTACTGCATCGGAGTAATGCGTCAGATGCGCTCGAAGAAGCCAAAAAACCGATGCCCTTGCTGGTACTTCTCGACCTGATGCTCCCCGATCGCTCCGGCGAAGACCTTCTTGAAGACCTGCAGGATATCGGCGACTTCCCCGTTATCATGGTTACTGCGCGCGCATCCGAAGAAGAGCGGGTGGCCGGGTTCGCCGCCGGCGCAGATGACTATATTGTCAAGCCCTTCAGCCCCCGTGAGTTGGTTTGGCGCGTAAAGGCCGTGCTTAGGAGACACGGAAAAAGCGATATTCCAGGAACAAGCCCCCTGAGCTACAATGACGGCGATCTCGTCATTGACAGCGGAACCTATGAAGTGAAAAGGGCCGGGGTCTACGTTGAACTCACCCCCACAGAGTTCAAGGTCCTTTTTACCCTGGCACGATCTCCCGGGACAGTCTTCTCGAGAGATCAGATCGTAGACCATGCCCTGGGCTACCAATACGAGGGCTATGACAGGACGGTGGACGCCCATATCAAGAATATCCGCCAAAAAATCGAGGACGATCCGAAACATCCTCATTACATATTGACCATTTACGGCGTTGGTTATCGTTTTTCAGGTAAACCAGATGTTTAAAACGCTCGGAGGAAAAATCCTCTGCCTCTTTCTCTTCGTTTCCCTTATTTCAATGGCCTCCGCAGTGGTGCTTCGCTTCATGCTCTTGGCCGATTTCGAAGAGTACCGCCAGGGGGAATTGATGGACCGTGCACAGCTTGTAACGGCGGCGCTGGAGGCGACCTACAACGAAACCGGCAATTGGAGTGAAGACAGGGTGGCCAGGGACGCCTTGCGTTCACTTATGCTTGGACTGGACATAACCGTTTACGACGATACTGGATCGCTCGTAATATCCTCCGCCCGAGCTTTCGACAATCTTCCCCCCGTCATGAAATCGAGGGTGGAGGGGGCCATGAAGGCCCTAAGACTGGGCGGTCAGGGTGATTCCATGGACTTTCCCCTTTTTTCCGAAGGAAGAAGGATAGGAACCGTTGAAATAACCTTTCTTGAAAGGGAGAAGGACGTCACCTACATGGCAAGGGCCGATCGTTTTCTTGCCCTGTCGCTTGGACTCACGGCCCTGACGGTGATCGCGGTGAGTTTCGGACTTACGAAGGCGATTACCTCACCTCTGCACCAGTTGACCCGAGCCACAAGTGATATCGGAAAGGGAGGTCACGGACAACGCGTGAACATTTCAGGGAAAGATGAAATAGCAGTCCTTTCACGGAGCTTTAATCTCATGTCCGAGACCCTTGAACGTCAAGAGCAATTGCGTAAAAAACTCTTAGCAAACGTGGCCCATGAACTGAGGACACCTGTTGCGGCCATGCGTGCAGAACTCGAGGCCATGATCGACGGAGTTATTACACCGCAACCGGAGGCGCTTGAATCATTGCTCCAGGAAATGGCTCGGTTGACCTCTCTTGTCGAGGGAATCGAAGACATT
Source organism: Syntrophobacterales bacterium (assembly GCA_018433345.1). GTDB lineage: Bacteria > Desulfobacterota > Syntrophia > Syntrophales > UBA2210 > MLS-D. The sequence continues at coordinate 31,882 of JAHDRK010000056.1, read as the reverse complement.
ACAAGGGCGGAGGCGGGAAGTCTGACCCTCAGCACCGAATCGTTCTCATTGCATCTTTTCCTGCAAAACATGGCTGAACGTTTCCAGCCTTTATTCAGCAAGTCGGGGGTGGAACTAGGGGTGGACTGCCGCGAAGACGAAATTATCACGGCCGACCCTGAAAAGCTGGAAAGGATTCTGGTCAACCTTCTAGATAACGCGGTCAGGGCGACGGAAGCCGGAGGCCGAGTAACAATGAAAGGCGCGAGAGAAAAGGGAAGGGTCGTCATCGCCGTAGTAGATTCCGGCCGTGGTATGGACGATACGGTCCGGCGGAACGTATTTGAACGATTTTTCAGCACCAGGCCCGACGGCCTGGGACTGGGTCTCTCTATCGTAAAGGAACTCGTGGAGGCTCACGGCGGGACAATCGATGTCCGAAGTGAAGTGGGGCGGGGAACGACCTTCACGATAACATTTCCCGCTCTTCATACTGTTTCATAATTTCATCATGTTCTCTTCACATTTATATGTCATCAATAAACACTATTTATGGGGAACCAGGATGAAAGCCGGTAGGAAACGAGAAAAAAGCGGGATGAAAAAAATATTGTCGATATGCATGCTTGTGGTTTTAGTTGTGGTATTGTGCGTTACAGCGCCGTCCCTTACTCCCGTTGATGCAAACGACAAGGGAAAGAGAGGCTTCCGTAGGCATACCGAGGAAAGACCTTACGGAGACTATTGTCCCCGCCAACAAAGCCGTTACGGTTCCACCCGAGCAGTGGAATCCGAAGAAGCGGCGCGAAAGATCCTGGAAAGCTACTATCACGGAGAGGACGTGCACGTCGGTCCAATCGAACAAAAACGCGGTTTCTACCGTGCCGAAATAATCGATTCAACAGGTTCAGTTGTCGATATCGTTATAATAGACAGTCGAACGGGAAGAATAAGGTCAACGTTTTGATGGTTAAGGGGTGATAGGTGATGGTCAAAAAAGCTATGGACAAGGGAACATAGCAACTTCACACATTCATCCGAACCTCCTGTGAAGGATGACCGGGGAATGTCAAGGGACTGAAGGCTTATAGGCCCGGGGACAAGAAGGGTCACGCCCGTTTATTAGAAGTGGTGAAAAACATGTCTTTGCGGTCTCTCACTATTGACTTTTGTTAATTCATCATTAAGTTCTCAAAGACAAAACCTGCAAAGGAGCAAAAAAATGTTTGAGGTAACTGAAAAGGCCCTGGAAGCCTTGAGAGGATTTTTTGCCGAGCGTAATGAAACCCCCTGCGTAAGAATCTTTCTCAACAGTGGAGGGTGAGGAGGTCCGTCACTTGCGATGGCTCTGGATGAGCAGCGCGATGGGGATAATGTGTACACTAAAGATGGGATAACCTTCGTCATGAACATCGAGCTTCTTAATGACGCCAAACCCGTTGTAGTGGACTTCATGGAAAGCGATTATGGATCGGGATACGCCATCTCGTCCAACCTCCCCAAGGGAGGGGCGTGCGGCGGGTCCTGCACCGTCTGTTGATAAATCAAAGTGGGCCGGGGGTCTGGAGCGACTGCCCGGCCCTTTCCACAGGCACCCCTGATGAACAACGGAACAGATTATTACAAGATACTGGGTGTTGAACCCGGCGCAACGGATCAGGAGATAAAGGCGGCCTATCGGAAGGGCGCACTTGCCTTTCACCCTGACCGCAACATCAACGACCCGGAAGCGGCCGATAAAATGAAGGCTCTCAACGAGGCCTATGCGGTTCTGTCCGACCGTACGAAACGGGCGAAATACGACTCATTGAAGCACCGTTTCGGTGAGGCGGCTTACAGCCATTTCAGGCAGTCCTATTCGTACCAAGATATATTCGCAGGCTCAGACATAGAAAGTATTTTCGAGGAGTTGGCCCGCTCGTTCGGCTTGAGAGGTTTTGACGACATATTCAGAAACGCTGGTGGTGATAGTGGCTTTCGATCTTTTACATTCGGCGATTCGGGTTTCTCCGGAAGAAGTTACGTGTTTACAAAAACCTTCCGACAGGAAGGAACAAAGGCCTCCGCTCGATCTTCACCGGTATCACGGGGGACGATGAAATTGGCGGGCCGTCTTTTAAGGAAAATAACGGGACTGGATCTGCCTGTGGCCGGAGAGGATATAAAAGACAGGCTGAGCATAAGTGAACGGCTCGCCTCCGAGGGCGGTACCGTCGAGTATTTTGTAAAAAAGCGCAATAAAAAGCTTATAGTCAAGATCCCCCCCGGTGTAAGGGAAGGCCAACAAATAAGGCTCGCCGGTATGGGCGGGGAAGGAAGGGGTGGAGCACCCCCCGGCGATGTCTACCTGACGATCAAGGTACAAAAACCCTTCCTCGAAAAAGCCACATCACTGTTTTCATGGTTTTTCAAATAAATAGACAAACGGTGTTCCGGATATCGGCGCGACATTCCGAAACACCGTTTTACCGGTTTTTTTCGAGAGAATCGACGCTTACAGGATCTTCACATTTGACGCCGCCGGGCCCTTCGGCCCTTCTTCGATATCGAAACTAACCCTCTGGTTCTCCGCCAGGGTCTTAAATCCCGAACCTTGTATGGCGCTGAAATGAACGAACACATCCCCTCCTTCGTCCTTTTGAATGAACCCGAAACCTTTTTTCTCATTAAACCACTTAACTGTACCTTCCGCCATCGCCTCACCCTCCTTGCGACTGTTGTTCATAAAAAGTCCTTTCCCTTTTGATAGAAAAAAAACCACCATTGCTTTAAAAAAGCATGGTGGTTCGACTTCTTACATCAAAGGGAAACGCAACTTTTTATCTCTGCTTCCTTGCCCCGCCAGGGGCCGATACCCATATTCTATGTCCTTTTCATAAAAGATTAGAAAAGATATGTCAAATACTATTTAACTGCTTTTTCAAAAATTTTATTTCAAGTCGACCAAAAGATATTGCCCATGAATGACAACAGGCGTCAATATTCAACAGTATGTATTTTGACTGGATATATCCTTTGCAATCTGTTAGGTTTGCGCCGTGAAAAACGAAAGCTCGCACACACCATCATTGGAAACATGTTGCCGAATCATGGCGGAAATGGGCATGATGGACCACATAGCAGCCCATTCCGTTCAAGTATGCCTGGTGGCGTCAAAACTTGCCGATCTATTATGGGATCGGGGAATAAAAATCGACCGCAGGGTGGTTTACTCGGCCGCCCTGCTCCACGACATTACAAAAACTCGCAGCTTTGAAACCGGCGAGGACCACGCAGCCACGGGAGCCGAACTGCTTCGCTCCCTTGGATACCCCCTCCCGGCGGGAATCGTGGCCCAACACGTGAGGTTGGAAACTTTTCCTCATCCCTTGGAGCCGCCGGGGGAAGCGGAAATAGTAAACTACGCCGATAAAAGAGTCATACATGACCGCGTGGGATCGCTCGAAGACCGCCGTCGGTATATCATCGATCGATACGGACGGGATCCGGTACGACGGAACTGGATCCGGCGGATGTTTCAAGACACCTTTTTACTGGAGATGCGAATTTTCAGCCTTCTGGACATTGCCCCGGATGAACTGGGGGCTCTGGTCAAATCGCCTTACGAGTCGATGGAACTGGACGCTTTCCGATATTTCGCCCTCGGCCGTCGATCAAGAGAGAAGGACTCAACCGGGCCGGCACCGGAACAAGCTATGCCCTGACACCATGGAATTATTACGCTTTCTATACGATGGAGCCTTTCTATCTGCCGTCCTGGCTGACAGTCACGGTATTTTACTGCTTATTATCACCATCGTGAGCATTGTTGTCCTCTCCAAGGGAGCGGACTGGCTGGTGGACGGTTCCGTGTCGCTCGCCATGCGAACCCGTATACCCACCATCGTTATAGGCGCCACGATCATTTCCATTGGCACGACAACGCCCGAGGCCTTTGTTTCGGTATTTGCCGCCTGGATGGGTGACGGCGGCCTGGCTTTGGGAAACGGGGTCGGTTCGATCATAGTGGACACAGGGCTGATCTTCGGCATGACCTGCATCCTTGCGGCAACACCAGCGGAGAGGTTCATCCTAAACCGCACAGGATGGGTACAAGCGGGGTCGGCCACCTTGCTTGTGGTTTTGTCGCTGTTCGCCTGGTACAGGGCACCCGACGATCCCCTCCTTCATCGATGGGTGGGGTTCCTTTTCCTGGTCATGCTCACGGGGTACATGGCCGTTTCGGTTCACTGGGCGAACCAGCGAAACCGCCTGGATTCGATCCCGGCCGCCGGACCCTATGAAAACCAAGAAGAGATGAGAAAAATCAAAACATCGACCGTTCCGGTTTCGTGGATCATGATACTGGGAGGCCTTTCACTGGTAATAATCGGGGCGCGGGTTCTCATTCCATGCGCGACGGAAATTGCTTTCAGGATCGGCGTGCCCACCGATATCATCGCGGCCACCATCGTCGCCCTGGGAACGTCCCTTCCCGAGCTGATGACGGCAATCTCCGCGGTGCGCAAGGGGCATACTGAACTGACCATGGGAAATATAATCGGGGCTGACATCCTCAATTGTTTTTTCGTTATCGGCGCCGCTGCGGCTGTCAGTCCCCTGGAAATACCCCGAACTTTCTTCATCTTTCACTTCCCCGCCATGCTGATCATCCTTTACTCCTTTCGAGTGTTCGTTTTCATGAACCGTAACGGAACATTCAAACGATGGCAGGGAGTGTGGCTGTTGTCGATTTACCTTGTCTACGTCGTCTTACAATATGCCTTCAATATAGAAGGCGCCCATTAGGGATCAAAGCACCGTCGCAAGGCGATACTTGACCGCGAAGGGTTCTTCGATCACCCCGCGCTCTTTCGCCAAGGCCGGTGGAAGATGGTTCATTATATCTATTGCTGTCATTCCGTCTTCCCCCAGGTCGAAGGCCGCGAGATCACCCGCGAAGCCGTGTATGAACACTCCCTTCGCCACGGCGTCGTCCAACGAAAGGCCTAGGCCGAACATGGCGGCGATGGTTCCCGTGAGCACATCGCCGGAGCCCGCCGTGGCCATGCCCGAATTCCCGCTGACGTTGACCCGTATTCTGCCGTCCGGGTAGCCAATAAGGGAATGGGCGCCCTTTAAAACGATAATCGCGTTCAGATCGGCAGCCGTCTCACTGAGACAGGTAACGATGTCATCTGTGATCTCCGGGATCGTCTTTCCTGTAATTCTTGCCATCTCTCCCAGATGAGGCGTAAGTATCGTCGGGGTCTCCCTGTTACGTATAATCGAAAGATCGGCACAGACCGACGTGATCCCATCGCCGTCGACAAGAAGGGGCTTTTCGATCCGGCCCGCAAGTTCGAGAACCAACCTTTGTGTCTCTCCGTCCAGGGAGATACCGGGCCCGAGGACGACGAAATCCACATTTCCGGCGATATCCACAAGGTTATCGGCGTTCGACCGGGCGATGCCTCCGGAGGCCGTCTCGTCCTGCGGCAGGAAAACGATTTCCCTCCCCATAACCGCCAACGAGGGTACTATGGAACGAGGAGCGGCGAGCCGCGCATACCCTCCCCCGGCCTTGAGAAATGACAGGGCGGATAGGGAAGGCGCTCCGTAATACGAGGAGGCTCCCGCTATGAACAGGGTATCACCGAACTTCCCCTTGTGGCCGGCGGGGTCTCGCGGCGGAAGGCATGGAGTTTCGTTCAGTTCGATAAGAAGGTCCTGACTTTCATAGTGCTCCCGTGGAAAGGAAATATGACTCAGGTACAGACGCCCCCCCTGGAGGAAACCCGGGTATAGCACGTTACCGATTTTCGGCAACCCGAAGGTTATGGTACAGTTTCCCTTTACGGCTGTTCCCATGATCCTGCCAGTATCTCCGTTCACTCCCGAGGGTATGTCCACGCAGAAAACCTTTTTGCGCGAATCATTTATCAATTTAATCACGTCGGCATATCCACCTTGGACGTTTCTGTCGAGACCGGTTCCCAAGAGCGCGTCTACAATCGCGTCGCACTTTTGAAACCACGAATCGACGGCCTGGGGAGTGTTACAAAGAAGGCTTACGATCCGTAAAGGAAGTTTCTCAATAATTTTATAATTGGCCTTGGCCGCCGATCGATACTTCGACGGATCGGATGCGAGAATGACCCGCGGCTCGGCCCCGTGGCACTGCAGGTGGCGTGCGATGACGAACCCATCTCCTCCGTTGTTTCCGCCACCGCAAACTACGGCGATGTTTTTTCCTTCGACGCCTCCAAAGTGACGGGCGATAACACCGGCGGCCGCGGCACCGGCGTTTTCCATGAGAAGCATCTCGTCGATACCGTATTTCTCGACGGCCTCCCTGTCCAGTCGTCGCATCTCTTCGACTCGGCAGATCTTCATGATGTCCTCCAAATATATTGGTTTTGAAAGGGCGCCCTACAATCAACCTCTACGGTCGGTTTCGGCGCTGGAAAGGTAAAGGTATGGGAACCGTGCACATGGCGCATTAATGATATACGGTAAACGGCCTCATTAATGCAAGACTTAAAGGAACATTAAATCAACTAAAATATTTAGTGATACTTTTCAAGCCACCCTGGTATCCCGGCTCGCTTTGACCCGGGCTCCCTGGTGCTTCCCACCGATCTTTCCGGAACGCTTCGAATGGACGGCCTCCCAAAACCGGCTGGACACGGCGAGGGCCCTGACCGCCTCTTCAGGTGATTCGAAAAGGGGAACTCCTCGTCTTTCCCGAATTGAGATCACCTTTTTGATCGCGTTTGGGACATACACAGCGGCCGGCTTGGCGTATTTCCGACAAAGGTCGCCAAGATCAACGAGAGAATCGATTATGAAATCCTGCCAAAGGCTGGTTATGGGAAGAAGTCCGTCGACCTCGGGTGCTGAAAGCAATATTTCATAGATGTCTAGGTAAGTCTGTTTTGAAAGTCCCGGCCCTAGATCTATGGGATTTGCCGCGTTGAAGAGGTGCCCCGCCTTTTTTAATTTACTTTGGGTCTCCGCGGACAGCACGGCCATTCCAAGACCGTTTTCCACAAGCAGATCGGCGCAAATGCCGCCAAAGGCCCCCGAGTTGGTAAAAACGGCAACGTTGCGCCCCCGTAAAAGCGGCATTGTAGTAAATATTTTGGGAAGGGCGTGCAGTTCGGAGACGGAACGAAGTCCGATAACGCCGGCTTGGCGGCAGGCCGTTTCGAAAATCCTGTTGTCGTTGGCCATGCCGGCGGTGTGCGAAGAGGCGGCAAGGACTCCCTCCCTGGTCCGCCCCACCTTGTAGACGAGGATAGGCTTGGTAGATCTGAGGGCGGCTTCGTAAAATTTTCGCCCCCGCGGTACATTCTCCAGGTACATCCCGATTACTTCCGTACCGTCTCCCTCGAAATAGTCGATCAGGTCAGCCTCATCCACATCGGCCTTGTTGCCGATACAAACGACCTTGTTGACCCCCTCCACGTCTGACTGTAGAGACTCGAGCACCAGTCCCGCAACACCGCCGCTTTGGATGACATAGGAAATAACCCCCTGTCGGGCGATGCTTTCTATCAAGGTCGAACCGGATGACACACCGAAAAAGCAACAAAACCGGTCCTTCGAACTCAGCGTTCCAAGACAGTTTGGACCCAGGTATCGTGTACCGCGGCTCGTAACGATATCGTCCAGTCGGGATTGCAACCGGGCCCCCTCTGCACCTTCTTCCGCAAAGCCGGCACTTTCGATGATAAGGTTCTTTATGCCTTTCTCCGCGCATTGCCGCGCCACATCAGGTACATGGCGGGCAGGCACCAGGACAACAGCCAAGTCCACTTCGAAGGGTATTTCGCTCACCGAGGGGTAACCGGGAAAACCCGCCACATTCTCTCCCGAACTGTTGACGGCGTATACGGCACCATCGTAACCAACCGTTTTCAAAAGACTACATATGGTCGATCCCAGGTTGAAGGGCCTGTTGGAGGCCCCGACGATCACCACTGAGCGCGGACTGAAAAATCTCTCCATGAGATGCCTCTCGTTCATTATTTCGAGCCGCGGGAGACGTCCGAGACACCACCACCCCGACGTTCGAGTTCTTTCACGAATCTGTCCCTGAGAAGTTCAAGCATGGCCACGATTGTATCGAAGATGAATTTTCCGTTTTCGTCACCTTCGGAATCGGAAATAGGCCGCATACGGTCGAGGTCCTCGAGCTGTTCCTCGAGAGAAGAGATCTCCACCTGAAGCTGCTCCCTAACTTCGTTTTCATCGAGAAACCGGAAAAAGAACATCCGCGTCAGGGAGTCCAATTCGTAATCAACGGGTGCCGGTGGGCCTTTCAGGCACTTCAAGAATTCCTCCCTGCCTTCTTCCGTAATGTAATACAGGTGCCTGTTGGGCTTGCCTGTCTGGTACACGATTTCCTTTTTAACCAGGTTCTGGGCCTCGAGCTTTCGAAGGGCGGGATATATCTGGTTCAGACTAAGGTTGTAGGCCATCATAAGTTTGCCTGTAATGCTTCGGATCTTGTATCCTGTTTTCGGCCCGGACATGAGAAACCCCAGAATCACCGTCCCAGTATCCATAACAGCACCACCATATTTTTTTATACAATATATTATTATACAATAAATCAATTGAAAATACCCGCCTCGTTCCCAATTGTCAACAAAAGAAAAAACGGAGGGTGATCAAAAAATGCTTTGACCTTCCCTACGCGGGGCTCTATACCTGTCCCGTGCCCTCCAAAACCAGGATGAACCGGATACCATCATGCTTGACAAGAAACCTTCCACCATCGCAGACATGTTCGACGGGATTGCTGCCACTTACGATCGTATCAATCATGTCCTGTCTTTTTCCATAGATCGAACTTGGCGGAAAAGGGCGGTGAGGAGGCTCTCTATAGCCGAGGGCGACCGCGTCATCGACATAGCAACGGGCACGGGAGACATGGCTCTCTATGCCTTGTGGCATGAGCCGACCTGCACAGTTACGGGGGTGGATCTCTCCCTTGAAATGCTGAATCGCGCCGTGACGAAGGCAGGGGGCCGAGGATTTTCACGCCGTTCACTCTTCGTTCAGGGCGACGCATCCTGTCTGCCGATCCCCGACCGAAGCATGCACCGCGCCATGGTCGCCTTTGGAATCAGAAACATGGACGACAGGGATGCCTTTTTTGACGAGCTTCACCGAATTCTCGCACCCGGCGGCCGTGCGGCCGTCCTCGAATTCTCCCTGCCCAAAAATCCCATCGTGCGATTTATGTATCTGGCTTACTTCAGGAAACTCCTACCCTCGGTCGGGGCGATCCTTTCTGGAAATCCCGGCGCATATCGATACCTTACCGAATCGGTCCTGGAATTTCCTTCTGCCGAAGAATTGTCTCAGGCGATGGAAGAGCGGGGATTCCTTGTTACATCCCTGCAACGGCTTTCCTTCGGCATCGCTTGGCTGTACCTTCTGCGAAAAAAAGAAGATCGCCGGTCTCATCCGACGTGAAACTAAGAATTTCCTATTATTTGTCCGAATCAAGTATCCTCGACAGGCGGAAAACCTCCGCCACGCTCCATGCCTGCGCTATACACCCCCGGGGAGTATGGGGGGGGTCCCCGTCGAATATTTCCGATATAAAACCTATCCCCGCTTGCTCGAGATGTCCTTCCATCACTGAAAGGATGGTCCGCAACTGCTTCCGGGCAGCCTTCTGGTTCGACGCCGTCTTCAGGAGCGCTTCGCCATAATGCCCCAAAAGCCAGGGCCAAACCGTCCCCTGGTGATAGGCGGAATCCCGCGCAGCTTGATCGCCCATGTATCGCCCCCGATACCGTTCGTCTTCGGGCGATAGTGTCCTGAGACCAAAGGGGGTCAGAAGATCGTCCGTGACCTTCTTGACCACCCCCCGGGCTTTCATTATATCGTCAAGGGGCGAGTAAGGGAGGGACACCGCAAAAACCTGGTTGGGACGGACCGATTCATCGCGGGATCCATCCTTGGTTATCCATACGTCGGCCAGGTATCCCCCGCCGGGGATCCAAAAAAGATCATTGAAAGCCTTGGCCGTAAGTTCCACCTCCGCCGAAACGTCGAACCCCGGATCCATACCTGTCTCTAAAGCGACTTCCCGCGTAAAACACAACGCATTATACCACAACGCGTTGATCTCGACAGGACACCCCGAGCGGGGGGTAACGGGCCTTGAATCCACCATGGCGTCCATCCATGTCAACTGGGTCGTCTCGTCCCCCGCCGCGAGCAGACCGCTTTCGAGTCTCACGACCGGACTGTCGCCCACCGGTTCCCGAAAATGCTTGAGAATGTCTTTCATTATGTCCCAGTATCGGCGCTTTATCGTTCTCATGTCGCCGCCCGCCCTCAAGTACTCCTGAAGACACCAAAAATACCATAGGGAGGCATCCACCGAATTATAAGCGGCCCCACCGTTTCGCTCCGACAGGCAGTTTGGAATAAGTCCGTTCATGCGGTACTCACCCATGGTGTCCAAGATCTCAAGACCTTCCTGCAGCCTTCCGCGCGCAAAAGTCAGGCCGGGCAAACTGATCAGGGCATCTCTTCCCCATATGTAGAACCAGTGATAGCCCGCAATGACCGATCTTTTACCCCCCATGTCTTTCACGATGAAGGCGTCGGCGGCCTCGGCCAACCTTTTCTCCAGGTTGTTCGCCGCCTTGATTTTTCTCCGCACGGCGCTCCTCCGGCGCCTCCGGCGTTCCAGTTCTTCAAACCAGGCCTGCTCCGGATCGCGGATTTCAGCGAGAGAAAAGGCGAAGGTAACCGCCGAGCCCGGCGTCATCCGGCAATTCATCCGTCCCGGCGTGAACAGGTCCTCGTGAAAGGGGAAGCCCCGTTCTCTCTCGGCGGTATACTCGAATGATCTGTACCATAGGGGTTCGGGTTGGAATGACCCCTTTGCTCCCGACGACACGAACAACATCGGCATACCTTCATAGGGGGCAATCGAAAAACCATCGGGTCGCTCTTCCGTAGCGGTCCTTAAAAAAGGATTTTCTCTCGTCAGTTCGTGAATATCGCGAAAGGCGAGGAAGGGGCGAAGGGTGAGCTCCAACGGCTCAACTCCCTCGGAGTAGACATACCTTATCAGAACCCCCTCCGAGTCCTGTGTCATCATTATACCCTTCTCGAACCGGGACCGTTCCGAACTGAATACAAAACGAGGGTGCAGGTCGAGCGTGAAGGCCGTGAAACCATACATTTCTTCCGGTGTAAAGACCATGGGATAGCTGTGCATGGATAGGGAAATATTAAATTCACCCCCCTTAAGCTCATCATCCACCTTTGAAAGAATGACGAATCGGCCCGGGGGCTCCGACAGCGGCAGAACCAACAATCCATGGTACTTGCGCGTGTGACAATTGAGAATGGTGCTGGAAGAGTATCCGCCTCGACCGTTCGTATCAAGCCATTCTTTTGAAAGAGCCCTGTTCCGAGACAGTGGCGAACCGGTAATCTCAATCATGTTTTTTCTCCTTTCCAGATACTTTGTACAAGAACATAAATTCGGTATCCTTGGAATGCCGGCTGAGCCGGGTTTTAACCCCCTGAGGAAGGCTATGCCCGGACCCGCGGGGCGTTCAGCATTATCCAGACACTCCCCAGACACTCCCCCAGACACTCCCCCAGACACTCCCCCAGACACTCCATGGATTCCCTCAGACCCGGTCCGGGGCGGGCTTGTCGCACTTGGCTTGTTCGTAACACCAGAAAACAGCTTCTTCAAATGCCTCTTTTTGTCGACACCGCCACGCATCGAGTATGCAGATCATTTTTAAAGCCCGGCGCAGGCGATGGGCGCCAAACGCCCTTTACCACCGGCACGCCCCGCGTGACCTCAACCTTCCCCGCCGAGGGACAACAGAAAGGTCCTCAGGTTTGTCTTGGAACCCCGAAGACCCAACTTAGTTCGCAACTTGTACCGGTGATGTTCAACGGAACGTTGCGATAAACCCAAAAGATCAGCGATTTCAGATGTTTTTAATCCCTTGCGTATGAGACCCGCGATCCTCTTTTCCTGCCGAGTCAGGTTGTAATAACCGAGAGACAGATTTCTTACAAAGGGAGAAGTGATCTCGCGGAGATTATATTCTACAAGATCCAGGCATCCGGCGGCCTTGTCCATAGTATCATTCTCTCTGATTTTGTTGAAGAGTGGGATTACCATCTCTTCTATATTTGTAAGAATGTTGCTCTGCAACTTCGAGAGCTCCTCCTTGCTGTGTCGGAGAATGGCCTGAAGGGCCGTGTTCGCTTCCTCCAGCTGGTGGGACTTTAGATGTAACTCGCTTTCCCGTTCCCTTAACATCGACTCTTTTTTTTTCCAATCGGTAAGATCCTGGAATATTCCTATGCCGCCGATAAGATCTCCGTCGGCGCGATGAACGGGAAGTGTATTGATGAAGAGCCAAAGCTCTTCCGAGTCCCTGTCTTTTCTGAAGCCGCCCACGTACTTTCCTTCCTCGCCGCTGAGGGGTTTTGAAAGACAGGGAACTATCCTTCGATCATATATCCTGCCCAGGTTCATTCCGACAATAGATACGTCTGTTTGACCGGCGGCGGCCATGAAACGCCCGTTCGCTTCGACCAACCTTAAGTCCTTGTCATAGAAAAATATTCCCGAGGGCGCCGAGTAGAAAAGGGATCGGTAACGGCGTTCGCTTGCCCAAAGGGCGTCCTCCGCCATCTTGCGATCTGTCACATCGGTGGCAAAAACCATGATCGCGGATTTTCCTTTCCAACGGATTCGAACGGCGTTTACTTCTATCCATCTGACCCGGTCCTGTTTCGTAATAATGCGATGTACATACCTGTCTTCTTCGGCTCTTTCTCCTGAACGCAGGACATGACGTTGCGTAACCCATTCCCTGTCTTCAGGATGGATAAGGTTCGCTACAGGCATCCCCAACAATTCTTCCCGCGAATAACCGCTCACTTTTGCCGACTTAGGGTTAGCGAAGCGGATGACCCCTTTCCGTACAACGTAAATGGACTCGTCCGCATTCTCCACAAGGAGGCGGTAAATTTCATCATCGTTTTCAGCTATACGGGGGGAAGTCCCATCCTTTTTTTTCATTAAATCTATCCCCTCGCGCGACGACGGTTATTTTGAAAAAACTGAGATATTACGTCATATTTGGCATAGATAATCATTCCTGTCAATATGTTCCAAAATCTGTTTCACGGAGGCTTTCCCCGTCTTTACCGAGCAGACGGGTCGAAAGAAACATATCGCGCCGCAGGCGAGGAAACTGCTCCAAGAACGCCGAGGCGCCGAGGAACATGCAATGGAAGAAGGTGTCTATAATATGAAGACGGGCGAGGGACGGCCTTACTTCATTCTTGATCGGCTTTTCAATCCAGTGTAAAGCAAGAAAAAAAGCGACCGATAACGTCTGTTCAAAGAAAAGGAGCCACGCCATGTGGAAAACGATAAAAGCCATACTGCTTATATTGATAATACTCTTTTTTGCTACCTTCGCCGTCGAAAACAGCACTCCCGTCCCTGTAAACTGGTATTTTCTACTAGATAACAAGGAATTTCCCCTTTATGCCTTGCTTTACGGTTTTCTCGCGGCAGGAATGCTTGTCGGCATGGTCCTGGGGGGAATGCAGAGGATCGCCCTGTGGCGGAAAAACAGGGAATTGAAGAAGGAGGTCGCTCGTCTGAGTGATGAAAACATAACCGCGAAGATGGACATAAAACACCAAGTCACCGGGAAACAAGAAACGGGGCGCCCTTGAAACACCGTTCCACCACGCGGTCTATAAAAATGAAAAGCGCAACCCACTGTTTCGCAAAACCCATTCCAGGCCAGAGACCTTATGACACGATTGATTCGGCGAATATTCGCCGTCATGTTGATAACATCCATCCTGCTTATCCTGGCGGTTCCAACGGCGATTTCGATCTTCCTCGCCACGGAGCGCGGTCGCCTGCTGGTTCAAAATGCCGTAAATGAGCGGATAGACGGGAACCTTCACTGGTCCGCCGGCCGTCTTTCACCTTGGCGGGGGACGGTGGAATTCGTTGACCTTTCCCTTTGCGACAGAGACAACAAAGAACTGGCCCGGGCGAAGCGGATTGTTGCAGGCCTTTCTCCAACCGCCCTAGCCGCGGGAACGATCCTTCTTGACAAGCTCGTCATCGAAGAACCGGTAATCACAACAGAATTGAAAGACGGGGGGCGTCTCGACATCCTCGAAGCCCTGGCAGTACCTCAGGAAAACGCAGTACCTGAAAAGGAAGATGGTGATCGCTCCGGCCGTTCCTTTCCTCGAAACCTGATCGCTCGGAATGCCAATGTGTTAAACGGATCTTTCTCACTGAAGCTGCCCGCCCACGACGGGCAAATCGAGACCAAGGGGATTTACCTGTCTTTTGACGGCAACCTGCTGAAGGAACGGGCTCGTATCAACGCGCGGTTGGGCACGGTCTCCCTTGAAGGGGCCGGAGGATTCCCCCTCCTGAAAGACATTCAGTTGGAGGGTGATTACCGGAAAGGTGACTTGGAAAATGCACTGTTAAAGATATCCACCGACCGGTCACTGCTCGCCCTGCGCGGCTCGATCGGCGCCATTCTCCGCGATCCCATGATGAATCTATCACTTGAAGCCGTGCTGTCCCCCCGCGATTTCGACCGCTGGATCGACCCGGCCCACGGGTTACGAGCGCCCTTTCGTCTCCATGCAATTCTTCGAGGCACACCGGCAAACCCAGAGATTGAGCTTGAGGCCTCCTACCGGGACGAAGCAGGGAGCCGAGGGCCGACTCGGAATACGCCGCTTGAAGCCCTGGATATTTCTGTCACCCTCTCGGAAATGGCAATACACCTGAAAAAGACCGAAGTGAAAGCCGAAGGAATCCGTTTTGACCTCGGCGGGTCGATATACCTTGATGAAGTGTTCCCGTCGGGATTCATGAATCCCAAGGGTGAAGCCGGTTTGGACGGCTTGGCATACCGGATCGAACTTCACCACGAACAGGTGGAGCTTGCCCGGTTGATTCCCCGGACCCCGGCCGACCTCCATGGGTCCCTCGAATCCTTTCTTTCGTTTACAGGACGGGGCATCGACCCGAAACGCCTCAGGGGTGACATGGAAGGTCAAATATCTTTTGAAGGGGTCCGCTACGGGGGGAGCGGTGAATCTATATCGGGGACCCTTCACCTGGAAAGCTCCATGGACTCGGGTCTTCTGCGTATAGATTCGGCAAACCTCGAGGCAGGCGCGGCATCCCTCGCGATGGAAGGATCAGTCTGGGTAGAAACAGAACGCCTGGAGGCCGAAATGTCACTTTCCGTTCCCGATCTAGGACGCATCCCGCTGCCGATCGACGAACATCTCCTCCTGGGCGCCCTCGAGCTGGAAGCCGAAATGACGGGAACTATAAGGTCTCCCCGCCTTTCTCTCCGCGCCACAGCGGAGGGCGTTGCCTGGAACGACCTGCCTATAGGCGATATAATTATCATGGGAAGATTCGATGAAAAAAAACAAATCGATATTGAAGAGCTCGCCCTGGCCCGTGACAATTCGCACTTACTGGCACAGGGAAGGATGGAGCTTTTCGATGACTCTTTCGATCTCAGGGACGATCCCCTCTTCAGCCTTCGCGTCGACGCCGCCCCCCTCCAGATAGAGGACTTCATCGATAACGCCGGCGGTCGTGTTAGACTCTCCGGCAACCTGGCCGGAAGCATGAAAAAGCCACGGGGAACCATCACCCTGAAAGGATGGGATCTTTGGACCGAGTACCTGGATATGGCACAACTTTCCCTCGAGGCGCGGTTCGACGACGAAGGCGTACGGGTGGACTCCTTGCGGGCCGAAATAAGGGAAGGAGAGTCGATCGAGGTCGAAGGCGGGATCGGATGGAACCGAATCTTTGAAGCGACCGTGTCTTCGGAGGGAATCTCACTGGAATCAATCAAAGCCTTCAAAGACAGCGATGAATTCCGCGCAAAGGCCATGTTCAACATCAGGGGTTCGGGAACCTTCGACCAACCTGAAATCCATGGTGATCTGGCCTTACGTGATGTCGCCTTCTTCGGCGTCGACCACCAGGACTTTCAAGGAAAGCTTTCCATTGAAGGCGGCGTCGCGCGCCTTGAGGGAAATGCCGGCTTTGATATTGACGCCACGTTCAAACGGGCGGACGGATCTGTTTCTCTGGCGATGGACGCTTCAGGGCTGCCACTAAAACCCTATTTTCTCATGGCAGGACTACCGGACATGGAAGGCAACCTTGACGCCGGGGTAACGTACCGGTGCATGATTGACAAACCCCTCGAAGGACTTGGAGAAGCGGTCATCGGCCTACTTTCCGTCACCGTAGCGGAAGCGGGAGAGATATGGTGGGAAAACGCCAAGATCGGATACTCCGGCCGAACCCTCCACCTCGCTCCGACCGTCGTTCATCTTCCCCTCGACCAGTCACTCCGCTTGGAAGGGTGGCTCGGCCTCGACGGGACCCTTGCCGTTACGGCGGACGGAGAATTACCCGTCGCCCTTGCCGGCATCATGGTAGAGGACCTTACTGATTTCACGGGGACATTTAAAGTCTCTGGACGAATCGATGGATCCGTTGCCGAGCCGGACATGCAGGTAGATCTCGAAATAAGGGGGGGCGGTTTCAAGACCTATATGCCTGTTTCTTCCCATTTCCGGGACATAAACGGCGACCTGCGCCTGCGCGGATCCACCGTTATCCTGGAAACGCTGAAGGGATCCATGGACGGCGGCCTGCTCGAGGTCTCCGGAACGATGGGCTTAAAGAACATGCTGCCCGATACCATAAATCTTCACCTCGCCGCCCGGAACCTCCCCCTGGAAGTGCCGGACTGGATGAATGCCACCCTTGACTCCGAACTCGTACTCAGGGGACAGGAAGGCTCCTTCAAACTGGAAGGAGAGATCACCATTCTGGAAGCCATCTGCTACCGGGATGTCAAGCTGCGTCAAATTGCGGGAGCCATCACGGGCGGCGTTTCATCGCCGCCGCGCGAACCCCCGGCCTCCGGCGGCATACTTGACGCGATCAGGTTGGACATTGCCCTGAGGCACAGGGTGGCGCCTACAATTTCGAACAACCTGGCATACCTGGAGGTGGTCCCCGACCTGAGACTGGGTGGAACGTTGGCAAGCCCTGTTGTTAACGGGCGTATAACCGTCCAGTTGGGAACCATCTATTTCCTGCAGCGAGAGTTTGTCATCACGCGCGGAGTGGCCGATTTTCTGAATCCTTACCGAACGGAAGCAACCTTGAATATCGAAGGCAAGGTTTCTATAAAAGGCAGGAAGATTACGCTTCGCGTCGAAGGACCGCAGGACCGACTCACATTTCACCTCGCCTCTGATCCGCCGGAGGACCAACGGGACATCATGTCGCTTCTTCTTACCGACAGGACCACGGCTGAATTGACCGGTCAGCCGAGCGGTCCCGTGGAACAGACCGCCACCGAAATGGTGGCGGCCATCATAAACGCCACCATGGCGGACGACATAAAACAAATCACCGGTCTTGACACCTTTGAAATAGAAACAACCGGTGAAGGGGGAGAAACACTTGCCGAAAGATTCGGTGTAACAATAGGGAAAGACCTCTCGCGCCGTCTTGCGGTCAAATATTCATTCAAAACGAAACAGGGCGAATTAGTCCAACAAATATCCACGGAATACAAATTGATCGAAAATATTCTTGCCGGGGTCTTTCAGGACAGCCGAGGTGCTTTCGGCGGCGAGATTCGTTTGAGGCTGGAGTTTTATTGAGCATCATGCCCCTAAATATGCCACATAGTAGGGGCGCTCGAATCTTGGCTTTTGTCATCGCCCTTCTTACGACCATACTTTGCGACAGGGGGGTGATCTTCGCCGTCTCAACCGAAGATCCCATCGTAACATCCATCGTGATAAATATCACCGAAGAATTCGGCGACCTTTCGCGGCTGGAATCAATGGCCCGGGATATCTTGTTTCTTAAAGAGGGACAGCGCTTTTCCGCCTCAGACCTGGAAGATTCGATCAGGGCGCTCAGGTTGAGTGGGCGTTTCACGCACATTCACGCCGATTCCCGCCTGGACGGTGAAAACATCGAATTGATCTTCAAGCTCACTCCCACCCCACTGGTTCGTAATATACACATGAAGGGCATTTATCCTTTTTTCGAAAGCGACATTCGTGCAGTAATGACCCTGTCCCCCGGCGACGCGATAACAACCTCGGCGTTGGAGAAGCAACGGGAAGTGGTGAGGAATTTCTTCAAAAAAGAAGGCTTCGTGGATCCCAAGGTCACGTTAGAAACTGAAGAAGATTGGAACAAGGGCTTTCTGTACCTCATACTCACCGTTGACAAGGGAGCATTTTATCGTCTCGGCGAATTTACCGTGAAAGGTGCGTCATACTTCAGTGAATCAAAGATTAAAAGAATGTCGAAGGTCTATGAACGTCGGATCTTTCCCGGCGTTGCAGGACGCTTCGTGGAAGGGCGCCTCAACGAAGACCTGAAACGGATACTCGAGAGATACAGGGAAGAGGGATTTGCCGATTGTTTCATATCGAAAGAGGTCATCCTCGATCCGCAACGAGGTATCGCGGACACGGTAATCACCATTGAAGAGGGACCTCTCTACCGGATTGGATTCAGGGGCAACGAAGCCTTTCGCGACAGCGCCCTGGAAAAGGAACTCCTTTTCCGGAAACTGGGAAACCGGAACAATTCGGCCTTGCACCGGAGCAAACGCGCCATCGTTCAGCGATACAGATCATCGGGTTACCCCGAAACAACACTTTTCATCGAGGACGAAACCATCACGGAGGAAGGAAGGATGGTCCGAAATATCACGTTTTGTATCGACGAGGGACCTCTCCATATTGTCGATTCCTGCACCGTCAAGGGTGTTACGGCCTTTCCCGAAAAGATGGTCCGCGAATGGATAAATTTCATCCACGGAAAGCCTTTTATGGCCGACCGACTCGACCAGGCAGTCGTAACTATGGAATCCGCCTTCCGGGCCGTGGGTTTTCTCAACGTCAAGGTTGCCGGAGAAGTGGATTGGAGGGATGAAAAGGGGAAACGGCTCGCCGATATAGAGATCACCGTGAACGAGGGGGTAAGGACCGTCGTATCGGCGATACATTTCAAGGGCTTTGAGTCCATTACGGAAGAAGAAGCACGAAATATAACGAATCTAAAAACGGGACAGCCTCTACTTTACCAGGCCCTTGAAAATGATAGGCTTGCACTGACGGAGGCTGTATCGGAAAAGGGTTATCCTCACGTGGAGGTCAAGGAACACCTCGATTTCAGCGAAGACAAATCCACCGTTAACGTGGAATTCCGTGCCAATGAGGGACCACCCGTCATCCTGAAGAGTATCTATCTGCAAGGGAATTTCAAAACAAAAGATCGGGTCATTTTTCGACAACTGGAACTCCTGCCGGGAGAACCCTTTTCGGCATCACGGTTTCTCAAAGGGGAACGTAATGTTCGCAACCTGGACATTTTAGAATCGGCACGTTTCAGGGCCCTTGGACTGGCGGAGCGTGCCGAAGAAGTTACCTTGCTGGTGGACGTTTCCGAAAAAAAACCTTACTTTGTCGAGGCGGGATTCGGTTATGAATCGGAGAGCGGCTTCTACGCCGACACGAAAGCGGGCGATCGCAACCTATTCGGAACCAACCGGAGCGGTTGGGTCGGAAGCAGCGTGAGCGAAACGGGATATCGAAATGAAATGGCCGCAAGCGACCCCATGTTCCTCGGCTATTCCCTTTCTGCAACGGTGAATCTCTACCAGGAACGCGTGGAACTCTTCAACCAAACCTTCGGCACCGATACCTATGGGGCATCCCTCAAACTTACGAAGGACGCAACGCCGAATCTTAATATGGGGCTGGGATTCCGCTTCGAGGAAAAAGAACTCTTTGAGCGGGAAGGCCCCATACCCCCGGGCTCAGAAGATTTGTACCTCGCTCGAAGCATCTTCGTGGCAAGTCCTTCGGTCACCTACGACAGCCGCGATTTTTTCTTGCGACCCCGCAGTGGATCGTTCAGTATCTTCTCAGTCGACATATCGAAGGGGGTGAGGAATTCCTTCGATGATTTCTTGAAATACGATCTCGATGTCCGCTATTTCTACACTCCCTACTCCCGTCTGACCTTCGCCTTGCTGGGAAGGTGCGCCGCTCTGCAAACTTACGGCTCTTCGGCGACCATACCCGATGACCAACTTTTGTTTCTCGGCGGCGCCGCCAGTGTCCGGGGTTTTGCCGAAAACATGCTTCGCTACGACGACGAAGAGAATCCCGTCGGTGGGCGGCTGGCGCTGTCGGGAAGCCTCGAAGCAAGAATCGACCTGGGGCATAACTTCGAACTCACGGCTTTCTTTGACACGGGAAGCGTTCAACGCGCCTTGGATGAAGGAGGGTCAGGCGGGTTCCGGTCATCCGTGGGAGGCGGTCTTCGCTACATTACACCCCTAGGCCCCATAGGCGCTCTATACGGGGTCAAGCTGGACCGCCGGGACGGCGAGGGACCGGGGCGATGGCACTTTTCCATCGGCTACACTTTCTAAATCCCCAAAACCCTTCACCACCAGCCCTTTCGTCGATAAAAGAAAAGCATCGCCATTGCCCCTAGGAACATGAGGAAAAGGAGAAGGGGGTACGCCCAAGGCACGGACAGTTCGGGCATATGCTCGAAGTTCATTCCATATATACCCGCAACGAAGGTAAGAGGGATGAATATGGAAGCGAATACGGTGAGCACCTTCATTATTTCGTTCATTTTGTTGCTCAGGCTTGTCATGTAAAGATCCATCATACCCTGGACAAGGTCCTTGTATGTTTCTATGATGTCGATAATCTGTACCGTGTGATCGTAAAGATCTCTCAGGTAACGGCTCAAACCCTCGCTCACCAGGTTTGATTCGCTCCTTTCGAGCCCGCTCACCACTTCTCGCATGGGCCATGTGGATTTCCCCAGAAAAATGAGTTCCCGCCGCAGTTGATGAAGGGCCTGCAATGTATCATTGGTGGGATTGACGACTATTTTCTCCTCCAGTGCCGATATTTCTTCACCTAGACGTTCCAGGACAATGAAATAATGATCCACCACGGAATCAAGTATCGCATAGACAAGATAATCGGCACCCATTTTACGGATTCGACCTCTACCCATGAGTAGGCGCTCCCTCACGGAACCGAAGACATCGCCCCTCGACTCTTGAAACGTCAAAACAAAATCTGAACCGAGCACGATACTTATCTGCTCCACCTCCACACGACCGCTTTCTTCGGAAAAGTAGAGCATCTTGATCACGATAAGCAGGTAGTGGCCAGAATCTTCCAGCTTGGGACGCTGCGCCGTGTTGAGAATATCCTCCAGGCTCAGGTGGTCAATGGCGAACCGCGACCCTAGTTTTTCGATGACGGAAACGTCATGAAGACCGTCGATGTTGATCCAGACCATGTCTCCCCTTTTTTCCACCTCGAGGCATTCATCGATCGTTGCCGGTGTCGATCGGTGACAAAAACCCGCCGCATAATCTAAGCGGTTTATAGTGACCTGCTCTTCCAGGCGCTCACCCACGTGCATCAGCGTCCCCGGAGCCATTCCCGCCTTTTTTGAACGGGTCTTGAAAAATGCGCTTATGTCGATCATCTCTTCCTCCCCGGGACGGTATCATCGTCTTCGACATCCGAATCACCGGAAGCGAAATTCTCGTTCCTGACGGCTATCCGCAAGGGCCTTCTTTGGTCGTGGGCAAGGTAGGTGGTTGTGGTCGGGAAAGCGAACTCGACACCTTCCTTCTCGAAGGCCCTCATTATCCCGAAATTTATCTTCTCTCCGAATTCTACGGCGCCCCAATAATCGTTATGCTTGTACCAGTAAGACACCAGGATGTTGAGTGATGCATCGTTGAACTCATTGAAGTGGACACGAACGGGGTAATCGGGGTGCAACTCCGACTCATGGGTTTTCAGGATTTCTCTTATAAGTTCCACGGCCTTCTCCACCTTGTCGGGCGGCGTATCGTAGGTCACGGTAATGTCCATATTACGCCGAACGAAGGGACGTTTTCTTACGTTTTCAATTGTAACAGAGGCCATTTTTTCATTCGGAACATACATAAGATGTCCCGTGAAGGTTCTTAGCTTGGTGCTTCGGAAACCGATCTCCTCGACTATCACATTGTTTCCGTCGAGAATGATTTGGTCGCCCACCACGAAGGGCTTATCCATCATTATCATGAAGCTGCCGAAGAGATTTTTCAATGTATCTTGGGCGGCAAGGGCGACTGCCAGTCCACCGATACCGAGCCCGGCCAAAAACGAGGTCATGGGTTGTCCCGTAGCCGCCTTGACGAGGTAAATAAATCCAAAGACGACTACGATAATCCTGAGAACGATCCTCACCATCTGAACGAGGTTCATGTCGAACTCGTTATCTTCACGCTTGACGAACCTTGTCACTTCATATTCAACCACATCGAGGAGCTTGTAAATAAATACGAGAACAACCAGAACACCGAGCGAGTTGACAACCGAATCGAAAATACTCACCATGCGCCCCGGCATTGGAAGCGTTTCCCGGGTTATGAACAATGCGATGGCCAGGCACAGTAGACGAACGGGCCAGAGCGTCGCTTGGATCACCAGGCGCAACTGCACTTGGTCGGTTGCTTCCTTCAGGGACGCGGTAAGCGCTCTCAAGAATGCGAGAAGCATCCGTCCCCCGGCGATTATGAAAGCATAAGCGGCCAGGAGGGCCGCGTAACGCCACCATGGTGAATCCCATATCCACGGCGGAAAAAGCTCCTTCTGCGTGTACACGAAAAATATGGAGGCGGCCACGATACCTAATATCCGCGCAACACCCTTGACATTGCTTTCCACTTCTTCCCAAGGTTTTCCTTCCAAGAAATGTTCTGGAGCTTCTTTCCCGGCCCGTCGGAACACGAGCGTCTCATAAAAAATATCGAACACCTGCGCCGACTGGAACACAAAAAGTATGATAGCAACGGCCATCAGAAAAGACTTGAGCCCGCCCAGGAGTATTTCTATCCCTTCGGGCAGTTCCAGCGGCAACTGGGCGGCGTGAATAAGCACGACGGCAATCAACAAGTGAATCGTCGGGGCGAATGACGACAGATATGCCCTCCAACGTTTCGCCATCCCCACCTCACGCAACCTTTCGATCCTCTTAAGGACTCTTCTCCACACGAATTCCAGCGCCAAGAAGCCACCCGCCAGTATAAGAGCGGATAAAATGAAATGCCGGGGTTCATTCCCCTCGATCAGGCCTTCGAAAAGTATCCGCAAACGCTCGGCGGCAGAATACAATAATGTCATGCGTCCTCCTGTTTTTAATACAGACCTTGATACAACGGTGTGGTGCGAAGACCGAATCGAACGTCACTCCAGCACCACCTTTCAAACAATGTTTTGAAACTACCGAAGATTACCAAAATATACAACAAATTCATTTACTACCTATAAAGCCACTTCGTCATTCCACGTTTCGTTCAATCCTTTGAACAGTTTGTTGAAGGGTATCGGTCAAGGGGGGGTTATTTCATCTAGTATCGCCGGGTGTCTATATATAAATTACAAGTAATATCGGTATGTTAATATTATTATAGTGGTCCCGGTCCACTTTGGCACGCTTTTTTCTATACAGTAAGACGAAAGAACAAAACAATCCTGGAAAAAGCCAGGAAAAGCCGGAAATAAGGAGGACGGGACAATGAAACGGACAGTACAGACAGCAATAATGACGGCTTTCGTGATACTCGTGAGCACCACTTTCGCCTACGCCCAGTCAGTCGCCACGGCGGCCGGCGGCACCTTTCCCTACTTTCAGTTGGGTTGCCTGATCATGGGTGGTTTGATCATCACTTCTCTGAAGCACCGCTACAGCAAGATCTACATGAGCGAGGCGGTGGGAAGCTTCGCGCTCTATGCGGTTCTGGTGGCGCTCTTCACGGCACCCGTGATCGAAGCCCTGAAGACCCTGGTGAGCTGAGGAAGAGATTGAGGATGGGACCCGCCGCCCCCGGCGGGTCCTACGATGAAGGTTCGAGATAGGCCTGAAAAATGGAGGACGGGATCATGTTGATGCAAGAATCTAAAAAGGAAATGAGGCACCTGTACCGTACCTATTCCGACGTGATCATGATGAGTGCCTGGGGATTCGTTATCGTAATTATATCTCTCATGTTTTTCTACCTGGGCTACTGGATCGACACACGCTTCGGTACACAGCCCACATTCATGCTGGGGCTCTTCACGCTTGGATTGTTTCTCTCCGTGGGAAGACTCTACTACGAAGTGTGGCAGAAACGGAACGTGAAATAACAGGATATATGATGGTCGGCAGGCTGCTGATGCAGCCTGCCGACCGTAACTTATATACGGATTCATTCGTTACCCGTCCCCCAAGGCGACCATGAAAAGGGGGCTTTTCATGGTCGCCGCTATCCCCCTTCTTGGTCACACCAAGACATTGCCATCTTATTACCACGAGATCGTTTACGCCCTGGGTTTGCCGGCATAAAAGCAAGAGTTACGATTTACACCCGAGTCATTCCCACCGAAGCGTACGACAAGGGGTAAGGTTTCGGTATCTTTACAGACCCTCCCCCCTTGGCCGGTCATTCTTCAATCTTTTCTCCAACCAATCCTCCACGTCCCGTAGCACCCGATCGCGCTCGGGCTCGTTGAAAATTTCATGGTAAAGGCCGTCGTAAATCTTCAATGTTTTATCTTCCGATCCCGCCTTTTCATAGAGTATCCTTGCACCCTCAGGCGAAACAAGACTATCCTCACCGCCCTGCAATACAAAGATCGGAGTGATGATTCTATCCGCCTCGGAGGCCACCCTCTCCATGGCCCTAAGAAGTTCCGCTCCCAGGCGGGCGCTGATCTTGCCGTGATACACCAGGGGATCGTTCATATACTCATCGACCACGTTTTTGTCACGGCTGATTCCTGTGGCGTCTAGTTGTGTCAATCCCAGTTTCGGCGCAATATTGGACAACACCTTTCCAATGGTAACGGTAAAAGGCGAAATACTACCGGAAAATTTCACCGCCGGGCCGGAGAAAACGGCGCCATTAAAATCATTTGGATGTTCAATCAAGTAAATTGTCCCTATCAACCCTCCCATGCTGTGACCGATCATAAAAAGAGGTTTGCCTCCCTGCCATTGGGCGGCCATGTCACGGAATATCTTGAGCGTGTCAACATAGTGCTCGAACCTCTCTACGAACCCTCTCTTACCACTTGATTTGCCGTGACCTATATGATCGATGGCATAGGCGGCGTAACCCAAGGGTATAAAATGATTTATCAGGTTATTATACCTCCCCGCATGTTCTGCAAGACCATGAACGACAACAAGGGCGGCCTTGACCTCACCTCCGGGCAGCCAACAGTAGTAATGAATCTCCTCTCCTCCGGGGCCCGTGAACGTTCCCTGCTCATCGGGCGCGTTGATTCGTTCTTCCATGGCTCAACCTCCTTTACATCGGTTCAAAGGCATAAGTACATTATTCCATGGCCCATTACCGACCAATCAACCGGTACATCGGATCGGGTTATTTAACGGCTTGTCCCTCCTTTGTGACCGCTTTGTCGTTACCGCCGCCTCGTAATTTCACATTTTCTGCAAGATTCTAAAGAACCAAAGAAAAACAGTCTACATGCCATGTGAAATAAAATTTTTTTCAATCCTGCATATTTTTAAAATTCCACACCCCTCCCCATTGTTCAACCGGGGTCTCCATGAGCTCGCGCGATTTGCGAAGATACACATCCGCGACGGGATCCATGGCTGCAAGCGTCGAAAACTTTTCCGCCGCCTGGGGAAACTTACCGCTCTGAAAACTGTGGAGGGCCTCAGAAAAATTTTTAATTAACATCCTTTTCCCCTCGTCCATCTCGGTAGGATGAAAGGGTTCATAAAGTACCAAGGGATCTTTTCCGCCGGGACGGGCGACCGTGGCTATTTCGCGGGCAGGAAAGGCACCTGCAAGTTCAAACATGGTGGTCTGCGACACGAGAATCCGGGCCCCAAATTCTCCGTTCATTTTTGCCACCCTAAACGCAGTATCCACCGCCTCCCCGACAGCGGTGTAATCGGATCGCATCATGGAACCCATGAGGCCCACAACGGCCTCTCCGGTGTTTATACCGATTCTCATTTCGAGATTACTGTCCGTAATCCGCCGCAGTTCCAAATTCAATTCTTCCAGTCTTCCACGACAGCGAATCGCCGCCCGGACGCAACGGGCGGCATGGTCCGGCTGATCGAGAGGTGCGTTCCAGAAGGCTATGATCTGTTCTCCGTCGTACCTGTCCAACGTTCCTCCCTCTTCGTGAATGATCTCGGTCATAGCCGTCAAGTAGCGATTCAGCAAGTCCGCCAATGCTTCGGGTTCCAGTGTTTCGGAAAGTCTGTTAAACCCTTCGAGAGATGAATAAAAAACCGTGATCTTCCGCCGCTCACCTGCGAGGTTCAAACTCCCCGGATTGAATGCGATGCTCTCGATCGCACCCGAACCCAAGTGCCGACCGAAAGTATTCCCTAGAAGCCGTTTTTCTCTTCCCTGGGCCACATAATTCACAAGGCCCAAGCTCACAAAGGTCATAACGACCCCCGCCTCCATGGGAACAAGGGGAAACCAGAAACTCAATCGGTATGCAACGAGGCAAAGAATGATCGGTAACAGGAGAAAAACCGCACAAACCACCGTGATACGTATAACGCCTGAAGACTGTAAAAACGATATTCCCATGGCAACGGTGACAAGCAAAAGAAGGACCGCAAACACCCAAAGGGGTGTAATGCTTATGAAATCATCGGCGAGAAGATTGTCCACCATGGTGGCGTAAAGCTCCACCGTCGGATAGGCCGCTGAGAAAGGGGTTGCCTGGTAATCAAGAAGACCGGGAGCCGAAAAACTGAACAGGACATAGGAATCCTTGAAACCATCCAGATTTTCGATTGTGGCTTTGAGACCTGCCTGCATGCGTAACTCGTTCTGGATTATCGAGGATGCGCTGTACGCGGGATGGGTCCCCGAAGGACCTCGAAAATTCAAAAGGGCTTCTCCGGCTTTATTTATTGGGATTTCCTTTTCATTAACCGTCAGCTTTCCTTTGGCGATCTCCATCCCGACATTAGGTTCGGCTGCCAGGTAAGTCCCCAACCCAAGCGACGGGATCACCCTTTCGTCAAAACGCTCAATAAAGGAAACCCTTCGATGAACGTCATCATTATCGGAGCTCGATCGTATACCGGACAAGACATCGATGGAACCCAAGTACGCATCAACGGGAAATACGGCGTGGGTGTATGCGGGAAGACTTGAATCAATAAGCCAGTCATCCAAACCCTCGATGTATAGGGATTGAGAAGGGACATGGTCCGGCCAGGCATCGATTCCATTCCCGGAAATGTTCAGCACAATGGGAACGGTCACGGGAACCTTGTGCATTTCCCTTGCCAAGGCCGAATCGTCCTCATTTCCGTAATCCGAAGACTCTGTTAAGGGTGCATGGAAGGCCAGCGTCTTCACCCCAACCCGTTCGCAAAACTGGACAATCGGAATAAAGACCTCCCGGGGCCAGGGCCAAAAGAGGCCGTTCTCGGTTCTAGCCCAATCGAGGCTCGCTTGGTCCAGCAGGATCAATCGGACATTTTCCGTTTCCTGGGAAGGTTTTGACATAGCCAAGACCCGCCAATCCCAGGTCTTCGCCTCCCATCCGTCCAACCAACCGGGCAGATACAATAGAAAGGCCAGACAGGCCGCGATCAAGCCGGCGATGACTCCCCTAACAACCAATGGTTTGTTCCCCCTTTGTTTTGCCGACAGTTTCATAAGACCCCCAAAAATTGACTTCTCTCGTCACTTGCTCTCCGAAATCGTTAACCTATTACCAAAACCAAACTTACACCGCTGGATAATGCGCAAACGACAACCGGTTTATTCTATTAAAAAATTTTGTTTTGACGGATGAATAGGCGCGACCAAAGAAAATCACACCGGGTTGAGATTCCCTTCGGCCATAGGTGTCGGCATGCCGGATAACTCCCGGAAATAACATGCAACCCTTGAAAATCGGCTTTCCCATCTAGTGACGCGAAATCCGGAAAGGGTATTGCAGTCAAAAGATCCAATAATAATTCAAATATTTTTGTATGATAGTTTGAAAAACAAAAAAATTCAACTGTCTCGATGGAAAAACGTGAAAAATATTAAAAAATCCGAGGAAAAAGCAAAAACACCTCCGCCATCGCAGACATAATTGATGCACGAAGGTTTCGAATGTTATAAAAAAACATGCGTCCGCAAAAAATCTAACCGTAAAGGATGAAACAGTCATGGGTTTCTTTCGGCCTCAAGCAACGGGAACCGGGTTTACCGGAGACAAACAGGAGCTGACGAACCTTGAACAACAACTGACTTACCAAAAACGGTTCAAGGATATCACGTACAAGATTCACGCCTCTCAGAACTTAAAACATATACTCGTTGATCTGCGGGAAGACATCTGCAGTTTCTTCGACGCCGAAACCATGACGATCTATGTCGTAGACGAAGCGAAAAATGAGATATATTCCATGATCCTAACCGGCTCGGAACTCGACGAGATACGCCTGTCAATAAACACGGCGAGCATAGCCGGCTGCGCCGTCGTCAAAAGAAAGACCCTGAACATAGCCGACGCCTACGATGAACAAGAATTAAAAGGCATCGATCCGGATCTGGAATTCGACAAACGGTGGGACATAAAGTCTGGTGTCAAGACTCGGCAAGTCCTCGCCGTTCCCATAATATACGCAGACAAGGTCAAGGGCGTTATCCAGGTTATCAATAAGAAAAGCGGCGATATTTTTAGTGACGAGGATCGTTCCGCCGTACATGAAATGACAAAGATACTGGGGCTGGCCTTTTATAACCAGGAACGAATCTGGCAGAAAAAAAAATCCAAGTTCGATTACCTGACTCGGACAGGTCTCATAACGGCAGAAGATCTCGAATCCTCGTGGGATAACGCCCTAAATAACCGGGAAACCGTTGAGCATTACCTAATGAAACACTTCAAGATTTCGAAAAAAGATATCGGGAAATCGCTCCGTGAATTTTATAATTGCGAGTTCGTCCGGTTCAGCGAAAAGACACCCCCACCTTACGATCTCCTCAGGAACCTAAAGGAAGAATACCTGCGCCGTGAACTTTGGGTTCCCCTGGAGCGTCGGGACGGCAAGATTAGGATCGCTATCGATGATCCCAACAATATCATCAAGCGGGACATGATCGAAAGCCTCCTCAAAACCCGCAACGTGACATACTGTGTTGCCCTTTACGATGACATTGAAAAGTTCATAAATCATTTTTTCATGGCCGGCGACGTCTTCGGCACCTTCCAAGACCTGATCGAAAAACCGGACGGCCACGAGGAAGATTTCGGTCACGACGAAGACGAAGGGATATCGGAGTCGGACAGCATCATCATGCGGCTCGTCAACAGAATAATAAATGATGCCCACGCCCGCAACGCTTCGGATATTCACATAGAACCGAACACTACAAAGAAAAACGTGGAGGTGAGATACAGAATCGACGGCGCATTGACGCCTTACCAAACGTTGCCCTTCAGCTATCGCAATGCCTTGGTTTCCAGGATCAAGATCATGTCGAACCTGGATATTACTGAGCGCCGTATACCCCAGGACGGAAAGATCAAGTTCCAACGGCCCAGGGGACAGGAAATAGAACTTCGAGTAGCCACCATACCTACCCAGGGCGGCATAGAGGACGTGGTCATGCGTATTCTCGCAATAGGCGCTATAATGCCCCTGGAAGACATGGAACTGTCGGAGCGCAACTACCGGGAACTGGTCGACAACATCCTCACGAAGCCCTATGGGATGTGCCTGGTCGTGGGTCCCACCGGATCAGGCAAGACGACGACACTTCACGCGGCCCTCCATCGCATAAACACCCCCGATATAAAGATATGGACCGCCGAGGACCCTGTCGAAATAACGCAGCATGGTCTTCGCCAGGTTCAGGTAAACCCGAAGATCGGTCTTAATTTCGCGGCGGCCATGCGATCATTTCTCAGGGCCGACCCGGATGTAATCATGGTCGGTGAAATGCGCGATTACGAAACAGCCAAAACGGGGGTGGAAGCTTCGCTTACGGGTCACCTCGTATTCAGCACACTTCACACGAACAGCGCCCCCGAAACCATCGTCAGGCTCCTCGACATGGGAATCGATCCTTTGAATTTCGCCGACTCCCTGCTGTGCATCCTGGCACAGCGCCTGGTCCGCAAGCTCTGCGCGTCCTGCAAGGAACCCTACCATCCGGAGCGTGAAGAATACGAGGAATTGGCAAACAATTACGGCCGCGAACTCTTCGAACAACTAAACGCGCATCACTGCGGCGATCAGACGCTTTACCGCGCCAGGGGATGCGCCGCGTGCGACGACACCGGCTACCGCGGTCGCACGGCGATACACGAACTGCTCATGGCCACCCCTGAAGTAAAGGAACTTATCCGGAGAAAGACGACCGTCGAAGAATTGCGGACCAAGGCCATCGAGCAGGGCATGCGTACCCTTCTCCAGGACGGCATTGAAAAAGTACTTCGAGGAAGGACTGATTTCGCGCAGGTAAGGCGGGTGTGCATAAAATGATTGTCTGCCGTTTCGGCAAAAACCTCGATCCAGTCCTCACGTAAGAAAATTCCCGGATCGACGGGGCGAACCAACCATGACCGCCCCCGTGGCGGGAAATGATCTTTCATCGGGTGTGCGTGCAAAAATTAGAGAACCGACCCTGTTCTGGAATCGCGCAACCTTTGGAAATTTCATCCTTCTTTCTTCAGGCGATCCTTCCAGATGCTGATCATGTTGAGGGCGTCAAGGGGTGTCATGCTGTCGATGTCAAGGTTCTTCAGTTCCTGGATGACCCTGTCCCCTTCATCCACGAAGAGGCTCATCTGCCAGGGGTTTTTTCTTTTGCCCAGCCCCTCCCCTTCGGCGATTTTCGGCCGGCCGCTTTTGTCCAGCTCTCCCTCTTCCAAGTTATGAAGAACCTCCCTTGCCCTGTGGATCACGGCCTCCGGGACGCCGGCGAGCCGGGCCACATGGATGCCGTAGCTCCTGTTCGTCCCCCCTTCCACGATCCTGCGGAGAAAGATGATGCGGTCACCCCACTCCTTCACGGCAACACTGTAATTCTTCACGCCCTCCCGGGTTTGCGCCATATCGGTCAGCTCATGGTAATGAGTGGCAAAGAGAGTCCTGGCTCCGATCCGATCAGTGTCGTGGATATACTCGCTTACCGCCCAAGCAATGCTCAGCCCGTCAAAAGTGCTGGTACCCCTCCCCACCTCGTCAAGCAGGATCAGGCTGTGCGGAGTAGCGTTTTTTAGAATGGAGGCCACCTCCATCATCTCCACCATGAAGGTGCTCCGGCCCTTTGCCAAGCTGTCGCCGGCGCCCACGCGGGTGAAGATCCTGTCCACAATGCCGATCTCGGCTTCCTTTGCGGGCACGAAACCGCCCATTTGGGCCATGAGGACAATAAGCGCCGTCTGCCTTAGGTAGGTGGATTTGCCGGCCATGTTGGGTCCCGTGATTATCAGGAACCGATTCTGCGATCGGTCTAGACGTGTATCGTTGGCGACGAAACCGTCTTCCAGATTCATACGTTCCACCACTGGGTGGCGCCCCTCGTTAATGACAATTTCGTCACCGTCCGTGATGCGCGGGCGGCAATATCCGTACTGGTCGGCGACCTCGGCCAGGGAAGTCAAAACGTCGAGATCGGCGATGCTTGAAGCCGTTCTCTGGATTCGCGCTATTTCGCCTGCCACCGCCTCTCTGACT
>JAHDRK010000086.1 GCA_018433345.1 Syntrophobacterales bacterium | reverse complement strand
TTGCCCGCAACGGGCTCGATGATTACGGCGGCTGTTTCTTCTCCGAACTTCTCGATCGTCTCCGCGAGGACGTCGATGTTGTTAAAGGGAACGGTGATGGTCAGTTCCGCCAGTTTAGGAGGCACACCGGGACTTCCCGGTATGCCGAGCGTGGCGACACCCGACCCCGCCTTGACCAGGAGCGAATCGGCGTGACCGTGGTAGCATCCCTCGAACTTGATGAGGCGGTCGCGACCGGTGAAGGCTCGGGCCAGGCGGACGGCGCTCATGGCCGCTTCTGTACCGGAATTGACCATGCGAACGGCGTCCATGGCAGGAAAGGCCTCGACAATCTGTTCCGCTAATTCCACCTCGCTCTCCGTGGGGGCGCCGAAACTCGTTCCCCTCTCAGCGGCCTTTTGAACCGCCTCGACCACGGCAGGGTGGGCGTGACCGAGGATCATGGGTCCCCACGACGCCACGTAATCGATGTACTCTCTTCCTTCGACATCGAAAATACGGGATCCCGCGGCCCGATCTATAAAAATCGGCGTGGTCCCCACCGATCCGAAGGCGCGGACGGGGCTGTTGACTCCGCCGGGGATGAGGCGCCGGGCCCTTTCAAAAAGTTCCTGGGACGATTTTTTCATCGGTTGGAATCCGCTGCATCGTAAATATTCGCATGCCCGCCCTTTGCCGGAAGGAGGCCGGGGACGGGGGTGCTTGGTGGATTGAAATATATTACTTCACTGTCACCCTACTCCTCTCCCTTCCTGGGAGAAGGATATTCCGGACTTTTCACAAAACCCTTGAAATATATCATGCTCGCTTTCTTGAATTCTTCCTCGCTTTCCAGGACCAGGTAATCGGTCACGCCGATCCCGGAGGAAAGTTTGTCTATGATCTCCGCCAGGGGAACCACCCCGCCGTGGACCATGGTGAACAGGTTGTAACGGCCCTCCAGGGGAGGTGTGCGCTCGTAGCAGTGGGTGACCTCTGGGCAGCGGGCTGCGAAGGCGCCCGCCTCTTCTATCTTCGATTCCGGAACGGCCCATACGACAAGGACGTTTTCCGTAAACCCGGCCTTCTGGTGACGCAGGACGGCTCCGAACCTTCTAAGAACGCCGCGTCGCCTGAGGGATTCGATGACGGAGCGCACAGCGGCTTCGTCGGTTCCGGCCCGGGCAGCTATTTGTTCGAAGATATCGCGATCCACGCCCACGTCGCCCTCGATTGCCAAGGCGACGCGTTTTTCGAGGTCCGTCAACTCCGCTTTTTTGCCCCTGCTCATTGCCTTTTCCTGTTTCGTCTTTCGCCCCGCCGGAAGAAGCCACGCCGGAGCGTAAAGGAAAGCTTGCATTTTTTTGAACACAAGTCAAAATATTTTCTTGACAATGAATGTACTTCTCTATACCAACAGAATAGCGGGCTTCCGGCGTTGAAAGATCGCTCCAGTAACATTGACAAGGGAACCTGGAGACGTTCTGTTCGGCGCCACAACCCTGGAACCCGTAAATTCCTCACAGGAGGTGCGTTATGCGTAAAGGGTTAGTTGTTTTGTTGGTGGTCGGTTTGTGTCTGGCTTTTTCGTCCGTGGCGATGGCCGCCGAAGAAGCTGCATCAGAGGGAGGGAACGGCCTCGCGTTGGCAATTTTCCTTTCGGCTTCCGTTCTTGCCGCAAGCTTCTCGATGGGAGTGGGAGCCATAGGTACCGGTAGTGGACTCGGTCAAGCGGCCAGTGGCGCGGCAAGCGCTGTGGGTAGAAATCCCGAAGCGTCGGGTAAGATCCTTCTCCTCATGCTGGTCGGCATGGCCATGGTGGAAGCGGTCGCCATTTACGCGCTGGTCGTGGCCTTGGTCATTATCTTCGCAAACCCGCTGACGTCCCTGCTTGTCGGGTAAAGGGAAACACGGCATCATAACAAAAAGGGAGAACACCGCCATCACGAGATGTTCTCCCTTTTTTGTGTCCCGAACCCGGCGAAAACTCGTTATTCCCCGTCTATGGGCGGCTTTCCCCGGAGTGCCTTTTTTTCCGATTGAAGGCGCTTTGCCTCGAGAATCTTTTCCTGGGCGCGCTTCGACCGTTTTCGTTTCTGACGGCGGATCTTTTCGAGCCGTTTTCTCTCCGCCGCGGCTATCCCGTTTCTCATGCGCTCGATTCTGTCGAGTAGCATACGCCTGGCGAGAAACCGGTTGAGTGCCTGAGACCGCTCGCGTTGACATTTGACTGCAAGTCCAGTGGGCAGGTGTACGAGGTGAACGCAAGACGATGTCTTGTTCACCTTCTGGCCGCCTGGGCCTGAGGAGCGGACAAAGCTCTCGCGCAGGTCTTCCTCGCGGACGCCGAGCCTTTCCATGCGATCGGCCAGTTCTTTTTCCTTTGCTTCAGACACGACAAAGCGGGCGCTCATGACTTCACTCCACTATCTCCGATTCCGTCAAATTCGTTTGCTCGGCCCGTATCGATCGAACCGGGGAATGTATGGTATTATAAAAGGTATTCCGGTTCAAGCCGGCCAAGTAGGCTTGAGCGAAGTTGATTTTTCAAGAACAACCGGGGCGGTGCCTGAAATCATGTTTATGGCCGAACTCGTCAACAATCCCACGTCCGATCCGGCCCTCTATGTCAAATTGAAGCATAGGCAGGAGGCATTCCTCTTTGACATCGGGGATATTCGACGGCTTTCGCCGCGGCAGCTTATCCGTGTGAGTCACCTGTTTGTCTCCCATACGCACATGGATCACTTTATCGGGTTCGATTTCCTGTTGCGTGTCCGTCTCGGCCGTGACGGTCACGTATCGCTTTTCGGACCCCCGGGTTTCATAAAGAACGTGGAGGGAAAGCTTGCCGCCTATACGTGGAACCTGGTCGGCAACTACCAAAACGATTTCACGCTGCGGGTCACCGAACTAAATGAAGACTCGACAAGAACAAGGCAGTACCAATGCCGGCAAGCCTTCGAACCTGAAGATATTGATGCCGCCCGAGGCTTCGATCCCCTCATCGTGGACCGGGACGATCTCGCGGTGCGGGCCGTGTTTCTCGACCACCGGGTTCCCTGCCTAGCCTTCGCGCTGAAGGAAAAACAACACATAAACATCACGAAAAACGCCCTGGAGGAGATGGGGCTCGCGCCGGGGCGTTGGCTTCGGGAAGTAAAGGAAGCCATACGAAAGGATTTCCCGGCGGAAACACCCCTCGGGGAGATCACGACGGATAAAGTGAGACCGCCGAAAACAATGACCCTGGGTGAATTCAGGGATCGGGCCGTTCTCGTGACGCCGGGAAGAAAACTGGCCTACGTCACCGATGTGATCTACAGCGAGGATAACGCCCGGAAGATAGTGGAACTGGCGAAGGGATCGGACGTACTTTTCATAGAGGCCGCCTTCATGGAGGAAGACCGGGAAAAGGCGGCGGACACCTGTCACCTTACGGCGAGGCAGGCGGGAACCTTGGCACGCATGGCCGGCGCGGGCTACTTCAGGATATTTCACATGTCTCCGAAGTACAAGGGTATGGAAGACCTGGTATATCGGGAAGCGGAAGAGGCTTTTTACAAGTGATCGGAATGAAAAAGCCCTATTGTCCTCAATCCCCGCCGCACCCTTTACCCTTTACCCTTTACCTGCGGCAACGCCACACCCTAGACTTTTCTATCAAATGTCAAGTTTAAAGATTTGACCCCTATATGGGTTGATTTTTGGGGTGGGTTCTGTATATAAAAGCCGCTGTTCAAATCGCCTTCCCGGGGTGGAAGCCATGAAAGAGGAAAGGGTTTTTTTCAAGGCCGGGGCGATAACGCTTGAAGGCCTGTTCAGCCGAGGTGAAGCGAAGTGGGGCGCGGTGGTCACTCATCCTCATCCCCAGATGGGGGGGAGCATGGCGAACAACGTGGTGAATGCCCTGGTGGAGGCCTTCCAGGGGAGACTGTTTTCCACTCTCCGGTTCAATTTCAGGGGGGTGGGCCTCAGCGAGGGGGCCTTCGACAACGGAGTGGGCGAGCAGAGCGACGTGCGGGCAGCGCTTGCTTTTCTTTCCTCCGAAGGGGTCGACCAAATTGTCCTGGCTGGTTATTCTTTTGGGGCTTGGGTCAATTCAAAAATTACAGGACGGGGGGATATTTATTCCCGCGGGGTTGTGGTCTCTCCACCCATCGGTTTTTTCTCTTTTAGTCCCGGTGATATCGCCACCGAGGGCGACCTCGTGATATGCGGAGACAGGGATCAATTTTGCCCCGTCGATCGCCTCAGGACTTCGATCGAAGGCACGGGGGCGCGGCTCGAGATAGTGCCTGGCGCCGATCATTTTTACTGGGGATACGAAGGGAACTTAAGGAGGCTTGTTTCAGAATACCTGA
>JAHDRK010000009.1 GCA_018433345.1 Syntrophobacterales bacterium | reverse complement strand
CGATCCCCTATGACCAGCATGAAGGGCACCTTCTGGATCTGCCCTTCTCGAATCTTGAAACCAAGTTTTTCGTTGCGAAAATCACCCTCGGCACGCACACCGGCGTCGACCAGTCTTCGAAGGACCTCTTGCCCGTAAGCGATGTGCCTGTCCGTCACAGTCAGAACCAGGGCCTGCACGGGAGAAAGCCACAGGGGAAGGGCTCCGGCGTAATGTTCGATCAGAACCCCTATGAACCGCTCTATCGCCCCCAGGATCACCCGGTGAAGCATGACCGGACGGTGCTTCTCACCGTCAGGGCCAACATAACTCAAGTCAAACCTGTCAGGCAAGGTAAAATCGCACTGTATCGTGGCGCATTGCCACTTCCGCCCCAGGGCGTCCTTCAGTTTGAAATCGATTTTGGGCCCATAGAAGGCGCCGTCCCCTTCGTTTACGTCATACTCGAGATCCATGTCCTCCAGAGCCTTCCTGAGGGCCGTGGTGGCCATTTCCCACTCCTCGTCGGAGCCGATTGACTTTTCCGGACGGGTGCTCAATTCCACCTCGTATTCGAAACCGAATATGCCCATGGCATCGTTCACAAAACCGACTATGCCCCGGATCTCCTCGTTTAACTGTTCGGGCATGCAGAGTATGTGGGCATCGTCCTGTGTGAATTGGCGTACCCGGAGCAAACCGTGAAGAACCCCCGTCTTTTCATGGCGATGGACGGTACCGAGCTCGAAATACCTGAGGGGAAGGTCTCGGTAACTGCGGATCTTCGACTTGTAAATGAGCATGTGGGAAAGGCAGTTCATAGGCTTGATGCCGTAAAGTTGGCCATCTACTTCGGTGTAGTACATGTTCTCCCTGTAATGGTCGAAGTGTCCCGATTTTTTCCATAGGTCACCCTTGAGAATCTGAGGACCCATGACGATGCCGTATCCCCTTTTGAGGTGTTCCTTCCTTTCCCAGTCTTCGATAATGGTGCGCAGCAACGCCCCTTTTGGATGCCAGATAATGAGGCCGGGCCCGACCTCGTCGCTGGTGGAAAAAAGATCCAGTTCCCTGCCCAGTTTACGGTGATCGCGTCTTTTCGCCTCTTCGAGAAGGTCGAGATGCTGTTTCAGTTCTTTTTTGGAAGGAAATCCCGTGCCGTAAATTCTCTGAAGCCTGGCGTTCCCTTCATCTCCACGCCAGTATGAGCCGGCAACGCTCAGAAGCTTGAAGGCCTTGATCATTCCAGTGGAGGGGATGTGGGGACCCCGGCAAAGATCGACAAAACCACCCTGGTTGTATAGGCTTACTTCCTTGACTTCTCCCCGTAGATCCTCGATGAGTTCCACCTTGTACTTCTCGCCGCACTCCCGGAAGAAGGCTATCGCCTCATCCACGGGCAACACCATCCTCACAAAGGGGCTGTCCTGGGCGATGATCTCCTCCATCCTGGACTCGATCTTCTCCAGGTCATCGGGAGTGAAAGTTCCATCTGGATAGTCGAAATCATAGTAAAAACCGTCTTCTATGGATGGACCGATAGTAACGCGAACCGATGGGAACAGTTCCTTGACGGCCTGCGCCATGACATGGGAAATGCTGTGTCGCAGAATGTCTGTTCCCTCCGTGGAATCCACCGTCACCGGTTCCAGCAAGGCATCCGATACCACCTCGCGGCTCAGGTCGACAAGATGCCCGTCCAGGCGCGCCGCCACAGCTCGTTTTAACGACGACTCGTCCCACCGCTCGAGTATCTTACGAACCGAGGCGCCCTCTTCAACATCCACCTGCGCTCCACCGGGAAGGGTTACCGTAACATTTTTCATGATGCTCACTTTCGATACCACCGGCCGGATTTTCCCCTGCCGGCACACTGAGTTCTCTGCTTCCAAGCGACGAAAGGGCATCATCAGTGCTCCTGGTGATGCCCCGGCCTTCGCAATCAAAAAATGGTAGGCACGCAGGGATTTGAACCCTGGACCCTCACCGCGTCAAGGTGATGCTCTCCCCCTGAGCTACGTGCCTGCATGCTTTTACAACCACCGAAAAGCGATTAATTCAACTAGCAACTATCATCGGTCATGTCAAGACTTTTTGTGCTTATCCTTCCCCACCACTTGTACTGTTTTCGATGTCTTACCTATTTTCCGCTTGACAGCAGCCTTCCCTTGTGTTTCTTTGCGGAGAAGCGAAAACCACCGGGCTGCTTCTCAGGAATCCCGGGAAGACCGGCGGTAACCTCGAAGGAGCTGAAATGAAATGAAAGAAGTCAAGGTTTTGCTTAAAGACGATGAAATTCCCAGGCAATGGTACAATGTTCAGGCGGACCTGCCCACTCCCATGCCTCCGCCCCTTCACCCAGGAACAGGTCAACCCTTGGCCCCGGAGGACATGGCACGCATATTTCCCATGAACCTCATTGAGCAGGAAATGAGTTTGGAACGATGGATCGACATTCCCGAAGAAGTCTTGGAGAAATTGCTTCTCTGGCGGCCGAGCCCCCTCTCCCGGGCCTATAATTTCGAAAGGATACTCGACTCGCCGGTGAAGATCTATTACAAAAACGAGGGCCTCAGCCCGGCGGGATCGCACAAACCCAATACCGCCGTCGCCCAAGCTTACTACAACAAGATCTTCGGAATAAAGCGCATATCAACAGAAACGGGGGCCGGTCAATGGGGAAGCGCGCTCAGCATGGCCTGCAATATGTTCGGTATCGAATGCCGCGTATTCATGGTGCGCGTCAGCTACGACCAGAAGCCTTACCGCCGGCTGATGATGCAGACCTGGGGTGCCGACTGCTTCCCAAGCCCAAGTGAAATAACGGAAACGGGCAGACGCATACTCGCTGATAACCCCGACTCGCCCGGCAGCCTAGGAATCGCAATCAGCGAGGCCATCGAGGACATCATGGACAAGGAGGACTGCCGCTACGCGTTGGGAAGCGTCCTGAATCACGTGGTTCTCCACCAGACGATCATCGGTCTCGAGGCACACCGCCAGATGGAAAAGATCGGTGTCTACCCTGACGTCGTCATAGGTTGCGCCGGCGGCGGAAGCAACTTCGCCGGTCTTGCACTTCCTTTCGTCCGGGACAAGATTCACGGCAGGGAAGTTTCTGTCGTGGCCGCTGAACCGACATCCTGTCCAACACTGACACGGGGACCGTACGCTTACGATTTCGGGGACCTGGCAATGACAACGCCGCTTCTCGCCATGTATACCCTGGGGCACGACTACGTCCCCGCCCCCATTCACGCGGGTGGACTCCGTTACCACGGCATGGCGCCCATAGTAAGCCACCTGGTCAAGGAAAGGCTTGTGGAACCACGCGCCTACAACCAACTGGAAACCTTTGACGCCGGCGTAAAGTGGGCGCGGGCGGAAGGTTTTATCCCGGCGCCCGAAACGAACCACGCCATCGCCGCCGTCGTGGAAGAGGCGAGACGCGCCAAGGAAGAAGGCAGGGAAAAGACCATCCTCTTTAACTGGAGCGGACACGGCCTGGTGGATCTCGCCTCCTACGATGCTTATCTCTCGGGCAAATTGGTCAACTACTCCCTGCCGGACGAAGATATAAAGAGGGCGAAGGAGACGGTATCACGGTTTCCCAAACCTTAAAAATAGAGGTGCGCTACGGCGGATCGCCACGAAATAAGTCGGTCCGCCTTCACTTCTCCTTTCCGCCGGTATGAGGAAAAATCTGCGGACTAAAAAAAGACGATGAAACGCTTCGACAGTCTTATGACCCGCTGCCCCAAGCTGGGTAACGAAGTAACCTTTTCCTACTGCCGGGTGGAGCAGAGAAATTTCCCATGCACTCGCATCATTTCCTGCTGGCCTTCCCTTCCTGTGGCAGCCTGGCTCCGGGAGACATATCCTCCAGAAGTGTTGAAATCCTTGGGCGAGCAGCCATCGGGGGATAGGCTCTCCATTATTTTCCAGACCTTGGAATCATTGAAGAAAAAACCCGGCGCCGGGGAGAAGGGCGGCGGACAATGACATGGGTGCCGGACCGAGGGGTATCTGTCCGATTTTTTGATGATGGTCCTCGGGGATGTTTCTCAGCGCCGCCTCCTTTGCCCGCCGGTCCCGGAAGATAAACCGTCCGAATTGTTGCCCTTGAGACGAAGCTGTGCGATTATTCTATTTTATCGGCAGAAACCGAGGGAAATGACCTGTGTCGTCCGAAAAGAAGAAAGAATCGGCCGGTAAAGTCGCCCTGAATAAAGGGCTGTTTTCCCGGGGGCAAGTAGAGGAAGGCGACGGAAGCGAAGGGGGACGGGGTGTCCTCGACACCGCCGCTCCCCTGGCGGACCGCATGCGTCCCCGTTCCTTCGATGAATTCATCGGGCAGAAACACTTGACAGGCGAGGGTGGAATCCTGCGACAGGCACTCCGACGAGACCGGCTTTTTTCGATGATATTCTGGGGGCCGCCGGGATCCGGAAAAACCACCTTGGCACGGCTGGTGGCGACGGAGACGAAATCCCTGTTCGAAACCTTCTCGGCGGTCCTTTCCGGCGTGAAGGAGATTCGCGCCGTCGTGGACAGGTCAAAAGAAGAACTTCGAGTAAGTGGACGGAAAACCATTCTCTTCGTCGATGAAATACATCGATTCAACAAGGCACAGCAAGACGCGTTTCTCCCACACGTGGAAAAAGGATTGATCACCCTCATAGGGGCGACCACCGAAAACCCCTCCTTCGAGGTCGTGGCCCCGCTTCTTTCGAGGGTTCGGGTCTTGATTCTCCATCCTTACCCGGAAGAGGACATCACCGAAATTCTGAGACGGGCTCTCGGCGACCACGAGCGGGGACTGGGGAACATGAACCTGGCTGTGGAACCGGAAGCGCTCGCGCACCTGGGGGGTACGGCCGACGGTGACGCCCGGCTCGCACTCAACTCCCTGGAGGCTGCCGCATTGCTTGCGGACGAAACAGACATCCGAACACCCCTCATCACTTTGGCTATAGCGAAAAAGGCGGTTCAGCAGCGGGCGCTTCGCTATGACAAGAGTGGTGAAGAACATTACAACCTCATCTCCGCCCTTCACAAGAGCCTGCGCGGAAGCGATCCGGACGCCTCTCTCTACTGGCTCGCCCGCATGCTTGAGGCCGGCGAGGATCCTCTCTATATCGCCCGGAGAATGGTGCGCTTCGCCTCCGAAGACGTGGGACTCGCCGACCCGGCGGCGCTGTCGGTGGCCTTGAACGCCGTGAATGCCTATCGTTTCCTGGGATCCCCCGAGGGGGACCTGGCCTTGGCGGAAGCGGCCGTTTATCTCGCAACGGCCCCCAAGAGCAACGCTCTGTATCGGGCAATGGGGGAGGTCCGGGAAACAATCGAAAAAACAGGATCCCTGCCTGTTCCCTTGAACCTGAGAAACGCGCCCACGGGGTTGATGAAAAACCTAGGTTACGGGAAAAACTACAAGTACGCCCACGATTATCCGGGCGCCCAGGTCGAGCAGGACGCCCTGCCGGACAGGCTGCGCGACCGGACTTTTTACCGACCCACTGACAGGGGATATGAAACCCGGATCAGGGAACGACTCCGCCTCTGGAAGGAACAAAAACGAAGAAACAAGTGATCCACCGGATCTCCTGCTTCACCTGACCAAGGAACCTTGAGCAGGACTTTATACCTCGACACTGAATGATAAAAAGGTTCGTCCATTTTTCCGCGCGTTTAAGGCGGCTGCTTGCTCTTTTGTTGATGTTTTGATATTGAAATAGTCGCTAATGATAAAAAGGGTTGATTTCTAACATGCACTACAACACAGCTCTAAGATCTTACAGCGCCAAGCGCCTGGAGGAAATCGAATCAGCCGACATCCTGGTAGGGATACCTTGCTACAACAATGAATCGACAATCGAACATGTTGTCCAGATGCTCACCCACGGACTTGCAAAACACTACAAGCAGCGTCGCAGTGTTATTTTCATAGCCGACGGAGGTTCCACCGACGATACCCGGGAAGTGGCAAAGGAATTCCAGATAAAACCCTGGCAGGAAAAGGTCGTTTCCATATACCGGGGACCTGCCGGCAAGGGCACGGCCTTACGATCCATCTTCGAGGCCGCCACTCGGCTTCAGACAGAGGCCTGTGTAGTGGTAGATTCCGACCTCAGGAGCATAACCCCCGACTGGATATATTACCTCCTCGATCCCGTGCTGGAAAGGGGTTACCAGTTTGTGGCCCCCGTTTATGTCCGGCATAAGTATGACGGCACCATAACAAATAACATCGTCTACAATCTTACGAGGGCTCTCTACGGAAAGCGAATACGCCAACCCATCGGGGGAGACTTTGCCTTGTCACGGGATATCACAAAGTTTTTCACGGAACAGGATGTGTGGGAAACCGATGTGGCCCGTTTCGGTATCGACATATGGATGACCACCAGCGCCATAACCGCCAATTATCGTATATGCCAGTCCAACCTGGGGGTTAAAATTCACGACGCCAAGGATCCGAGCACGCACCTGGGTCCCATGTTCCGGCAAGTCTTGTGGACGGTATTTTCACTCATGGAAACAAACGAATCCTTTTGGAAAAAGATAACCGGCAGCGAACCGGTGGAAACTTTCGGTTTCGAAGGAACCATGGAGCCCGAACCAATAAAAGTCAATTTAGAAGCCTTGGTTGAACATTTCAAGGTGGGATTCAGCCAGTTTTCAGCGCTATGGAAAGACATTTTCAGTGAAGAAACCTTCGAAGCTATCCAGGAATCGGCCTCCCTGGACACCGAGAATTTCACCCTCCCTTCGGAAGCCTGGGTTAAGCTTGTCTACGAGCTTGCCGCCACCTTCCACCGTTGGAAGGTTAACCGAAACAAGCTAATCGATGTCATGACACCCCTCTACTACGCGCGGGTGGCTTCCTTCGTGAGGCAAACCCTGGATATGACATCCGAAGAGGCGGAATCAGTCGTGGAAGAGGTAGCCGAAGAATTCGAAGAACAGAAAGGCTATCTCATCGATTTGTGGGACTCGGGCACTCCCTGAGATCCACACTTATACCAGCGGCCTTCCTCCGCTGATGGTTTCATAGAGGCTTATATAGCTGGCGATCATGGTTCCAAGATCATAATTTTTCCGCGCCTCCCGCATTATCCGCCTGATCTGCGGCTCCCGCTCAGAGGCCGGTTTGCGGTGGAAATGGAGGCTCTTGTTTAGACCAAACAGCAATCCACCGGGATCGTAATCCCTGAAGAGAAACCCGTTTCCCACGTCCTGGGGCGATCCGTCCGCCTTGAGGCGAAGCTCCCTTATCTTGTCGTGATATCCTCCCGTATCGCGGTTCGTGGCCGTGGCACCAAATAGATTGCCCACCTGGTCGATTTGACCGCAGGGTTCGTAGAGGGACACACCAAAAACATCGTTTGCCGCGGCATACCCAAGCATCGAAAGGTCTTCCCGGTAGCGGTGGTACGCTATTCTGCCTCCCGAAACCCATGCTATGCGTCCCAGGATTTCCTCGTGGGTCCGATCTCCGCCCACGCCGTCGGCGACGATGCCTATCTGAACGTCTGGATTTTCTATGGCGAAACGAAGCAGAACCTCTTCAAGGATTGTCACCCCCTTCTGAAAGGGGTCCAATCGCGACGGCCAGTAAAAAAGGATTGCGTCGGAATTCACGTTGAGCCCGGTCCGCCGCTGAAATTCAAGGAGATTTTCGCGTTTCGCCGCCAGCACGTCAGCGTCGGGGCCATAGTTTCTCACAAGGTGGGGACAATTTTCCGGATACATCGCGCGCGACGGCGCGTTGATTATTGCCGTGGCGGCCCCAACGGCGTACTTAGCCTTCACTTCCGTCCGGACACTTGGAGGAATGATGGGTTGATCCATGAAATAATCGTTTACCACCTCTTCCAAAAACCGCTTACCAACGAAATTAATCATGGTGGCATTTTTTATGGCCGTGGCTTGGGCTTCTACACAGCGCCTCCCCTGATCCTCTGAAAAATATAAAAAGGGCGCCAGTTCTTCAATATGGACTCCGAAAAACATCTCTAGGGGAATGTGCCCTGTAAAAGTGTTGTGCACCGTATGGAGAAGCGGAATGCCCCGGGACTTCACGTAGGCCGATATGACGCCTCCAGTCATCCAGTCGTGGCTGTGTACAATCATATTGCCATGGCTCTTGCCACGCACGTACTTGATAATGTTGTTAACCACTGCTTTCTGGAACTCCGCGGCGTTGAGCAAGGGATTGCCGGCGTAGGCTCCAGGCAGCTCCGCAAAGACCGCCGAGCTCACCAAATGTATACGGCCGGGATCGACGTTGTAGCG
Source organism: Syntrophobacterales bacterium (assembly GCA_018433345.1). Taxonomy (GTDB): domain Bacteria; phylum Desulfobacterota; class Syntrophia; order Syntrophales; family UBA2210; genus MLS-D. The sequence continues at coordinate 31,891 of JAHDRK010000009.1, read as the reverse complement.
GATCTCACGCCAGCGATCTTCGTCGATCCCGCTTTCCTCCTGAAAACGCTTCTTGAGGTTGATCGTCGCCAGGTGAACCTCCACGTTTCGCTCACAGAGCCCTTCACAAAGAGCGGAAACCACCTCGCCCATGCCCCCGCTTTTTCCCGATATATAAGCCGCCAAGGGACCCATCTGCTCGGGCAAACGCCCCGTTTCGGGGGCGATAATCAAAACCGTCGTCCTCTCTCGACGTTTCAGTACTTCAAAACGCCGCAGGGCCTGCTCCAAGTCGTCTATTTTGCGGGTCAACACGTGGGCGGCTTCGGTAATGGAACCACCATAGGGGTTGAAGTAGGAATGTACTGTGTGATCCTCGCCTAGCCGCTCATGAAGAAAATAGATGTGATCCGAGGTTGTCAGATGTCTCCACTGCGTAAGCAATTCGCCGCCCGCCCGCTTCGCTTCTCCTTCCAGACGCTCAATGTCCTTGAAAAGCCTGTACTGGGTCATCGTCCCCAGCCAGCCGTGAGTGTCCCGCGTGGCATCGGCCCAAGAGGACGTGGAAAGGCCCGGAATATCCACCCGCGGGCATTCCACGTCGCGGAAGATTTGGGCTATCTCCGTGGGGACGGCCGGAACGATTGAGGGTTGTCTCGCGAAGGCCCGTGGAATCTCGCGCCAAAACTGGAATATTCCCGTGTCTTCCCAAAGATGTTCGCCGATGTGCTCAAAATCATAACCCAACAACACCGCGGGACCGTCGATACGGGATATATTTAGGGCGTATTCATCGGGGGCGAGCGGCCGGTGCGTAAACCGAAAGGCCACGTCATCGCTTAGATCACGGTTACGGGGAATGACAACGAGATCGTTTTCAACGGATTTGAACACCGAGTCAGGCGGTACCGACAAGTTGCCCTTCTCGTACATGTCACGGCGCTGTTCGCAAAGAATGGCCTTATACCCCATGTCATGAACCGCGTCGGCTATGTTGTTGTTAAACATAAGCTCCGTGTTTCTAAAGGAAGTGGGCAGCAATCCAAAGATCTTGCGCATCATGTCGCGATGGAGCGATACCTGGTCGCGAAATTCTTGTTTTTTCGGGTCCTCGAAAAGGGAAGTAAGCGAATGGTAATAAGTTTCATCGAGATACTCGACGCGTTCCCCCTGTCCGGCATCCAAAAGACGCTGAAGGGCCTTGATGACATCGGGGCAGTAAAGCTCGGCCTGTTCCAGGAAGGTCCCGGAAAAACTGAAGGTAACCTTGAACGAAGGTTCTCCCGCAACCATCTCGCGAAAAAGCTCGAGGGCCGGCAGATAACACTTGGCCGCCACCTTTTTGAACACGTCGCGGTTCATCTCTTCCCATAAAAACTTGTCTCTATCGGGATGGAGTCTGAAAGGCTGATGAATCTGAAAATATAGGGTTACAAGCGGCATGAAATTTCCTCCCGGAAGATGGACACCCCGGCGGGGCGACTTTCCCGTTTTATATTTTGCTAGCCTTCGTTTATAAGCGAACGATAGAGTGCGAGTGACTCGAGGGCCTGTTTCCGCGGGGTCAAGCCGGCCATATCTCTCTGCGCGGCCTCAAGTACTCGGAATCGCAGTTCTTCGTCCGAAAGCATTTGTATTATGGTCTCCGCCAAGGCATCCACATCTCCATAATCGACGATGGGACAACTCTTCAGCACCTCACACACACCCGACCCTTTTGTAAGGACGGGTGGAATTCCGTGAATCACGGCTTCCAGCGCGGCAATCCCGAAGGGTTCCGAAAGGCTCGGCATGACGTAAATATCACTCCGAGCAAAAACCCGGGTCACTTCCTCCCCCGACAGAAATCCCGTGAATTCGAATCTATCCGCTATTCCGGCCGCCTCAACACGGTCCCGGATCGTAGGAAGCATCTCCCCCGATCCAGCCATTATAAAGCGCACTGCCGGATCCATGGACAACACCCTCTCGGCGGCCTCAGCGAAAAAATCGGGTCCCTTCTGCCGGGTGACCCTGCCGAGAAAGAGAACAATTTTACCACGATGACGCCGGAGAGCCGGCGCCGCCCCCGCCGGGTGATACGGCGCCGCGTTATGAATGACCGTTATCTTACTTTCCGGGACATCGTATTGATCCATGATTTTTTTCTTCGTGTAGTAACTGACGGCGATAACCCGGTCTGCCTCGTGCATGCCCGACCTTTCCACGCCGTAAATGTATTCATTGATCCGCAGGGGACTTCTATCCGATTCAAGTGAGTGGATGTGAACCACCAGCGGTCGACCCGATTCTTCCCGGGCCGCCAGACCGGCGGGAACCGCCATCCAGTCGTGAGTAACTATAACGTCGAAAGAATCCTCACGCGCTATTCGCCTCGCGCACCCCGCGTAGCGGGACACCACGTCATACAGGTCATGGGCGTAATGATTATCGTTCTCCCCCATGTTCCCCAAAGCAGGAAGAAATCCTTGACCGCCCTCAAGTGTCAGATAGGGAGTCAAAGGCAACCCAAAGGAACGGTCCGGCAGACACTCCGGCATCGTACATTCCCCATCGAAATACAGGCGGGAGGCGTCGATCATTGTTAAGCCATCGAGTGCAACAGGGACGGACGCCCCGGGGACGACAAAGACGATCTCGGTACCTTCCCCCACAAGTCCCTCCGTTAATACCCGGCAGGCGGTCCCCAGACCGCCGCTGATGGAAGGAGGAAATTCCCAGCCGAACATCAATATTTTCATGATTATAGTCCCCGCATTTCTCTTCAAGGTTGATCCTGGGATCGGAGGGGGAAAAGGGGTTTACCTTCCACGCCCCCGACCCCCACAATTTTAAGAAAACGTTCTGCCACGCGATCCCGTATCTTGCGCCGTTCTTCAGGAGACACCTCATTGAAGGAAACTTTTCCACCGGCGGCCCGCTCGTGACCTCCACCCGTCCCCAGTCCACGCAGAACCCGGAGGGCTATTTTCCCAGCCCACCATCCGCGCCGTGATGTCCGGACAGAAAGGATCAGCTCGTCTTTGTATTCCCCCATGGCGAGCACCCACCGTATGGTCTCCATGCGAAGAAGGAAATCCGCCAGTTCAGCCACCATATCGGGATTGTTCAGCTTACCCATGTCAGTGACGATTACATCCTGGTACTGTTTCGCCTGCTCGATCGCCTCCACGTATTTCAGGTAATAACCCTTGGGGACGGGGGGATTCTCGATCAACCCCAGTGTCCGCGGCGCTATGCGTGGCGAAAGATAGTTCAACGCCTCCAGATCCGCCTTGCTAAGAGACCTTGAAAACCCACCCGTGTCGGTTTTTAATCCATAAAAGAGGGCGGTGGCCAGCTTACGATCGACGGGAAGATCCAGTTCGCGAAGATATTCCAGAATGATCGTTGACGAACTGCCGTAATCGGGCCGTATATCCACAAAGGCGCACTTCTTCGTGAAAGACCTTGCAGGGTGATGATCGATCACCACCTGGGGAATCACTGAGCGGGGGATGTCGCTGTTGCCTGTACGTGGTTGACTGTCCACAAGACAAACAAGAGAAAAGGACTTGAAATCAATATCATTGATGTTTTCCATCTCGATTTTCAGGCGACGCATCATCTGGCGGTTTTCGGCCCTTCCCACGATTCCTCCGTAGGCGATGACCACCTTCCTCCTCGGCAACTTCAAAAAAAAGAGGTGTTTCAAGGCTTGTGCGGCGGCCATGGAATCAGGATCGGGGTTGTTATGGCAGACAATGAGAATGGAGCGTTTATCGGCCGCGTACTCGAGAAGAACACGGGCAGGATGTACCGGCGCTCCGGAATCCTGGTTCATAATATATTCTCCCTTTTTTCTTTTTCGAACAGTCACGGTATCTTAACCAAAGTGCCCCCCCAAAGCAACTCGCAATCAATCCAAAAAATGATGAGTTTCAAAGATAATGGGAGCTGTCGGGAACCCGAACGGCATCTTCCCGCCGTTTCCCCTAAAGATCCCACAGGGGTAACCCCTCGATGGGGGCGGGACGAAGCATGCAGATCCTATCGATCAGACAGTGAAAGGCATTACAAGCTTTCATTATTTTTTATTTGTCAACCGCGGCGCCGTGTTGCATACTGTGAACGGCGAAGAAAGAGGGCCGGCGATGAAAGAACAACTGCTTCACCTTTTAAACAGTATCCGCGTTTCAGACATCCTGGACATAGGTGTCATCGCTGTCCTGATCTATGGTGTGCTCATCTGGCTGAAGAAAACCGCATCCCGGTTCGTTTTTATAGGAATCATCATCCTCAGTGTCGTTTACACCGCGGCCCGTTTCTTCCACATGTATCTCACTGAATATGTCCTACGGGGATTTTTTGCCATTTTCCTCATAGCGATCGTCATTATCTTCCAGGAAGATCTCCGGCGATTCTTTGAACGCCTCGCCATCTGGCGGCCGGGGAAGGGTAGCCCTAAACTCCTGGAATCACCCACCGAACCTCTTGTAACGGCGATCATGAGGCTCGCACGGCAACGGCGGGGGGCGCTGATTATAATAAAGGGGAAGGACCCCCTGGAACGCCACCTGGCGGGCGGAATCCCCCTGGACGGAAAGGTGAGCACGGCTCTCATTGAAAGCATTTTCGACCCCCACTCGGCTGGTCACGACGGGGCCGTCATTATCGATGGGGAACGGGTGACCCGCTTCGGCTGCCATCTCCCCCTCTCACGAAACAGCACCAAGGCGGCAGGCTTGGGGCTTCGACACACCGCCGCCCTAGGGCTTTCCGAACTGACGGACGCCCTTTGCATTGTCGTCTCCGAGGAACGGGGCACCATTTCGGTCGCCATGAACGGTGACATCCGAACTCTGGAAAAGCTCGAGGATATTGAGGAGGAAATAGACCGTTTCTATAGGTTGCGGTCTCCCGAGAAAGAGCGGGGAAAAAGCTTCTCGTGGCTGCGTTCCAACTCCTGGGAAAAGGGGATAGCCGTAGGACTGGCGGCCATTCTGTGGCTTGCGTTCGGTTTCGAGACCGAGACGATCCGCCGGGATTTCACTATCCCGGTGACATACCGCAATCTTCCCGCCGACTGGATAATCGAAAGCCAGGAGCCGCGGGAGGCCACCATTTCGCTCATGGGATCTAAACAGGCCTTCGATCTCTTTGACAAAAGCACACTGCGCCTGACGGTGGACATGTCGAACATTCGGGAAGGAAAACAGGAAATTCCCTTGACCCCTCGCAACGTGGAGCATCCCTCCAACCTTACCGTCGTGGGCATCCTGCCGGATTCAATCACCCTGACGGCCCACGAGCTGACCCCCCGGGAAGTTCCCGTGCAGGTCCAAACCACGGGGTCACTGAAGGAAGGCCTCGTCCTGGAAGGGATTGAAGTGAGCCCGGAAACGGTCAAGATACTGACTACGGGCCAAAATATGAAGGATATCAAGATCCTCACGGAACCCATTTTGCTGGATTCCATACAGGCCTCGACTCGCCTTACGCCTAGCCTGATACTACCGCCAAACATCATCTTTGCCGACCGTAAACCGCCGGTTGTAACGGTAACAATCAATGTCTCGGCCAAGGCCGACGAAGAGGGTAAAGAGAGCGGAAAAGAGAACAAGCCTTGAGACTTCCCGGCCGGCTGGCGGGGAGATGGACGGAACAAGCCCTTATGCGCCTACTCCATCCACAGCGGGCTACGTGCCGGGCCTTTTCGCGCTCCTCTGTGATTCCTTTCTTTCCCGTATCTCTCTCAAAATATCCTCTACTTTTTCCGTTCTTCGGATGAATACCGTTCTGGGCCGATCTTCGACACCCCCTCCGGAGACCGGCATTTTCCTTTTCGATACCTTCCATGACCCCGATTCGGAAGAGATGTACCAGTTGTCGAGGTTGAAATTGAGCCGCGGAGCACGGGGCACGTGGACAAGCTCTTTAACGAGGCCCTCCAGCTCCGTTACTGTAAAGTCTTTATTTTGATCTTTTTTCAACATGCCGTAGAAATTAACCGTTGACCTGGAGCTTGACCACTTCAACAATGTAAGGTCCACTCCATGGCGGACGAGAATCATCTTTACCTGCCGATTCATGTCGTACCGGCTGTCAGTCCGCTTGCCCGCTTCCATCTCGGTTCCCTTTTTGTGGTCATCCGTCACAGCACCAGTGGAAGCGCGCCGCCAAGACTGCGTGATCCGAGGGTCTTTCCGCGGCCCTCGTCTCCAGATCGATAAAACTGTCCGCCGAACGGGAACTCAACGGCGGGGTGGCCAAGATATGGTCGATGCGCCACCCAAGCCCTCGGCCAAGTGAATCGGGAACACGGTAATCAAAAAAGGTATACCGGCCGGGCTCTCCCGGATGGTGCCTGCGGAAAACGTCCTCCAGACCCCAGGCCTTGAGACGGTCGAAGGCCTCCCAGACCTCGGGATTGAAATCCACGTGCCCCAACAGCCGTTTCGGATCGTGCACGTCTATTTCCTCCGGGGCGATGTTCAGATCGCCGCAACACAAGAGGGGTTCATCGGGGGAATGATTTCTCTCCAGATACATCAACAGGCGTTCGAACCACCGGAGCTTGTACCGGAACTGTTCGTGATCCCTGCTTCTTCCCTGAGGCGCATAGATATTCAGAATCGTGAGGTCGTCGTAACGGGCGCAGATCAGTCTGTCTTCATCGGGAGGTTCCCCGTCATCGAAACCCGCCGAAAAGTGCCCGGGCTTTTCGAGAGATGCCACGGCCACACCGTTGTAACGTTTTTCACCCCTGAAGACAACGTGATACCCCTGGTCTTCGAAGGGGGACAGGGGGAATTCATCGTCCGACACCTTTGTCTCCTGCATACAGAAAAAACGGGGACGATTCGCCTCAAGCCATGGGATCACCACGTGGAGACGCGAACGGATCGAATTGACGTTGAAGGTCGCAACGATAAAGGAATCCATTATCCTGCTCCCGGACCAGAGTTTATTGATCGTCACAGTACAATATCATCGCCTCCATGTATAGGATTTTGTCGCCCCCCCCCCCCCCGGCGTCACCGGATGCCGGAAACGAAAGGCTCCTTGACGGAACCCTGTTGAATTGCGTCCCCTTCTGTGTTAGTAAATATCATCGGGAACCGAAGGGAACAAGATTATAATGCCCGTTTTCGAATACAGTGCAATCGCTAAAAGCGGAAAAAGACTGAAGGGGATAATCGATGCCGAAAGTGTCTTCGCGGCCCGCCGGAAACTTCGTGAGCGGGACGCCTATCCCGTCGAACTGAAAGAAACATCTGCAACCCGGGAAAGCGGGCATTCCGGGAGGAGGAACCTGGGAAGTTATTTCTCGAAGGTCAGCCAGGCCGAGATCGCCACCATGACCCGCCAGTTGGCCACCCTCCTCGGCGCCGGTATCCCCCTGGTCTCATCTCTCACAGCCCTGATAGCCCAAACGTCGAACCCGCATCTAAAAAAAACGTTGGCCCAGGTAAAGGATCATGTAAACGAAGGAAACAGCCTTGGCCGGAGTCTTGCCCGCTTCGACAAGGTATTCTCTCCTTTTTATATCAACATGGTGTGTGCCGGCGAGGCCTCGGGGGCTCTCGATATCGTTCTCGAACGTCTCGCAGATTTCAACGAAAAGCAACGTCTCCTGCGCAGCAAGGTGAGGGCGGCCCTCACCTATCCTTTTTTCATGTTTATCGTGGGCATAGTCGTGCTCTTCGTTCTCACCGCTTTCGTCGTCCCCCAGATAACGTCCATATTCGACGAAATGGGCCAGACTCTACCGGCCATAACCATCTTCCTCATCTCCGCGAGTTCCTTTCTTCAATCATACTGGTTGTTCTTCCTTCTTTTGATTGCGGTGTTTGTCCTCTCTACCCGGTATTTTTTCAGAAAAACCCTGAAGGGCCGGTATCTCCGTGACAGGATAAAAATCCGCCTCCCCCTGGTAGGGGGGCTCATCCACAGGATGGCGATCGCCCGTTTCAGCAGGACCCTTTCCACGCTCCTGGGAAGCGGTGTAACCCTTCTGAACGCCCTTTCGATCGTCAAAAACGTGGTCGACAACCGACTTATCGCCGACGTCATAGAAGAGGCGGCCAAGGACGTGGCCGAGGGCATGAGCCTCTCCGCCTCTCTGTCGAAAAGCGCTCTTTTCCCCCCCCTTGTAATCCAGATGATCTCCGTGGGCGAACAGAGCGGCGCCCTTGAAAACATGCTCGCCAAAATCGCCGACGGTTATGAAAGCGAGGTTGAAGCGAGCATATTTCAGATAATGTCACTCCTGGAACCGATCATGATCCTGGTCATGGGGCTTTTCGTGGGATTCGTGGTAATATCAATAATGTTGCCCATATTCGAAATGAACCAGCTGATTCGGTAAAACAAGGTCAAACCGTACATAGGAGCGGTAAAAGTAAAACAACTAGGAGTAAAAGAGTATGAAATCACAAATAGGAGCACGTGGGTTCACCCTTATCGAGTTGATGGTGGTCATCGTCATTCTAGGAATCCTGGCGGGCCTGATCGTGCCCAGGATTATGAGCCGGCCGGAGGAAGCCCGCCAGGCGAAGGCGCGCATCCAGATCGAGAGCATCGAAACGGCCTTGCGCCTTTACCACCTTGACAATGGGACCTATCCCTCCACGGAACAGGGTCTCCAGGCCTTGGTCGAGCCGCCCACGGTCGGAGAGCTGCCTCGGCGGTGGCGCGAGGGAGGATACCTGGAAGGGGGAAGGGTACCGAAAGACCCCTGGGGCAACGAGTACGTTTACCTCTATCCCGGCACCATCGGTGAATTCGACATCATATCTTACGGCGCCGACGGAGAACCGGGAGGCGAGGGACGAAACAGGGACATAACCAACTGGGACGAGGATTGACGGATTCTCAAGAAGATTCTCAAGAGGGGATTCTTTCGAAAGCCTCCTTGCCATGGCCGGGCGGCCTTGAGCAGCTGTGGGTTCACCCTTATCGAGTTAACGATCGTCATTTTCCTGGTTGGAATAATGATGACCCTGACCCTTCCCGCCCTGAGACACACCCTGGTGGCGGATCCGCTCAAAACAACGGTGAACCGGATAGTCAACACCGCCGAGAGCCTTGGCGTTGAAGCAAGGAGGGAACGGGTGGACGTCTCGCTTCACATTGACCTGGAAGGCCGGCGGATTTGGTCCATCACTTCCGACATGACCCCGGAGGCGATACGCGACAGGGAGGAAGAGGCCTGGCATTTCCCCAAGGGAGTGCGAATCGTGGGTCTGGCGCGATTCAACGGAGAGATCATCCGCGACGGAGAGGCCGTCGTCAGGTTCTACGGCCGGGGATACCGAGATCCAGCGCTGCTTTACGTGGCCCGCGACAAGGATCATTACACGATCATATTCGAACCTTTCCTGCCTCGGGTCAAGGTCGAAAAAGGCATCCTCCGCCGCGACCGCGACGGGACCTACTACAGTTCAACGAGCCTGTAGTGATCCAGGCGTCCATCCAAAAGTTTCTCGAGACGCTCCCGGTCGAAGAGTGAAAAGCGAAGGCAGACGCCGCAATCGGAACTCAAATGCCGGGGAACGGGAATTATCTTGAAGGGAACTCCCGCCTTCTTGAGAAGGCGCTCGGCGGCCAGCACGGCGCTGGTTGAATCGAAAAGGACGACCCCGAAAGGCTCTTCACCCGCAAGGTCTTCTCTGTCGTCCGTCATAATCATAGACCCCCTCTCCGAACCCATCCGCCGGGGCGGTCCCCTTCGGACCGCCGCACAAATAAAAAAACCGCCGGGGGTTCGTGAAAATCCTTGTATTACGAACAAAAGGATACTAGAAGTCATGTCCCGGGGCAACCATCACTTCTGCTTCCTTATGCGGCCGCGAACAGCGATCATAAGATTTACAGGAAGAGGAAATTGTCAAAGGTGAGATGCAAGTTCAGTTCCAGGGTCTCCTTTCGAGAGCGACACTTCCCCGACGTGGGTGACGACGAATGGAACGACTGGCGCTGGCAGAGAAAAAACAGCCTGAAAAACCTTGAAGACTTTCGACGTCTCATCCACCTGAGCGAGGGCGAGCGATCCGCCCTTTCGTCGGTAATTGAAGGCCTTCCGACACTTGTGACCCCTTACTATGCGGGACTGCTCGATCCCCATGACCCCGAACACCCTCTCCGCCGAACAGTCGTCCCCACGGTAGCGGAGCGTGTCCATAGCCCGGGGGAACGGAACGATCCGCTTTCGGAAGAAGATTACAGCCCCGCGCCTCACATCGTTCACCGTTACGCTGACCGGGTTCTTTTCCTCGTCTCGGATCATTGCGCCGTCTACTGCCGTTATTGCACACGGTCTCGGCGGGTCGGCCGGGGACAAACGGGAGAACCGGCTATTGAAGATCGCCCGGCGTCGGGTATCGAATATATTCGGGCGAATCACGAGATTCGCGAGGTGCTCCTGTCCGGAGGAGATCCTCTCATTCTTGACGACGGCGTACTGGACAAGCTACTTACGGATTTGCGGGAGATCGAGCACGTGGAGATTATCCGGATCGGAACGAAGGCGCCCGTGGTTCTTCCACAGAGGGTAACCCCATCCCTTGTAAGGGTGCTGAAAAAACACCAGCCTCTTTGGATGAGTCTCCACTGCACCCATCCGGCGGAGCTCACCGGCGAGGTACGAAGGGCGTTCGAAATGCTGGCCGACGCCGGTATCCCCTTGCAGAGCCAAACCGTTCTCCTAAGGGGAATCAATGACGAAGTCTCCACGCTCAAGGAACTTTTTCACGGACTGCTTCGCCTGCGGGTGCGTCCCTACTATCTCTTTCAGTGCGACCCCGTCGAGGGATCCGGACACTTCCGCGTCCCTGTCAAACGAGGCCTGGAGATCATGGCGAATCTCCGGAGGTCCACGTCCGGCATGGCTGTTCCTGTCTACGCGATCGATCCGCCGGGAGACGGGGGTAAGATTCCCATCATGGGTGGATGCCTCACGGCTCGGGGGGAGTCCCTGGTCCTGGTGAACGAGCGGGGGGAAGAAAGCGGTCCCTACCACGATGACGCCACACTGTCCTTTTCTCTAAAACGGAGAAAGACCTGAAGCGATGCCTCTTAGAAAAATCATGCCTCTTTTCCTGTCAGTTCCGAAGACGATATTACATCCGCCGACAAAAATCGACGGCTCTGGCACGAATCCGTGTCCACCATGTGGATCAACCCGGGCTTTCTCCCGCGGACTTTCGGCGCTTTCACCGTACTCTCGGTTTCAATCAAGGTTTAGTTGTCATGGGGCATTGTCTCGATTATGATGAACTCGATGGGAGGAAGATACTTCATAACCCTTTTTCTCGTGATGAAAAGGTACGGCAGCACCTTTTTGCACTGGTACCTCGGATTCATGTATTCTCCTTCACCGTTACGCCGCGCTCTAAGTTTCGCCGTCTTCTCATGCGCGACCTTTCTGGCGGTTCTGAGTTTTCTGAGTCTCATCGATCCCTATCCCCTCAAAGACTGGAACTACCTGCGGCTCAGCCTTCAGGAGATGGGGTTTGCCGGACCGCTTGTTTTTATACTCCTCGTTGCCGTTCTGCCTCTTTTTTCGCCCTTGAGCCTACTGATCGTCACCGGTTCGGCGACCTTCGGAGCCCTGCCGGGATTGATTTTGTCCTACCTGGGATCCTTGATCAATGCCAACATCGCATTCTTCCTTGTAAAGGCCCTCGGCGTGGAGGACCGTTGGGGGAATAAAGACCGCCAGGCCGCGATCAAAAAGTCCATACAGCGACACGGATATCCCATTGTCCTCGTCCTCCAGTTGGTCGCCGTTTTTCCCTTTGTGGCCGTCAATTCCGCCGCCGCCGCCGCAGGCGTGGAATGGAGGGACTTCATGAAGGCCACCCTCGTGGGGGTCCTGCCATCCATGACAATCTATTCCTTTTTCGGGGAAAGAATCGTGATAGAATTTTTTTCTCCCCGTGCCTACTTCGCAGTTATCATTGTGGTATTTCTCGCCATAGTCCTGCTCGCATTGAGAAAAAAAGTGTCTTCATCTCAAAGGAACGGCCATATCTCGGATATTTCATGATATTTTTGCACCTTCTCACCCTAGTGAAAGGGATGAAGATGAAGCGACAGGGTCAATGAATCCACAACATTGTTTTTCCTTTCTTGTTTTGGATTTCTTGCCACCCTGTGGTATTTTTTAAGCGAGGCCATCCTCCGCGGGACAAGATAGACTCCCAGGAGGTGTCTACATAAAGGCCTCGGTGGGAAACGGGAGTGAAAAAACTATCCATCACAACGACTATCGATTCCGATAAAAAGCCCACTGTCTTGGAGGTGCTGGGTGCACTTTCGGATCTCCCCCCCGAGCGGATCGAGGACGCCCTCGCCAAGGGCGCCCTCCTGCTCAGGCGTAAAGGCCGGCGTAGGGAGCGCTTACGGGATCCTTCAACCGTCCTTCGAAGGGGGGACCGATTGGAATTCCACTACAACGAGGGACTGCTCGCCAGAGTTCCCCCGGCGGCGGAACTTGTGGACGACAGGGGACGTTACAGCGTGTGGTACAAACCGCCGGGACTCATGACCCAGGGTACGAGGGAGGGAGACCACTGTTCTCTCCTTCGCCGGGTGGAACTCTTCTTCGACCCCCCTCGCCCCGACCACCCGGTGCACCGCCTGGATCGGGAAACGGGCGGATTGCTCATAGTGGCCCACGACCGCCCTGCCGCCGCCGCCTTCTCGAAACTTATCCAAACCGGCGGGCTGGAAAAAGGATATCTCGCGGAGGTTCGGGGGAAACCCGGTAAGCCGGGGGAGCTCCGCCGCGTTGACTTTCCCCTGGACGGCAGGCGGGCGGCAACTGTTTTTCGTGTTTTGGCGTATGACGAACAAACCGATATCGCCCGCGTCGCCGCTTCCATCGAAACGGGACGGCTCCACCAGATACGGCGCCATCTCGCGATGATCGGTCATCCCATCATAGGAGATCCCCGCTACGGAAGGAGAAACAAAAACCGGGAAGGTCTCCGGCTGGAGGCCTGTTCACTGCGATTCATCTGCCCTTTCACGGGGGAAAAAAGAAACTATTTCCTTTCAAGGCTTTGATCCAAGATAAGCTCCGACAGCGGCCGTCTCTGAGAGGATTGGTTTCGACGGGCCGGGTGGCCAAGAGCGATAAGGGCCGTGAGTTTCAGCCCCGGAGGCACCCCCAGGAGCTCCTTGACTCGATCTTCCCGGTTGAGAATTTCACCGATCCAGACCGTGCCCAGTCCAAGGGCATGGGCGGCCAGGAGCATGTTCTGGGCGCAGGCGCCGAGCGCCATGTAATCTTTCGTTTCGTTGTACATGGCCGCCGTGTCGGCGAAAAGGACTATGGCCGCGGAGCAGTCTTCCAAGATGCGACGGTACTTGGTAAGTCCCGCCAAGGCGTCGAGCTTCCGCCGATCCTCCACGATTACGAACCGCCAGGGCTGGTTGTTCAGTCCCGAAGGCGCCCAGGATCCAGCTTTTACGATCTCCAAAAGATCATCCCTGTCTACCGGTTCGCCGGTGTATTCCCTCACACTTCTTCTCGAATAGATTCCTTCAAGCAGTTCCATGGTTCGGTGTACTCATGCCTTTCTTCAATAGTCGAAAATCTGACCGTCGACATGATTCGTCCTCTTTAACATCTTTTTACGGAATCATGCCCGTCTTTCCGCGTTCCTTTATAAGAAACCGTCGTGGTTGCGAGAAATAAGCTCTGCGATTTCATCCTGTCTTCAGGACCTTTTTTTAACCTCTTCGTCGAGAATGTTGCGGATTAACGAATCCGGCTCCTTAAGCAGTTTCGAACCCCGTGTGATCTTGCAGAGGCTGATCCTGTAATCCGCGGCGATGCTGCGCTGGGTTCGGCCCGCATGCAGGTCTTTGAGGAGCTTCCAGCGCAGGCTCAGCGTGTCCCTTTCCTTCTCGGTGAATATTTCACGAAAGAATCGCTCCATTTCGTCGACATCGGTAATGCGGGCGAACAGCTCCACCAGCTCTTGTTCGGACATACCTTGGTCCCTCCGTCAAATCCTGGTTACCCTGAACACTTCCTCGATCGTGGTGACACCCTCTTTGATCTTCCTGATCCCGTCACCGAGCAGGGTCACCATACCCGCATTGACCGCCGCCGCCCGTATCTGGTTAGAGTCCGACGTGGTGAGAATCAGCTTCTTCAGCTCGTCGTCGAAGATCATCATCTCGAATATGGCGGAACGTCCCCTGAATCCCGTGTTCATGCAGGCGGGACATCCCACGCTCCTGTATATTGTGTATCCCTCCAATTCGGAGGGGGCGGTGCCTATCTTCGCCAGGGCCGCTTCGTCGGGTACGTAGGCTTCCCGACACTCCGGGCAGAGAACCCTCACCAGCCGCTGGGCGATTACGGCTATCACCGACGATGATACGAGAAAGGGTTCGATTCCCATGTCGGTGATCCTTGTAATGGCACTGGCGGCGTCGTTCGTGTGCAACGTGGAAAAGACGAGATGCCCCGTGAGCGACGACTGAATGGCTATCTCCGCCGTTTCACGGTCACGGATCTCCCCCACGAGGATCACGTCCGGGTCCTGTCGGACGATGGACCGCAGTCCCCTGGCAAAGGTAAGATCGATCTTGGGATTGACCTGGATCTGACCGATGCCGTTCATCTGGTATTCGACGGGGTCTTCTATGGTGATGATATTGATATCGGGATTGTTGATGGTGGTCAAGGCCCCGTAGAGGGTGGTCGTCTTGCCGCTGCCCGTGGGACCGGTCACAAGTATGATGCCGTGGGGGGAACGTATGAGATCGTTAAAAACATGAAACCGTTCCTCGTCGATCCCCAGGTCCTCGAGCCTAAAAATGGCCCCCGCCTTGTCGAGCAGGCGGAGCACCGTGCGCTCTCCAAATGCGGTAGGAATAACGGATACCCGTATATCCACCTCCTTGTCGCCGATCCGTATGTCGATACGGCCGTCCTGGGGAAGTCGCTTTTCCGCGATGTTGAGGCTCGCCATGACCTTCACGCGGGAAATCAGGGCCGATTGGATGCGCTTCGGCAGGTTAAGGGTGTTGTAAAGTACCCCGTCGATACGGTACCGGACGATAAAGGCGTTCTGGTAAGGCTCCATGTGGATATCGCTTGCCCGTTCCTTGACTGCCCGCGACAGTATGAGGTTCACCAACTTAATGACGGGCGCATCGCTTGTGTCGTCGAGAAGATCAGCCGTCTCTTCGATTTCAGATATGATGCTGTCGGGGGATTCTTCGGCCATGTCCTGGACGAACTCTTCGGCGGACTCGGTTTTCTGGTCGTAGGCCCGGTTAATGGCAGAGAGGATGGCGGCCTGAGTGGATAGAACCGCCGTGGCATCGTCCCATCCCAAGAGATTGCGCAGGTCGTCGAGGGGTTGAAAATTCGAAGGATCGCGCAGGACGAGGAACCGCCCGCCCGGTAGGTCGAGGGGTATCATACAGTGTCTTTTAAGATACTGGATGGAAACGGCGCCCGTGAAATCAACCTTCATCTCCGCCAAGGGCAATTCCGCCCAGAGGGGCATGGACAGGCCTTCGCTCATGGCCTCGAGAAACTCAGCCTCCGTAACCACCTTCCGCTTGATGAGTTCATCGGCAAGGCTGTCACCGTGAAGGTAAACCCCCTTCCCTCGAGGGTTCGCCTCCCTGGTGCGGTCCAGAATCTCCTCTATGAAAGGTCTCTCAGTCATAAAAGCCCCCCTCGTCGCCCTGGAGTAATCGCTGCAGGCGCTTTGGCTTGACCGTTGCCTCTTCCAAGGAATCTATACGTTCTTTTCTCTCCTCGTAAAGGGCCGCGGCCTCCTCGGGATTCTCCAAGATGTGCGGTGTGATAAATATATAAAGGTTGCGTTTTTCCCGGGTTTCGGTTTCTTGCTTGAAGAACCATCCCAAAAGGGGCAGACGCCCGAAACAGGGCACCTGCCAAGTGGAGGTCTCCACGTCGTCGCCTATGAGGCCGCCGATGACCACGGTGTTTTTGTCCTTGACGCTAACCGTCGTGGTGGCCGTGCGCTTCAACGTCGAGGGCCTGAAATTTGTTGCCTGCGCCGAACTCGTCAGTTTTGTGATCTCTTGGAAAATAGCGAGCCGCACGAACTGTTCCTGGTTGATTTGAGGCGTGATGCGAAGAGTTACACCCACGTCCCTGTATTCGTAGCTCGAATAGTCCCTAAGGGTATCCGTGGTCTCCGCCCTGGTTTGATAGGGAACGTTTTCACCCACGTAGATCTCCGCCTCCTCGTTATCCAGGGTGAGAAGCTGGGGAGTGGAGAGTATGTGAACGTTTGAGTCTTTCTGGTATGCCTGGAACACGGCGCCGAGGTTGGGAAAGCTGATATCGCCGATTTTGATGTCCTGCCCCATGACACCCAGGGAAAATCCCTCAGGCATGGTTATGAGACCGGTATCACTATCCGGTACGGGAATAATGCCGCGTCCCCTGAACCCCCCTCCGTAGACCTTGGCTCGACCCTCGGTGGTGCTTATGTATTCCGCCCCCGTCCATTCCGTCCCCAACCTGAAATCCCTATCCACGTTGACTTCCATGATGAGGGCCTCGATGTAAACCATGGCACGGGGTATATCGAGCTTTTGTATCACTTCCTCGAGGGCCAGGTAGTCGTCCATACCGGCGGTGATAATGAGCGAGTTGGTCGCCTTGTCGGGAATGATCTGTACGTCCTTGGACAACACACTGCCCTTTGAAACCCCACCTTCAGCACGCTGGGCGTCATCGCCACGCGGGATGTCCATGAGTACCTGGGCAAGCGATTCCGCCTCGGCGTTCTGCAGGCGGTACACCCGTATCCGATCAACCCGGCGCGGCACCTCCCGGTCGAGCAGCTCGATAAGCTGCCTGATTCGGTAGGTTTCGTAGTCGCTTGCATATACGATAATCACGTTTGTCCGGGCATCGGGCACTATGGTCACGGGCCCCTCCACGACACCCGCCTGGGGCCGCCGCGCCGTCTGAAACACCTGGTTCAACGATCCCGCCACCTCGTCCGCCCGGGCGTGATCCAGAGGGATTACGGAAAGATGCTCCTCTATGCCGGCCACGTCCAATGTCTCGACGATGTTCATAAGCCTTTCAATGTTCGAAAGCACGTCGGTTATGATAAGAGTCCCTGTCGGAGGGTAAGAAATTATTATGCTGGCGCGTGAAACGAGCGGTGTCAGGACTTTCTGCATCTCCGTGGGATTTGCGTAACGCAGGGGTACGATGCGGGTGACTACCCGGTCCTCGGGACTGATCGCCTCTTCCCGTAGCAGGGTTTCGACGCTCTTCTCCCGGGCCGCCACTGCTGGGATGATCTTCGTCACGTCTCCCGAAGGAACCGTGGTAAAGCCGTGGACCTCCAAGACGGATTCAAAAACGCGGTAGGCCTCTTGGGCGGAAATTTTTCTTGGCGAAATGACGGTCACGTTTGCCCGGACGTTGGGATCCACGATAAAGTTTTTCCCGGTGATTTCACTGATAAACTTCACAAAAACCCGGATGTCCACGTTATCGAAATCAATGGTGATGTATTGGCCTTCCCCCTCAGGGATCTTCGGGACGCTCCTCGCGGCGGAGACCCGCCCGGGGGTGGGTTCGCCTTCTTCTTGTTTTATTTCCTGCGAGCCAACGGATGGAAGCCGGCGCAATGACGGAATCACCGGAGCCCTTGTCGGAGGAACGGCTGGTCTCATCGGTTCAAGGACCGTTGGAGGCGCTTCGGCCGGCTCCCGCCTCTCGGGCGGATCATCGGAGGTCGTAACCAGCGAATCGCCTCCAGTGACACGGGCACCCTCGGAAGTGCCTATCATAACGAGGCAGAACGTAAGAAAAATCGTCATCAAAGTTAAAACCGCTGCTTGTTTCATCATTCCCTCACTTTGCCGGAACGGGCACCATATTTTTTGCCCCCCGTTTACTTGAAACAGCTACCTTCAGCTTCACCCTTTTCGTTCGTTACCGAGCGACCTTGCGGTCTTCTTCCAGTGTCACATCCTTTGCGGAAAAACATCAAAGAGATTTTCGTTAATAACGTTCCATCAATGCCTTATATTCCGGCAATGATCTCAATCCGACCAGATCTTCGTCAACCTCGGCCCACTCTTTCACCTCACTGCTGATGGCAAGCGCCTTTTCCAGGTATTCCACGGCCCGCTCCTTTTCTCCCTCCGCGGCGTAAAGACAGGCCAGATTGTACCAGGAATCGACGTATGTCTCGTTTCCCTCGAGCGCCTTGAGGAAGAGAACTCTCGCTCCTTCCCTGTCGCCCCGCGTTAAGTGAACAACCCCCCGGTTATTTAAGGCAAACATGTACCTTTCATCTCCCGCTGGAATTTTCCGGTACAGGGCTTCCGCTTCGGCAAGTTTCCCACGTTCATGCAAATCCAGGGCCCGCCTGTAGATTTCTTCTCCCGACTCACGGTCAAATCGCGGGTACATGGCCGCCGCCGGCTCCGCCGACCCGGACATCGTCGAAGGGGCCTTTCTCTCTTTACTTCCCAAAAGCATGGAATCGAAGGGCGACATAGCGGCGACCACCAACCCCAATAGAACCAACAAACCGAAGACAGTCGGTTTGAGGCGGCGTCGCCGCTCCCTCTTACCGTCGTCGATGATCCTCCCATACCCCGCGTAGAGGCTGTCTTTTTCTTCCTGGGCACGCTTGAGCGCGTCGTGAATGTAACTCATGGTAAACCCACACCTGAAAGCAGCGATCGAATCCCCGACCACAGGTCCCGGGAACGGCCGGCCCACAGAACGAGCGCCGCCCCCGCAAGGATCACCGCCGGGACTCCAAATCCGAAGAAGGCCCTCCCCACGGACCTTTTGCCCAAATAGGAACAACCCATGTCGCGTACCGCCTTTCGCAGAATCCCGTAGTCGATCACGCGATCGCCCCCGGCATAGGCGATCAGCAACGCCCGATCGCACAGGGCGTTGATGCGACGGGGATTTCCTCCCGAGGCACGATAAAGAAGCCTCTGCGCGGGTAATGTAAAGCGGACCTTCGATCCTTTACCGTCGGCGACTGATATTCTATGTCTCAC
Source organism: Syntrophobacterales bacterium (assembly GCA_018433345.1). GTDB lineage: Bacteria > Desulfobacterota > Syntrophia > Syntrophales > UBA2210 > MLS-D. The sequence continues at coordinate 12,874 of JAHDRK010000009.1, read as the reverse complement.
GTAGGAACCCACCTGGTCTCGGTCCAAAGGTTTCAGTTCGTAGCGGACGACTATTCTTTCATTGAGCTGGCGGAGCGATGGAGACGCAAGCATGGTTTTTAACTCCGGCTGTCCCATGAGGACGATCTGGAGCAGCTTTTCCTGTCCCGTCTCCAGGTTCGACAGCATCCTGATCTGTTCCAGGACCTCTGGAGAAAGGTTTTGGGCCTCGTCGATAAGCAAAAGGGCATTGCGACCGGACGCGAAATTTTCCAAGAGAAAACGATTGAGAGCATCTATATATGCCTTGCGCGTCGGACGTCCGCGCCCCATCTTCACATTGAATTCCCGGACGATCGTTGAAAGCAGTTCCATGCTGGAAAGAGCGGGATTGAACACCAGGGCCGTATCGACCCCATCGTCGAGGTTCGCCAGCAAGGCCCTGCTGACGGTCGTCTTCCCCGTTCCTATCCCCCCCGTTATAACCATGAACCCCTTGCGTTCGGTGATTCCGTATATGAGATAATTCATTACATCCCGGTGTCGGGGGGAAAGATAGAAAAAGCGGGGATCAGGGGTCAGGTTGAAGGGTTTTTCTTTCAAGCCGAAATATGTGGTGTACATAGGCCTTTCTCTTTACCCGCCATGAACGGCGCAACAGGACCGCGCGCTGTGACAATCAGTCGATAAACTGGTACTGTAAGAGCTGGTCCCTCCCACGGCGCTTGATGTCCACCGCCAGTTCCGTCCCCGATTCAAGGCTCTTGTATACTTCCATAAGATCATTGGGGCTCTGCAGAGGACGGCCGTCGATCCCCCGTATTACGTCTCCGTTCCTCAAACCCAATTGTTGGAAGATACTTCCCGGAACAATATTGCTTATCATGATACCGTCAACCTTTCCCCCGGAAAAAAAGGGGCGAATGCGGGCATCGGTCATGAGGCGTCCCATGTCCTGGACCGCCGCATCCACCTTGCTCCGCTGCAACGTGATGACCTGTTCCGAATCGGAAACAACGGACGGGCGCTCCCCCGCGGCCGAGGCGGTGGAAGACGGGCTTTTTCGGCGCTCATCTTCCATGGACAGGACCTCTTCTTTGTCATCCACCCTGAGCACCACCTTGGTCCGCATGATCTTCACCAAGAGCGCCCCCGAAACCACGTCTCCTTCTCGAAACAGTGTCTGGCCGCTCTTTCCCCGCTCCTCTATGACGGCATAGTCGTAACCGTTGTCGCCGGCCACTGTCCCCAAGAGCACCAAGTCCAGCTGCGTGTGCTCGAGGGCATCTATGTCTATCTCAACCTCCGCCCTTTCCTCCTTTTCTTTTTCGGCGGATCCGAAGAGATTCCTTTCCAGGATTATCCCGTAATCGGCGCTCGACTTGGCGGGATGCTCGGCAGGTGTCTCGGGTGCCGAGGCAAGATAGCGGTCATCCTCAACCACGACAGCGGGAAGCGGAGTGACGGCCTTGTAAAAGGTATCAACGGCAAGCCATGAAGCCACGGTGATCGTAGCAAGTATCATAACGGCCCTCGCGAAAGTCGCCCCCATCATGACCTCCCCACTCGAACCCTGGGATCGGCGAGCGTGCCTCCCACCGTCAACGGCAGGGAAACCCCCATGGCCGGGAGGGAAACGCTCCCCTTGAAAGCCATCCTGCTGCTCGGTATGTGGGAATGCAGGCTTATCTTGCCGTTGAAAGTTCCCATGATGTCGGGGCCTTCGAGGGTGATGTTCCTGACGGTCAAGTCCGACTCGACCAAGTCCGCTTTTATCTCGATTTTATCGTAATCCAGTCTTTCGAATCCCATAAAGGGTTCCAACATGTAAATACTTCCTCTTTCGAGGACCATGTCCAACTTTCCCTCCCCCTCTGTAAGGACCGGGGTAATCCGCTCCACCTCCACGACCCCTTTGAGCGTTCCCTCGACCCGCCGTTCCAAAAGTTTTACCAGCCAGGTCGCCTGGGCCAGGTCTACACCGCTCGCCGATACCCGGGCATCCATCGGTCCTGTAAGGGTGAACCTCCTGTTAAGGGCCGCCGATCCCTCAAGGGTTCCTCCGTAAGTCCTGCAATGGAAAAGAGCCGACAGTCTGCCTCCCAAGAGACGGCCCAGTTTTGCCCTGACCACTACGTCCTGGACCACAATCATAATGTCCGGACGTCCGGGGAGGGAAACCCTGCACCGCTCCATGCGCATACCCGGCGGCACGGTCAAACCCGCCGCACTGGCATGAACTACGATACCGTATTGCTCTGCGGCGAATGACTCGATGGACCGCTCCAGAATCGCCGACGGCAAGAGCAAATAGAGGAAAAAAACCGTCACGATAATCCCGTAGAGCGTGTATCCCAGGAGGGCTTTACCTTTCATGTCGCTTATCCCCTCAAACAGCGGCGCCATTTTTATTAGAAAATATGGAGTTAACCTCACTACTAATTCAAACCACCAGTAACCAACTGGATCAACACCGAGAAACAGCCGCGGGGCAAAGTCCCGCGGCCAACGCCCCCCACTCAAACCAGCCATCCATTCAAACCACCAGTAACCAACTGGATCAACACCGAGAAACAGCCGCGGGGCAAAGTCCCGCGGCCATCATACAGCCCCGAGACCCCCAATCCATTCAAACCACCGTAACCAACTGGATCAACACCGAGAAACAGCCGCGGGGCACCTCCGTCCTCTTTATCACTATACGTCGCACCCTCACCAGGTGTTCCTCCGACTCGACCCGCCGGAGATATTCCACGAGCTGGCTCATGGTGATATTTTCAAGTCGCATCTCCACCGAGGATTCACGGTATGAACCCTGGTCTATCGTTTCCGAAGGTCTCATGTAACTGATGTTGGGCTTGATACCGACCTCTCCTGCCTGTTGTTCGAGAAAGGAAAAAAGTGAAAAATCTTTGGGGCGGTCTTTTATCAATCGGTCTACTTCCAGAGAGGCCGCGCCCAGAGAACGGTATTCAGCGCTTAGCACGGCCAGGTCCCGGAGCGTGGATTCGGCCCTTGTGATGGAACGCTTGGTTCTTTCCCTGGCATCGGCAAAAGGAAAGATGGCAAACTGGAAAAGCAGGAATAGAAAGACCGCCACCGCGCACAGGACCAAACAGCTCCGCTCCCGGCGGCTTAATTTCATGGTTTTGAGCATATTGAGGTTCATCGCCCGGGTTCCATCCTTAGATCAAAAGTGACCCGCCCTCCTTGCCGCATCATATTCGCGGACGTTATGGTGACAGATTCAAAGGCATCACTGCGCTCCAGGGAAGCCCGTATGGCATCGACTGTGTTGAAGTTATCGGTTTCTCCCTGGAGACGGATCGTCTGCCCGTCATAGGTAAAATTGGTGATGACAAATTCCACCGAGGCGGGAACAAGTACCGACATATCTCTAAGGATTGAAAGGACCGTCCTGGAAGTTCCCTGTTCCTGCCCCGCCGACATCCGCTTGACCTCTTCCAGGGCCGTGCGCATCTGCTGCACGGGATCAACGATCCTGGTGATCCCGGGAAGGGTCTCTTGAAAGATGGCTCTCGTCTCGGCTTGAAGCAACGCGAGATATCGTGTGTCGTTGCGATAATCAAAATAGAGGTTCGCTCCAAGAAGCAGGGTAATGCCTACCGCCATGGGGGCAAGCCATGGCAGCTCTTCGCGGAGCCTGTCGACGATTCCCTTGGCCGCGCTTCTTCCCCTCACAAAATTGAATCCCCGGACCTTCCCCGCCTCCCGGAGAGCGAGGGCAAGCGCCTGGTTAAAAAGCGCCGGGTTCCAGTTTTCTTTCGCCTCTCCGGTAAACTGGAAAGATTGTTCCTGAGGGACAACGGGGGCCTGAGGATAAAGTGAAAAGAGACGACCCATTTCGTCTCTAAATACGGCGGACTGGGAGCACCCACCGGCAAGACACAGCTTGCGGGGCGCCTCTTCGATAAGTCCCCTCAGGCGAAGAAGGTCTATCGTCCTTTGCACCTCCCGATGAAGTTCCGAGCAAAGTTTTACCCAAGCCGACTTTGAACGGGGATCCCCCGAGCGAACCACCTTTCCCGCCTCTTCAAGATCAATTCCCTGTTCCGCAGCCACCGATTCTACAACCATGTTCCCACCGAATGGGAAGGACCGGAGATGGACTATCCGCCCCCGGTCGACAATAGCGAGGGACGTGCCGGCTGCACCCGCGTCGATCAGAACACCCGCCCCGTCTTCCCCGGAATCGGTGATGAGCCAATAGGCCAGGGCCGCTTCTTCCACGTCCACCACCGGGAAGGACGATACGTGTTTCGAAAGCGACTCCAAACGCTCGGCGAGTTCATTCTCCCGGACTATGGCCGCCAACATTTCCGTTTGATCCGAACGACCTGTTACAAGGTAGTCTATAACGACCCGTTCGATTGGATAGGGAATGGACTGCTCCAGCTCATATGGAAGGGTCTGGTTTATTCGCTTCCGATCTTTGAAGGGCATTCGGACATTGCGAAACGAGCAACGATCAAGGGGTATGGCCGTCACACAGGGACTATTCCTGAATGCTTCACGTTCAAAAACCTTCTCCAGCGCCTTTTCAAGACCGCCCGATTCAGCTATCCTCACGGATACCACGTCTATTACATGATACCCCTTAAGGCCCGGCGAGACTGAAACGGCCTTTATGCCGTCCCGACCGATATCCAGCCCCGTTACTCTTTCAGGCATCGTTATTCAATCCGCCCCCACCGATAAGAGTTATTTACCACTCAATGAACCGTCCAGGATAGTACAACAGGCATGTCTCCGGATTCCTTGCGCTCTACCTCTGCGGTGATTCTCCTTATCATGCGGTCGAGACGCCCCGTCGATTGAATGGAAAAGACATCGCTCGACGTGCCGATAAGAAGGGAATCGATCTCGACGCCTCCCATCCCAGAGATGTTCAGGTACCAGCTCGGACTGTCCAGCTCGTTGTTGTCGTCCCTCCGGTACTCGTCCATCCATGTCGCCATCTTTTCCGTCATATCCGGGGACAGGCTTCTCAGAACGAGCAGCGGTGCCGTGTTGATGTTGATCCTCTCCGTCTTTCGCACGGTAAGGTAATCCCTGATCCCGGGAAGGCCGTCCGCTCCGTGGTACAGCTCTTCTGTAATACCCTTGATCAGCATGAGTTCGTCTATGGAGTCGAAAGGTGCGTTCTTGCAGTCGTAGGGGGGGTCGAGGCTTCGGTAGTAACCCTGTTCGGCTCCCAAACCTCCGTCATCGCCGATGGTTATCTCGTCATCCTCATCAATCCAATCAGCAATAGCTGCTACAATATCATAAGCGTCTAGATCATTCAACCCAAACTCGGGAAGTGTGAAAAATCTAACCAGCAAGTCTCGTATGCTCTCGTTGATTTCGCCTTCCCCATCAACTAGTTTGTTCACGGGAATTTTGCCCGATTCATCCACCACACGCACTTCACAGTGTCCCACACTGAAAAAGGCGGCCGACTGGAAACTGACTTCTTCCGCCCGGGCCCAATCGTCCCTGAGAGTGACAACTTCTTCATCTTCTTCCTTCAACACATACTTTCCTATATAGATGCCCGACTTGGCGATATGTTCAAGTACTATTCCGTCACCTATACCCGCCGCTTCGTAGACCTGGAGCCGCGCCGCCCTGTTGAATTGAAGGGCTGCGGCTACGATCACGGCCATTATAAAGACAACCAGGATAAGGGCTGCGCCGCGCTCGTTTATCTTCTCCGGGCGAACGGATCGAGTCATTTGGAACCTCCCTCGGAGCGGGGAACAGTCACCCCGGTCATAAATCGCCAAGGTCTCTCTGAATTATCAGGATTGTGGAATTCCATCTCGATCACGATCATCCTGGGGATCCTATCCTTCTGTTCCCCCAAATCCGATACCGAATCCCAGCGATCGTGACTGTCGCTGTTTTCGTCAATGAACAGACAGCGGAAAGATTTGAGGTTCTTCGCCACAATAAAGGCCTCTTCCCGGTCATAGGGATCCGAATACCCCTCTTCCACTCTTGATTGATAGGTTCGCTCCTCTCGCATGAGGGTCCAACTCTTTTCTTCTCCCTCCCTTTTCGTATCCTCGACTCCGAACCATACGACCTCCGGGAATCCTCCTCTTGTGCCGCTGAAACCCAGGCGCCGGGATGTCACGAATCGCAAATCAACGAAAGACTCGTCCAATTGATCCATGGGTCCTCCTTCAAGAACGAAGGCCCCTCCCCAAGGCGCCAGCGATTCCATATCTTCCGAGAGATGCGTCATGGCATTCCTTGCCATGGCATATACCTCGTCCACGTAATCCCCCTCCTCGGCAATCCTGAGCGTACCCGTCCAAGCGGCGCAAACGGTGGAAATCACGATACCAAGCAACAACATTGCCAACATGATCTCCACCAGCGTAAAGCCACGGACCCCTCGCTTAAAGCGCCTTCCCCCCGATGTCATTTCTTCACTCCGTTGCAACGGTCCTGAACAATTCAAGATGATAGGTGTTGTTCCTCGTCAGCAGATCGTTGGTCACGAGGACAGTCAACTTGACCATGGCCTCGAGGGGGGTGCTTTCAACGATAACCTCCCATGAATAGCCGGGGTAGTCATCTCCGAACTCTCCGGTTCCCGAGGTCAGTTCAATTGAATCGGCGATTTCCAGTTCGGCCATCTTACCTTTTGCGAGAAGGGAGGCCGTCGTTTCGAACCGTGCCTGTCCCAGCATGGAAAGACCCTGGGATTGCAACTGGAACACGGCAACCAGGGCAATCGCCAGGATGGACAATGCAAACATCACTTCCAGGAGCGTAAAGGCCTTTTGCCCCGCAAACTTACATGATGCGTGCGGTTCAGGTTTTTCATTTTTTCTTTTCAGGCAATTGTTCATCTCGCCACCCGATATCCGGTTTAAACTTCTTCGTCAAAGACTATCGAGGCAAAGCCATCTTTGCCTTTAGTGGTCACGCCCATCTCGCGCCTTGACCGTATAGGGAATAACGGTTATAGAATCGGCGTATGGTGAAAGAAAGAGTGGTAATCGACAGGGAAGGAACCACGGCATGGCAGTGGAGTGTCTCTTGAACGATATCCCTCTCCTCCAGGCACTTCCGCCGGAAGAGAAGGAGCGGTTACGGCGATCCCTTAAGCACCTATCCCTTCGAAAGGGTGATGTCCTTTTTCGGAAAGATTCTGAAGGAAACACACTGTACATCATCATTAGCGGAAAGATAAAAATCGTTCTTCCTTCAACACTGGGCGAAGAAGTGGTTCTCGCCGTCTTCTCGGATGGTGATTTTTTCGGTGAAATGTCTCTCCTGGACGGCATGCCTCGCTCCGCCGACGCCGTCGCATTGGAAAAAACCGAACTTCTTTCGCTCGAAGGCTCTGATTTTATCACCTTTTTACAACACAGCCAAGGGGCGCTCAAGGCGGTACTTCGATCTCTTTCACTCAGGCTGAGAAAAACCGACGATCTCCTGGAGGATACCTGCTTCCTCAATGTATCGGGCAGATTGGCGAAAAAGCTGGTGCAAATGGTGGAAGAACGGGGCGCCCTTGAAAACAACCAGGCCTCCTTCGAGTTGTCTCTCACCCAGTCAGAATTGGCCAATATGATAAGCGCTTCGCGGGAAAGCGTCAACAAGGAACTGCGCACGCTTCGTGAAAAGGGATTGATCTCGGTGGAAAAAGGACTGCTCAAAATTCACAACATGGAGCGACTGAAAAGGCGGATCAAATGAAAAACCATTCTTCCACCGATGAAGCCTACACCGCACTGATTGACAGAAATTCCGTCCTTCGTCTATTATGCCTTGATTCACAGAATAATTAAAATGGTGCCGGGCAAGGAGAACCGACCGCACCCATAACCCTGCCCTTTGTGTTGCAAGGTTGGTGAGACTATGAAAAGATTTTTTACGGTAGTGTTCGTCGCGGCAATGCTTTTTCCTCTCCATTTTTCGCCATGGACGTCGGCCGTTCAGAGCGAGCTCCCTTTCCCCGCCTATGGAAAAGGACCAATCGATGTACGGTTGTACTCCAATCTTTTCTGCGGTCCCTGCCGTTCCCTGGAACCCAAGTTAGAACCGATTCTCAAGGACCTGATCGACAGAGATATCATCCGCCTCACCCTCGTCGACGTACCCGGATCGGTAACCTACAGCAACTTTTTTCTTTATGCCCTGAAGGCGGAAAACACCTTCGATAGGGCGCTTCATGTCAGAAAGATACTCTTCGAGGCGGCTCGCTCGAAGGAAGCGCAGACGGAAGAGGCATTAAAGCGCTTGTTCGAAGAAAAGGGGATCGACTACGAGATATTTGACGCGCCGATCCTGTATCCCTATTTCAACAGGCTCATCAAAAACGATGAGTTGACCTCCACCCCCACCCTGGTGATAATAAAAAGGGGCGAAAAGAAAAAATACACCGGGAAAAAATCAATAATCGGCGCCTTGGAAGAACTCCGATGAACCGCAGCCTTTGCGATACCTCGGTCGCCTTTAGGAGCGATAAATGCCCGGATTACAGAATCCTCGAATAATCAAAACAGGCAATGTCGCCCTACCTGTAGCGGCGATTATTATTATCCTTTACTACAAGACCTGCGGCTCTTCCTGCTCCTATTTGAGGGGCACGCTTTTCGGCGTGGACCTCGCCGTCGTGGGAATTCTCTTCATGGCCGCCCTGTTTGTCCTGAACTTTACCCCCACCGCCGGGAATCACCTCAGAACCATGCTTCTCTGCGGCGCGCTGGGCGGAGAAACCATTTTGGTGCGGTTCCAGATAATCAATGACCTTTATTGCCGCTTCTGCCTGGCCTTCGGTTTTATCGTGCTCATCCTCTTCGCTCTCAATTTTAAATCCATGAACCGCTATCCGGCCCTGGCATCTTTCCTGGGCGGCTTGGTCTTGTTTTTTTTCTTTTTCCAAGGCTCGGTGGTCATGCCCCTGTTTTCTTGAAACATTTCTTCAGCCGGAGAGATATCTCCCCGGGAGGTATGAAAACCATGAAATTGGATCAATGGAAATAATGAAGGGAGGTGGATGTTAACAAGGCCCAAATAAAAAGGCAGGGCTTCCCATGAACAAACAGAAGCGCGAAATCGAAGGGTCCCGACGTGACGGGCTTTTTCAACGGCAGCGCCCGCTCCGACAGGACCGAAACAACACCTGAATAGACAAGAAAGGTTTTTCGATGGAGACATTCGTCCTAGCACTCGACCAGGGAACAACCAGCTCGCGGGCCATTCTGTTCGACCGCGGCGGGGCAGTGGCGGCCGCCGCCCAAAAGGAGTTCACCCAGCACTACCCTCGCCCCGGGTGGGTTGAACATGATCCACGGGAAATTATCGACACCCAGGTCGCCGTGGCACGGGAGGTGTTGGAAAAGAAAGGGATCAAAAAGGGCGGTGTGGTTGCAATGGGCATAACCAATCAGCGGGAAACGACGGTTCTCTGGGACAGAAAAACGGGGGAGCCCCTGTCACGGGCCATAGTCTGGCAAGACCGGCGTACGGCGGAATATTGTGAAGAGCTCCGCGAAAGAGGATTCGAACAAATGATCCAGGACCGCTGCGGGTTGGTGATCGACGCCTATTTTTCCGGCCCAAAGATCCGGTGGCTTTTGGAAAACATACCCGGTGCCCGAAAAAGGGCGGAAGCGGGAGAGCTCGCCGCGGGTACTATCGACTCGTGGCTGGTCTGGAACCTGACCGGCGGAAGGGTGCACGTAACGGACACCACCAACGCCGGTAGGACCATGCTCTTCGACATAAACCGTCTCACCTGGGATAAAGACCTGCTTGAATTGATGAACATTCCGCCGTCGATACTGCCTGAAGTTCGCTCGTCCAGTGAAGTATACGGGACAACCGATAGAGAGGTTTTCGGAGATGAACTCCCCATCGCCGGCATCGCCGGAGATCAGCAATCAGCCCTCTTCGGCCAGGTCTGCACAAAAAAGGGCATGATCAAGAACACGTACGGCACGGGATCCTTCGTCATGATGCACACGGGCCCAAGGAAAATCTCTTCGAAAAACAAGCTCCTTTCCACCATCGCCCTCACCCGTAACAATCAAACCTCCTATGCCCTGGAAGGAAGTATCTTTGTCGCCGGGGCGGTCGTTCAATGGCTTCGGGACGGATTGGGAATCATCAAGAGATCGGAGGAGGTGGAGCGACTTGCTCTGACCGTTCCCGACAACGGCGGAGTATGCCTGGTGCCCGCCTTCACCGGTCTCGGCGCTCCTCACTGGGACCCTTACGCCAGAGGTGCCGTCATGGGCATAACCAGGGGAACCCAGGCAGGCCATATCGCGAGGGCGGCCCTCGAGGGCATAGCCTTCCAGGTATACGACGTGATTCAGGCCATGAGCGCCGACTCGGAAATAGCCGCGGAGGAACTACGAGTTGACGGGGGGGCCGCCTTCAACAACACCCTCATGCAGTTTCAGGCGGATATCCTGGGGATTCCAGTGGTACGCCCCACGGTGCTGGAAACCACGGCCCTCGGCGCCGCATCCCTGGCCGGTCTTGCCGTCGGTTTTTACCGCGATGTAGAGGAACTGGAGGCGAACTGGAAACAGGACCGCTCATTTACACCCTCCATGCCCCGGGACAGGGTGGAGGAACTTATGCAGACTTGGAGGAAGGCCCTTTCCCGGGTCTCCCGATGGACCGAGCCTTCGTGACAAAAGCGTGTGAAAGGAAAGGGATAAATTCATGAACAGAGACGACATGATTGAAAAGATTAATACCTATTACGACGTCTGGGATTGCATTGTGATAGGCGGAGGCGCCTCGGGCCTCGGCGTGGCCATCGAAGCGGCGTCCCGCGGTTACACCTGTGTCCTTCTCGAACAGTCCGACTTCAGCAAGGGAACGTCGAGCCGAAGTACCAAGCTTATCCACGGCGGTGTGCGTTACCTTCAGCAGGGGGACGTTTCGCTCGTCCTCGAAGCCCTTCACGAAAGGGGTCTTCTACGTCAGAACGCGCCGCACCTGGTCAGCAACCAGAAGTTCGTCGTTCCCAATTATGAATGGTGGGACGGCCCCTTTTACCGGGTGGGCCTTAAGGTCTACGATATCATGGCGGGGAAATTGGGGCTGGGACCCTCGAAGAGTTTGTCGAAAAAGGAGACCCTCGCCGCGATTCCCACCCTCAGAAGAAAGGGACTGCGGGGAGGCATCGTCTATCACGACGGTCAGTTCGACGACTCCAGATTGGCGGTGAACCTGGCACAGACATTGGAAGAAAAAGGCGGCACCCCCGTCAACTACATGAAGGTTACAGGCCTGCTAAAGACGGGCGGCATGGTGAGCGGCGTCCTGGCCAGAGATATGGAAAGGGGAGAAGAATACGAAATACATGGTCGGGTGGTCATAAACGCCACCGGTGTCTTCGCCGATTCAATCGTCAAGATGGACGATCCCCACGCGCAGGATATGATAAAACCGAGCCAGGGCATCCACCTGGTCCTGGGCAAGGAATTTCTACCCGGCGACACGGCCATAATGGTGCCCCACACCGACGACGGGAGGGTGCTCTTCGCCGTCCCCTGGCTGGAAAAGGTCGTGGTGGGAACGACGGACACGCCCGTGGAAGAGGCCAGCCTGGAACCCCGCGCCTTTGATGAAGAAGTGGACTTCGTCCTCAAAACGGCGGGCAAGTACCTGGAAAAGGTACCGTCCCGAAGCGACGTGCTCAGCGTCTTTGCCGGCTTGAGGCCTCTGGCGGCGCCGCCCGAAGGGGGAAAACCCACGAAGGAGATTTCCCGGAGTCACAAGGTGCTCGTGTCGCTCTCCGGACTGGTCACCCTTGTGGGGGGAAAGTGGACGACCTATCGCAAAATGGGTGAAGACACCATAGACAAGGCGGCGCTGGTAGCGGGTCTTGAAGAACGCCCCAGCACGACGGCGAATCTCCGCATTCACGGATGGTTGAAAAATGTCGATACGGGCGAATTTCTCCATTCCTATGGTTCCGACGCCATCGCGATCAAACGTCTTATCAGGAACAAGCCGGAACTGGGTGAGAGACTCGATCCCGCGCTACCGATCGTCCGGGCGGAAATCCTCTGGGCTACGCGTAACGAAATGGCCAGGACAGTGGAGGACGCCCTTGCCAGGAGAACGCGGGCGTTGTTTCTCGATGCCCGGGCCAGTATAAGGATGGCGCCGGAGGCGGCAAAGATCATGGCCAAGGAGCTGAAGTTCTCGCGAAAATGGCAGAAAAACCAAGTCAAGGAATACATCGACCTGGCGCGGGGATATCTCCTTGAATGAGGCGGTGTTTTTCCTCAAAAAGTTGTTGGTTGTTGTAATTCGGCGGCCCGCTTCTCCCTCGCCTTTCGAGCGGCCTGGAGACCGAGGGTAAAGGCCTTGCGGTTGATCACAACGGCCCGTGGAGGAATGCTCGCTTCCATGGCAGCTATAGCCGCTCCCACCGAAACGAGGTCCGTCAGTCCTACAATGGCGCCCAGGCAAACGATGTTGGCCGTAATGGGGCGCTCCACTTCGTCGTGGGCTATGTGGGTGATCGGTATTCGGTACACGTTCGCCGGCAGGGGATCGGAATCCTCCTCCCCGTCTACCAGCAGTAGGCCCTCTTCCGATATATCTTTGAGATAGGGTTCATGGTCTTTGCCGCTCATAACCACAAGCAAGTTCGGCCGGTCGACCTTGGGATAGAGAATGCTTTCTTCCGAGATAATGACGTACGCCGTACTGTGACCGCCCCTTACCTCGGGACCGTAGTTCTGAGACTGGACCACGTTTTTGCCTTCCCTGAGGGCGGCGTCCGCGAGAATTATGCTCGCCGTCACGACCCCTTGGCCTCCTGTTCCGATCAAGCGCACTTCCCATCGTTTAGTCACGATTTTTCTCCTCTTTTTTCATGACCGCTTCGATGAGCCGG
>JAHDRK010000101.1 GCA_018433345.1 Syntrophobacterales bacterium | reverse complement strand
TTAGGGTCCAGGGTGACCGTGATCGAGATGCTTCCCGAGATTCTGGGAAACAACGATTACGAGATATCAGCCCTTTCGCGCGATATTTTCACCAGGAAAGGCATCGAATTTCACCTTAACGCCAAGGTGGTCCGGGTGGACGGAAATAAAGTGGTTTTTGAGAAGGCGGGAGAAACACGCACCGTTGAAGGCGATAAAATCCTGTTGAGCGTCGGGCGCCGCGCGGTGACCAGGGGTTTTGGACTCGAAAATCTGAATGTGGAACTGGACAGGGGAGGCATCAAGGTCGATGAAAAGATGCGTACCAATGTGCCCAACGTCTTTGCCGCCGGCGACGTTACCGGTTTTTCGCTTTTGGCGCATACCGCCAGCCGTGAAGGCGAAGTGGTGGTCAACAACCTTACGGGAAAAGACGACATTATGCGTTATAATGCCATTCCGGGAGTCGTGTACATCAACCCTGAAATTGCAGGTGTGGGTGAAACCGAAGAAAGTGCCAGGGCAAAAGGGATTGCCTACAAGGTAGCCAGACTCTCCATGGCCTATGCCGGGCGTTTTGTCGCAGAAAACGAGGGCGGTGTCGGATTATGCAAGGTGCTTGCAGGTGAAAAATACGGCGAAGTCATCGGTGTTCACATGCTGGGAAACCCGAGCAGTGAAATGATTTACGGCGCCTGTCTGGCAATAGAGCAGGAGATGACGCTCGAAGAAATGAAAGAGGTCGTTTTTCCGCATCCTACAGTAAGTGAAATATTCAAGGAAGTGATTTTTGAATTTTGATTGCCCGGACTTGCTTGCTCAAAACCCAATAACAATTTATAAGAAAAATGACGATTGTAAAATCGATCGAAAAAATAAAACAGTATGCCAAAAATTCAATTTATTGATCCGGCTGAAGCCCGGAAACCGGGCTTTGTGGAATTTCAGCCCATTCCTGTCAATCAGTATCAAAAAACGGTAAAAGAAGAACGCGAAAATTTTACCGACGAGGAACTAAAAGCCATTTATCACGACATGGCGCTCATCCGCGAGTTTGAAACCATGCTTAACCTTATCAAAACCAAAGGTGAATACAACGGTGTGGCTTACAACCACCCCGGGCCGGCCCACTTGTCCATCGGACAGGAGTCGGTGGCCGTGGGGATGGCCTGGACGCTTACCGTGGATGATTTTATTTTCGGGAGCCACCGTTCGCACGGTGAAATCCTGGCCAAGGGGATGTCTGCCATCCATAAGCTTGCCGATGAGGAACTGTTGAAGATAATGCAGGGATTCTTTGACGGTTCGGTACTGGAAATCGTTCAAAAGGATTTCAACGGAACAACCAGGGAGCTTGCCCGCCGTTTTCTGGTTTACGGAACATTGGCTGAAATCTTTGCCCGGGAAACCGGATTCAACAGAGGACTGGGCGGTTCCATGCACGCCTTCTTCACGCCTTTCGGCGTGTATCCCAACAATGCCATCGTGGGTGGATCGGGAGACATAGCCGTTGGTGCCGCGTTATACAAAAAAGTCAACCGCAAACCCGGCATGGTGGTTGCCAACATAGGTGACGCATCGATGGCTTGCGGACCTGTTTGGGAAGGGATCACTTTTGCCGCCATGGACCAGTTCAGGGAGCTTTGGGACGGAGATATGAAGGGCGGGCTTCCGGTGATCATCAACATCATGAACAACCAGTACGGGATGGGCGGCCAGACCTGTGGCGAGACCATGGGTTACGGCATCGCAGCCCGTATCGGTGCAGGTGTGAACGAGGAACAGATGCACGCCGAACGCGTGGACGGTTACAATCCGCTGGCGGTAATTGACGCTTACAAACGCAAGCGAAAAATAATTGATGAGAAAAACGGGCCGGTCTTGCTGGATGTCCTGACCTACAGATACAGCGGGCACTCTCCCTCCGACGCGTCTTCCTACCGCACGAAGGAGGAAGTGGAAGCCTGGGAAAGACAGGACTGTATTGCGTCGTTCGGCAAACAGTTGCTGGAGGCGGGCGTGGCCGTCCAGGACGAGCTTGACGCCATCTGGAATGACATAAGGACGCTCATCCACGAGATGTTCCTCAAATCGATCAACGATGAGATCTCGCCCCGCATGAAAAATCCCGACGCGATCGGGGATATGATGTTCTCGAACGGTTCCGTGGACAGTTTCTCCGATGCAAGGCCCGACGTGCTGATGCCGATGGAGGAGAACTCCCGCGTGAAGAAGATAGCCGGCAAGGAACGTTTTGCGTTCGATGCCGAAGGCAAGCCGTTCAGCAAGATGAAGCAGTTCCAGTTGCGCGACGCCATTTTCGAAGCCATCATGGACAGGTTTTACAAGGATGCCTCGCTCGTTGCCTACGGAGAGGAGAACCGCGACTGGGGAGGCGCCTTTGCCGTTTACGGAGGGATGACGGAAGCCTTGCCATATCACCGCCTGTTCAACTCACCCATATCGGAAGCCTCTATCGTAGGTACGGCCATCGGTTACGCCATGTGCGGAGGAAGGGTTGTCCCCGAAATCATGTACTGCGATTTTCTGGGACGTTGTGGCGATGAAGTGTTCAACCAGCTTCCCAAATGGCAGGCAATGAGCGGCAACGTGCTGAAGATGCCGGTCGTGCTTCGTGTTTCGGTGGGCTCCAAATACGGCGCGCAGCACTCGCAGGACTGGACATCGCTTGTGGCACATATCCCGGGCATCAAGGTTTGTTTCCCGGTGACGCCTTACGATGCCAAGGGGCTGATGAACGCGGCGCTTCAGGGAACCGATCCGGTGATCTTCTTTGAAAGCCAGCGCATCTACGATATCGGCGAGCAATTCCATGAAGGAGGCGTTCCTGCCGGATATTACGAAATACCCATCGGTGAACCCGACGTGAAGAAAGAGGGAAAGGACATCACCTTCCTGACCATCGGACACACGCTTTATCCCGCGCTCCAGGCGGCAAAAGAATTGGAGTCGGTCCATGGGATGAGCGCCGAAGTGATCGATGCCCGTTCACTGGTGCCGTTCAATTACGAAAAAGTGGTCGCCTCGGTGAAGAAAACCGGCAAGATCATTGTTGCCGGCGATGCGACTGCCCGCGGCTCGTTCCTGAACGACCTGGCGGCAACCATCGGTTCGCTCTGCTTCGATTACCTGGACGCGCCCGTTGCGGTGCTTGGGTCACGCAACTGGATCACGCCGGCTCACGAACTTGAAGGCGCGTTCTTCCCGCAGCCAGGCTGGTTCATCGATATGATCCACGAACGCATACAGCCCCTCAAAGGGTATATGCCCGGTGAGAATTTCACCGATGCCGAAATGATCAGGAGAGCAAAAAAAGGAATTT
>JAHDRK010000068.1 GCA_018433345.1 Syntrophobacterales bacterium | reverse complement strand
TGGAAAATCCGACTCTCGCCGAATCCATAAGGAACCGCAAAATCGACGAAATAGAACGCACGACCGTCAAGACGGTTCTAACCCAGTGCCCTGGATGTCGCTTTTTCATCCAGGGACCGCTCGAGAATCACCGGGTGGTCCACCCCTTGTCGGTGCTTGCCCGCGCGTATGAGATACGCGGCTCCTAGATCGTCTATTGTCGAGGATGGAAATTTACGGCCGCTGTGCCCGGGGAGGGTGTTGTAGTGCGCAGGGTATTGGTAACAGGCGCAGCAGGTTTTATCGGTTATCATTTGTGTCGACGCCTTGTAGGTGAAGGGGACTTCGTTGTGGGTATCGACAATCTGAATTCCTATTACGATCCCTCACTGAAACAGGCACGGCTTGACCGCCTCATTAACCTGAGAAGGTTCCGCTTTCTCAAGCTGGACATCGCCGACAGGGGGGGGATGGAGCGTTTCTTTGACAGTGAAGGTGCGACCTGCGACGTAGTGGTTCACTTGGCGGCTCAGGCCGGTGTCCGTTATTCCATTGAAAACCCTCACGCCTATGTCGACAGTAATGTGAAGGGTTTTTTGAATATCCTGGAAGGATGCAGGTGCAGGGGTGTGTCTCATCTTGTATTTGCTTCATCAAGTTCTGTCTATGGCGGCAACGCGCAGATACCCTTTTCGGTGCATCACAACGTGGACCATCCCGTCAGTCTTTACGCCGCGACCAAAAAGGCGAACGAACTAATGGCCCATTCCTACGCGGAGCTTTACGGGATTCCCTGCACGGGACTGCGTTTTTTTACAGTCTATGGTCCTTGGGGACGTCCGGACATGGCACTTTTCATATTTACAAGGGCCATCCTTGAAGGAAAGCCCATAGATGTTTATAATAGAGGAAACATGCGCCGCGATTTCACCTATATAGATGACATTGTCGAAGGGGTGGTCCGAGTGATAGACAAGATACCGCAACCCGATCCGCGGTGGGACAAGTTTCATCCCGATCCGGGAGGTAGTTTCGCTCCCTATCGCATCTACAACATAGGCAACAACAGGCCCGTCCTTCTAACGGATTTCATCGGGATTCTTGAGGACTGCTTGGGCCGCCGGGCGGTGAAGAACATGCTCCCCTTGCAGCCGGGCGATGTCGTTGAAACATGCGCCGACGTGGATGAGTTGATGCGGGATGTGGGATTCCGACCCAAGACTCCGATAGAAGAGGGCATCAAGAAATTCATCGCATGGTACCGGAGTTATTATGGTTGATGCCGAGGGTATAACGGTGAATGACGGGGCTTATGGTCGAACTCCGAAAACCCCTGTTTAATATCAATTGTCATCTAGTGTTTGCAAATGTACACGCGATGTTCTAACAGTACCTTTCCTCTTCGAGGAAAATTATCCTGTTGCTGAGGAGAAGCGCTTTTCCCGGCGCTGGAAGGCAAGGGTGGATCCGGGAGGCACGTTGGAATAAGTAGTGTAATATCAGCAAGATATATGTGATTGAGCGTAAAGTGGGAGCTGTTGACAATTCTGTCGTCAGTTACTATATTGATGGAAAGACGGGCGAGAGTGGCGGAACTGGAAGACGCACTGGACTTAGGATCCAGCCCGCTCTTATGCGGATAGGGGTTCAACTCCCCTCTCTCGCACCACTACGTATGTTTAAGGAGTGTATAGGTGGAACAAGATGCGGTCGGCCTGACTATTGAAGACCTGAGCCCGGTAAAGAAGAAACTGTCTTTTGAAATCCCCTGGGAGGAGGTAAAGCGAGAACTGGATTCCGCTTATACCTTGGTGGGGAGAAAGGCGAAGATAAAGGGTTTCAGGCCCGGAAAAGTCCCCCGGAAATTACTGGAAATGTATCATAAAGAAGAAGCCGAAAACGAAGCACTGTCGAATCTGATAAGCAAGAGGTACGGTGATGCGGTCAGGGAACACGATATACCTGTAGTATCTCAGCCTGACATAGACCAGAAGGGGATCGAAGAGAACAAGAATTTTTCCTTTACCGCCACTGTTGAAATACAACCAAAGGTCGAACCGACGGATTATATCGGCATTTCCGTAACAAAAGAGGAAATAGAGGTGACCGATGAAGATGTGAGTCGTCGTCTAGACGAGATGCGCGAGATTTATGCGACACTCGAATCAGTCCAGGAGCCTCGCGAGACCGTGACGGGAGACTACATCGTAATTGATTTCGAAGTTACGGTCGACGGCGAAGTAAGGAAGGAACTCTCGACTGAAAACTATGGTATCGAAATCGGAAGTGGGCGGTTTATTCCTGGATTCGAGGAACAATTAACGGGCCTTAAACGGGGAGACGAAAAAACGGTGGAGATGACATTTCCCGATGATTACAGGCCCGAAGAGCTTGCCGGGAAACAGGGTTTTTTCAGGGTGACCGTAAAAGACATAAAGGAGAAAAAAATACCCCCCCTTGATGATGAATTTGTTAAAAACTTCGATACCTTCGAGACCGTAGAGGGTTTGCGTGAGGCTGTCCGCGAATCCATGGTGGGAGAGGCGGCCAAGGAGACGGAGGCAAAACTTCGTAAAAGTATAATAGACGCGCTGCTTGAAAAAAATGAATTCCAAGTGCCTTTGACATGGGTGGAGCAACAGACCTACCAACTGATGGTTGACTTACAGCGCCGTATGATGTCATCGGGTATGTCTCGTGAGAAGTCCGCCGAAGCGGTTTGGAGAATGCGCGAGAACCTACTGCCTCATGCCGAGCGCATGGTCAAGTCGGGTCTCTTGATCTCGCGTATCGCCGAGAATGAGTCGATTGTTGTGGGGGACGATGAACTGGAGAAGCGCATTGAAGAAATGACGACCGGGGACGGTCGAACGTACGACCAGTTGCGGGAGATATTCCAGAGCGAGGAAGCCACAAACCGATTGATAGAGGAAATGTTGGAAGACAAGGCGATGGCTTTCCTGATAGAAAAGGCACAGATAAAGGTAGAG
>JAHDRK010000043.1 GCA_018433345.1 Syntrophobacterales bacterium | reverse complement strand
CGATAATATGGGTCATATGTCGTGCTTCCTCATTATTCCTTAAAAAAATGTAATTTTATTTAGTAAATTAAGAATTATCCAACAGTTTGTCAAACGTTGGGAACCTCACCGAGCGCTCCTTTGGACGGGTTCGTTCTTTATACCCGCCACCCGCACCTCACGAGAATTTTCTTTGACTTGTATCGGAACACAGGCGGGCCAAGGCCTTCACTGCACGTTCCACGGAAGGATAAGAGGGAATCCCGGCACGGCATAGGTTTGCCCGAAGTGCCGATCCCTTTTGGATCAAGTCCGGATCACCTCCGTCGTAATCTATGACGAATACGGTCGGTTTGACGCCTTTTCGGACTGACAGGAATTCGGCAATCCTCTCGGTCGGGTCTGAAACCGGTGGACTGTGAAAGGCTCGTCGGGGAATCAGACGGTCAACAAGCACGACTTCGACCGCCGGATCGTCATAGGCTGTTTCCAAGACCTGGAAGAGACGTTCCAAATTGAGATATACCTCCCATAGATCGAGGGGATTGCCGGCTATGCTGCCCGCAGCTGGTACGAAGGAACGGATTTTCTCCATGCTCCTTTCCGAAAGAAGAGGAACAAAAAGACCGGCCTCGATACAGAAATCGGAATAGATGACACTGTTCCCACCACCGCCGCCCACGATAAAAACACCTTTGCCACGGGGTTTCGGCATAAAGGAAGAGGCCAGAATAACGTCGACCCACTCATTCATGGTCTTGACTGGAATTACGCCGACCTGGTCGAAAAAGGCCTGCCAGAGACGTTGGTTTCCGGCCAAACTGCCGGTATGTGACGACACAGTTGCGGCGCCGCGCTCCGTCCGTCCGCCTTTAAGCATAACGATAGGTTTTCGGGGCGCTATTCTCGATGCGACATCGAAAAGCCGGCGTCCGTCCTTCACGCTTTCGAGGTACACGGCAATGAGAGCGGTGTGATCGTCTTCACCCAGAAATTCCAAAAAATCCGGGCTGTCGAGCACGGCCGCGTTACCAATGCTGGCGGCCTTGCTTATCCCCGCTCCCAGCGAGGCGAGATACTCCGTCAGCCGCTGGGTGATACCGCCGCTTTGTGAAATAATTCCCACAGAACCGTCGAGTCCGGGAATCCCTCCCCAGGCGGTAAGGCCGACTGAAGGACAGTAGGGACCCATGCAGTTGGGACCCATGATGAACAATCCCTTTTCTCTGCCGATCGAGGCCACCGTTTTTTCGAGCCGTCGCCCTTCCTCCGTTCCCAGTTCGCCGAATCCCGCCGAAAGAATATGTATATGTCTGATTCCCAGGCGAAAGCATTCTTCCAGAACTGCCGGAACCCTCGGCGCAGGGACGGCCACTATGACAAGATCCGGTTTCTCGGGCAGCGATGCCAGGTCGGGCCATGCCTTGAGACCCTTAACTTCGTCGGCCTTTGGATTGATCGGATAGATTGAACCTTTGAAATTGCTATTGACCAACCGGGCGAGAAAGCTTAGTCCTCCGAAACTGCGCGATGAGCGTGAAACTCCGACAATCGCGATGCTCCTGGGAGAAAAAAAGACGGCAAGATCACCGACATCATGGGAATTCATGGAGTCAGCCAGATACCCCTCAGGTGAAATATTCGCAAGTATCTCAAGATAAATATGGTTCTTGGAAGCTGCGGAACGAGTCTAGGTGAAAGGTCGGAACCAGTCAACAAAAAAGCTTTCATCGAACGGCAGGCTTGGTATTTTCCCTTTTGTGTTTATAATAATGAGTGTTTATTACCCGTAAACTTCCGCGGCAAGCGGAGTGACATCGAGGAGCAAGGTATGGCGACTAAAAAGAAGAAAGACGGAAATTCCACCGGAAACAGCGATTTCACCATCAAGGAAAAACCCTTTTACCTTTCCCAGGGGATGGAGATCGATCTTTTCGAAGCCGCTTATGCAAACAGGCTTCCGGTCCTCCTCAACGGACCTACTGGAAGCGGTAAAACACGGTTGGTGGAACACATGGCATGGCGGCTCAAGAGGCCTCTTTACACCGTGGCCTGTCATGACGACCTGAGCGCCAACGATCTTACGGGTCGGTACATCATAAGAGGTGACCAAGTTGAGTGGATCGACGGCCCGCTCTTGATGGCGGTCCTAAACGGCGGCATCGTTTACCTGGATGAAATAGTCGAAGCCCGAAAGGATGTAACGGTGGTGATTCATCCCCTGACGGACCACAGGCGTTGTCTACCCGTGGAAAAACGGGGGAAAATATTTCACGCCCCCCATGAATTCATGCTTGTCATCAGTTACAACCCCCATTACCAAAGTGTTCTGAAGGAACTGAAACCCAGCACGCGGCAACGATTCGTTTCCATTAACCTGAGTTGGCCGCGGGAAGACCTGGAAGTAAGGATAGTGTCGAGTGAGGCGGGAATCGATGAAAACACGGCTGTAAAGCTTGTAAGAGCGGCAAACCGTATCCGTAACCTGGTACACCAGGGACTCGAGGAGGGTGTTTCCACGCGCGAGCTGGTCTACGCCGGAACGCTTCTGAAGAATGGTTTGGCGCCGGGGGAAGTCCTGCGCTCCACCATGGTGGAACCTTTGACTTATGACGACGACCTGAAGAAAAGTATCGAGGAGGTGCTGAAGAATTACTTCAGCTTCCAATGACAGATTCCATCCTCCTCGGCATTAAAAAAGAGGATCAACCGAAGCATGTTCAGAGACTCATTTAAAAGGGGATTTTTTGACTCCCGTAACCGATGGGCGTCCCAAGATCCTGCCTGGGAAAATGAAATAATCGCCAGGTTCGAAGAAACGACTGCTCCTTTAGCCCGGCGTTTCGGCCGGGATGCCGTCGATTCTATCGTCGCGGTCCTGACGCATATTGCCGGGGAAGACCGACGATCGGCCGCAACCCTGCTTGTAAAAAATGCCTTTATTATAGATTCGCTCTTGGCCTTCGGCGACGACACGGTCCCTAAGACTTACGGGCTCGTGGATCAGGTTATCCCTTACGGCGCCCCGTTGGCGGCGAAGCTTCTCGAAATGAGTCCGAACATTATCGCCGTTTCTGACTTTGAAACCTTGGCGAGAACGGCCGGCCTCTCCTGCCTGGCGGCCCGTGTCGATTTGGGTACGGCCGTTACGCTGCTCGAGGTCTCTCCCCCCATCCTTGAAAGGTTGGGTTTTGAAGGACTGGAGGCTGTCGGAACCTTCGCGGCAAACGTGGCCGCAACCACGTGGACGAAGGCGGCGCGAGAATTGTCCATGGCGCCGACGCGGATAGACGATCTCCTCGAAGCTGGCGGCACCAGCCTGGCACTTTCCGTCTACAACCTTGCCGCCCGCATGGCGCCTTCCGATTGGGCTCACGCCTCCCGATTGGTTGAAAGGGCTCCTTCATTCGCGAAAGTCCCGGCCGAAGGGGGTGAACCACACCCAATGGAAAAGTTTTTGGAAGACGCGGAACAACTCGCTCGATTCGGCGGAAAGCTGGTTCTTGCCTACCTCGAAAAAACCCCCGAACTAATGAATGAAACCGGACCGGACAACTTCGAACCCATAAAGCGGTGCATCCACTCACTGGCGGAAAAAAACGCGGAGGAAGCGGCGGCCTTCCTCGAGGACGGTCCCGCCTATGTTCGCAAGCTCCTCACCACCGGTTCTTCGGAAACCATGTCGGCGGTTATGGCAGCCGCGCGTGACCTGGCGAAACAAGGAGCGTCACCGGCAAGGAAATACATCGCCGCCTGCGCCGCCCTGGATGAGCCGTCTCCGGTCACAACCGACAGCCTCGCGAAACAGGCGACGGAACTGGCCGTGGTTTCTCCGGCCCTCGCAAGTGCATTCCTTGCGTCTTTTCCGGCCCTGTCAAAAAGACTCACCATGGAGGAGCTGGAAACGACGGCTCGGCTGGGTCTTTCCCTAAGTCGCGTAAGTATCGAGACAGCTTCTCAATTGCTGATCCAGGCGCCCGCCCTGGTCGACCGGGTCGGAATCGAGGGGCTTGAAAAAGTGGCCGATTTTTCGATGCTTCTCTCCCGTGAAAGCTGGTCCACGGCCAAACAACTTCTTGAGAAATGCCCCGCGATCCTGGATGACGTCCTGCCGCTGGGTCCGCCTTCAATCTTCAATGATTTGTGTTCTCTCGGAGAGCGGATCGCATCACACAACGCGCGGCTTGCTGTCAGTCTCCTCGAAAACAGTGCCCCCATAATCCGTCTGCATGGTTACTCTGGGTTGGAACGGGTCGAAGAATTGACTCACCGCGTTGGGATCGAAAGTTGGACCACCGCCGCCAGTCTCCTACAGAAAAGCCCGGCCATCTTGGAAAGGGTCGGCTTCGAAGGGTTGGAAAAAATTGCCGATGCGGCACTGGCGATAGCAAAGGAAAATACTTACGGCGCCGTGAGTCTCGTAGAAACTAGTCCCGACAGGATAGACGGCCTTGCAGAGCACGGAACGATTGAAACGGCTCTTCACGTGTATGACCTCGCCCGCGAAGCGGCGACAATAAGCTGGAGGCTTGCCGCCGCCCTGGTTGATAAAAGCCCTCAACTGGCCGCCTTGAGGGGACAAGCCCTTCTGGATGATATTGCAGGACTTACGAAAGAGGCCGGCTCCGTGAGCTGGAAGACGGCCGCGAAAGCTTTAGACATGGGCAATCTCATAATTGACGCCATAGGCTTCAGTGGTTTCAAGGATCTCACTCGTCTTGCGACGGACCTGGCAAAATACGATGAAACGGCCGCCATTGCCTTAGTGGAAAAAAGCCCCGTTTTTATCAGCTCTATCACGGCGTCCCATGACAGGAACACCGTGTTGTTGATCTACGGTAACGCCTTGGCGCTGTCCGCACACAGCCCCGCCTTGGCATTGCGGTTTATCGACAAGAGTCCCTATTTCCTGGAATGGGGCGGTCCGGAAGGCCTGGGAATGATCGCCTCGTTCCTGGACTCGACGGCGACAGAGGACCCCCAAAAGGCCTTGTCCTTTCTCGAAACCGATCATCCGGAATTTACGGATTTCATGGAAAATATCCCCCGGGGACTGGAACTGAAGGCCGTTGTCCCCGTGCTTTCCACCTACCTAAAGGCCCTCCTGGGAAGGGCGGTGGAAATTGCCGGCGGCGGTGAAACATCGACGGATGGTCGAAAAATTACTCTGCCTTTAAGGGTGCGGGAGTTCAGAGACGATTCCGACAACTTCGCCTTCTACAAGGTAATCGCCACGCACCAGGAGGCTCATCTGGAGTACGGAAGTTACGAGCTCGACCTGGAAGACCTCGCCGATATCACCGAAATGCTGGCCGAAAGATACGGCACCGTGCAGGAAGAGAGAGAAAGCGAGAATGAGCGCTTTTTCTCCCTCTTTCCGGAACCCGACATGGCCCGCGATCTTTTCAACCTCCTCGAAGATCGAAGAATAAACAGCATCCTGCAAAGGGAGTATCCGGCCCTGGGGTCTGAAATAGATCGCATGAACCGGCACGAATTAAAGAAAAGGCCTTCCCTAAAAAAGATTAAAGGCGGCAAGCAGAAGGCATTGGAGGCTTTAAGCAGGCTCTTGAAGGGGAAGAGGACCTTTCACCCCGAGGAAGTTTCCGCCGATCTCCTTGAACACTTCAGGAAATGGAGAAACTATTTAAGAAAGCCGGGGATCGGCGTACGGGGAACAGCCCGGGCCACGGCTGCCTTGTACCGGGAAATACACAATCGTTTCACCGATCCCTACCGATCCGTGAGGCCTTCCTCGGAACCGGCGGATCACGCCCAAGCTGCGCGGAACGTGAGTGGTTTCGGCAGGACGTCCAGGCGTATCGAGGAAGCCCTGAGAAGCAGGGAGATTTCCGGTCGAGGATCGCCCCGCGGGGGACAAGAGGGACAACCGGAATCACGGGACGGCGCCGATGGTGAACGGCGACCTACGGACAGCCGCCCGGAAAGGGAAAATATCTCACGGCGCCGGCATGTAGCGGGCAAAGATCAACGAAGTTACCGCGGTTCCGCCGGAGCAAGCGAAGGAAGCGAATCCCCTGAACACCGCAGGGATGAAGAACAGGGACCGGCGGGAATGCCGTCTCTCTATCACGACAGGGAAAAGATCGAGCGGCTGCTGCGCTCGGCCCATAAAGAAAAAGGCATAACACCACGGGATATAGAACGTCGCCTGGAATCGCTGCATTACAATGAAATATACATTTTCCTGCATAACCTCGAAGAATCGTTGAAAAAGAAAACCGAGCTCGAAAGTGAAAGAGGGACGACACTTTACCCCGAGTGGGGGGATGATATACAGGACTACCGTCCCAACTGGGCGCGCGTCCGGGAGCAGGTGCATCCGGCGAATTCCCTGGACTTCTACCGCTCGACGCTTGACCGTCACGGGGGCCTGCTGAAAAAAATCCGCCGTGAATTTCAGATGCTGCGGCCGGAAGCCTACGCCCGTCTGAAGGGGCGCTACGACGGAGACGACATCGACCTCGACGCCGTGGTCGATTACCTCGTGGATCGTAAGGTCGGCCTCGAGCCATCGGAAAAGAATTACATAATCAGGGACCGCAGAAAGCGTGACATTGCCGTCGCCTTTCTGATCGACATGAGCAAGAGTACCCAAGGCGTCACCATCGAGCAAGAAAAGGAATCTCTCATCATCATGTCCGAGGCGCTCAACGAGGTGGGAGATTCATTCGCCGTCTTCGGCTTCTCGGGAAATAACCGGGACAATGTGGACTTTTACATAATCAAAAATTTCGACGATCCCTATAACGATCGGATCAAGAAACGTATATCGTCCATAGAACATCGTTATGAAAACCGCGACGGAGCGGCCATACGACACGCCGCCGCCAAGCTCAGGAAGCGGCCGGAACGAACGAAGCTCATGATTCTCCTTAGTGACGGTAAACCCGTCGACAAGGAGTACACGGGGACTTACGCTATCGAGGACACCCGCATGGCTCTAAGGACAGCCCGTCATAACGGCATAAATGCGTTCTGTATCACAGTGGACCGGTCCGCCCCTGAGTACTTGCCGCGCATGTACAGCCACAGCAGATGGACGGTGATAGACGACGTAAACAAGCTCCCGGAAAAAATTACGCGCATTTACAGAACGCTGACTACATGACGATCGCCGAAGAGCATGAAAAGAAGGCGGGAGCACGGTGACTTACAACGGCAACGCTGGAACGGTGAAAATTCGAATCGTCTTTTTTGTTGACGTCCTCGTGCGACGGTTGGCCGCCGGTCGCTTTTATTCACCCGGATCTCTTGTTCGAGACCTTCCAGATCCCTCGTTTTTCGGCCTCAGCGATCAAATCATCCCGAAAATCGGGATGGGCTATGGATATAACCGCTTCCGCGATCTCCCACGTCGATTTTCCCTTGAGACAAACCGCGCCGTACTCCGTCGCCACGTAATGCACCAGTGACCGTGGAAGGGTGCAGGTCCCCCCTATGACCGGGACGATCCGGGAAACGCTTCTATCCCCGAGCATCCTCGTGGAGTGAAGACAAATAAAGGCCTTCCCGCCCTTCGAGAGGGTCGCACCTACAGTGAAGTCCAGCTGACCGCCCGTTCCGGATATTTGCTTGCCTTCCAAGGCATCGGAGCACACCTGCCCGTACAAGTCCACCTGGAGCGCGTTGTTGATGCTGATCATGTTGTCATTGGCGGCTATGTTTTCCGCCGCGTTCGTGTAATCCACCGGATAGGCGGCGCAAGCGGGATTGTCGTTCAAAAAATCATACAGCGCCCCGGACCCCATGGCGAAGGTGTAGATCATTTTGTTTCTGTTTGTATATTTGAATCGATTGGTGATCTTGCCGCGAATATACAATTCAAGAAAGGCATCGCACATCATCTCGCTGTGAACACCCAGATCCTTGACATTCGATTCCGCAACGAGACGACCTATGGTATTGGGAACGGCGCCTATCCCCAGTTGAAGACAGGCCTTGTCGGGGATCTCACGGACAACATGGCCTGCTATCTTAATATCGGCATCCGCGGGATCCGTCCGGGGAACCTCCGGCAAAGGCTCGTCCCCTCCTTCCACGATAAAGTCCACCTTTGAGATGTGAACGTTCTCCGTATGCCCGCCCAGACATCGGGGTACAGCTTCCCCGGTCTCGACGATCACCGTGTCCGCCGCCTCCACTACTGCCCCGATAAAGGAACAGGCTGTTCCGAAATTGAAAAACCCCCGATTGTCCATGGTGGCCGTTTTTACCATCGCCACATTCGGACGGGGGTAATACCCCTCATAGATACGCATGGGTTCTTCACGAAAGGTGCCCGGTATGTGGTAACCAAGACCTGCACCGACCAGCCTTCGGTCATGAGCGCTGCAAAAAGTACTGTAATATGTAAAGGATCCCCCTCCCGAATCCTTAAACGCCACCTGGGCCGGACGCATGGCCGTCGAAACGACGACCCTTACATGCTCAACCTCACCTGCGCGACGGGCGAGTGCCCTGTCGAGTTCGGCGGGGAACATGGCAAAGTGACTGTAAAACACCCAATCCCCGCTTTTGACGATCCCCGCCGCCTCATCCGCGGAACGCAGCTTATTCCTGTATTCCTGCCACAAGGCACCTCTCATTTCACTTTTCTCTCTCATGACTTGGCCCCTCGCCGAAGGACACCATGTTAACTTCCTTTTGTGTCGGAGGGTCATGAAATACGCGCGCCGGGACCATTCTCGTTCCCGGCGTCGCT
Source organism: Syntrophobacterales bacterium (assembly GCA_018433345.1). GTDB lineage: Bacteria > Desulfobacterota > Syntrophia > Syntrophales > UBA2210 > MLS-D. The sequence goes on along the minus strand of JAHDRK010000043.1, from coordinate 8,205 downwards.
GTCACTGCCCCGACGTAACGGTCTCATCCCTACCGGGCGGCCGACTCTTCTATCAATTTCTTGAATGCGTCCAGGGCCCCCTGAAGGCCACCCTTGTCGGATCCACCCGCCTGGGCCATGTCCGGACGTCCTCCACCCTTTCCTCCTATGAGAGGCGCGATTTCCTTGATAATATTGCCGGCATTATATCGATTTGCAAGGTCCTTCGTAACCATGCACAACAGCATGGCCTTTCCATCGATAACGGAACCCAGGCACAGAGCACCCGAACCCAGCTTGTCACGCAACTTGTCTCCCATTTCGCGAAGGGATTTGACGTCGGGCGCCTCGACAGGGACGGCGAGCACCCTTACCCCGGAGACCTCGGCGGCGGCTTCAAGGAGGTTCGAAGAATCCCTGGCCGCGAGTTTATTCTTGAGTGCCTCCCTTTCACGCTCCAGTTCTTTTTGATTCGCCAGGAGCTTCTCCACCCTGATTGAAACTTCCAAGGGCACGGTCTTGAGAATTCCGGCGGCCTTTTTGATCTCCCTTTCGATTCTCAAGGAGTGGCGCACTGCTTCGCCTCCCGTTGTCGCTTCGATCCTGCGGACACCGGCGGCGATGGAGCTGTCGGACAGGATTTTCAAGTATCCGATATCACCGGTTCGCCTCACGTGAGTCCCGCCACAGAGCTCGGCGCTGAAATCGCCCATTCGGACAAGACGCACGACCTCTCCGTATTTTTCGTCGAAAACCGCCGTGGCGCCTTCTTTCAAGGCCTGTTCCAAGGGTACCACCTCAGTCGTAACGGGGGAATTGTCACGAATGAATTCATTTGCCAGGATCTCCACACTTTCCAGCTCCTCGTCGGAGACCTTGGCGAAGTGTGTAAAGTCGAAACGGAGCCTGTCGGCCGTCACCAAGGAACCGGACTGCTTGACATGGTCGCCGAGAACGCGGACCAGTGCCGCACGGAGCACGTGGGTGGCGGAATGATTTGCCTCAACGGCACGCCGTATCGCTTCGTCGGTTTTGAGAACCACCACGTCTCCCACCCGAATGGTCCCCTCCCTCGCAACGCCTATGTGAGTGAAAAGTCTTTCAAGGGGTCGCTGGGTATCCCTTACTTCGAACCTCGCAGTGTCGCTTTCGATCCAGCCCACATCACCGACCTGTCCCCCGGCTTCACCGTAAAAGGGGGTTCGTTCCACAACAACTTCCCCTTCTTCACCGACATGCAACTCATCCACCCTTTCCCCTTCTTTTAGAATGGCCGTCACTCGGGAGGTGTCTTCGCAATTACCGCCGTATCCCGTAAACTCGGTGGAAATCCCTTCCAGGGCGAGACGACGGTAAGTTTCAGAAACCGCTTCCTCTCCGCTGCCTTTCCAGGACCGACGCGCCCGCTCGCGCTGGGTCTCCATTTCCCTTTCAAACCCTTCCATGTCGAGGTCCAGTCCCGCCGATCCGGCTGCTTCACCGGTGAGATCGATAGGGAAACCGTATGTATCGTATAGCTTGAAAACCACGTCGCCTGGAATGCGTTTTTCCCCACGGCCGGCCAACCGCTCTATCTCATCATTTAGGATACGCAGCCCGGCATCGAGGGTTTCAAGAAATCTCCGCTCCTCGTTGGCCACCACCTTGCGGACAAAAGATTCTTTATCCAGAAGCTCAGGATAGGCATGGTTCATTGTTTTTATGACCACGCCCGCCAAGTCCTGCAAAAAGGGTTTCTCGATGCCCAGCAGTTTCCCGTGCCTGGAGGCTCGGCGCAAGATACGCCTGAGCACGTATCCACGCCCTTCATTCGAAGGCAAAACGCCGTCGGCGACGAGAAAGGCGAGAGCCCGGGCGTGATCGGCTATGACACGGATGGATATATCGTTCTCTGGAACGGCCCCGTAGGATTTCCCCGAAAGTTTTTCTATGGTGTCGATGATATCTCGAAAGAGATCGGTATCGTAGTTGGTCGTCACTCCCTGCACAACGGCCGTCAATCGTTCCAGGCCCATGCCTGTATCTATGTTCGGCCTTGGAAGGGGAATGAGATTGCCCTCGGCATCTCTGTTGAACTGGGTGAAAACGAGGTTCCATAACTCCAGGTAGCGGTCACACTCGCAACCGGGACCGCAGGACGGCTCTCCGCATCCCATGGCCTCACCCTGGTCGAAGAGAATTTCGGAACAGGGCCCGCATGGACCCGTGTCACCCATTACCCAAAAGTTGTCCTCCTCTCCCAGGCGCACTATCCTGCTTTCAGGAAGGCCTGCGGTGCGGCGCCATATTTCAAAGGCCTCGTCGTCGTCGCGGTATATGGTTATCCAGAGCTTCTCAGGCGACAATCCCATCACTCGTGTGAGAAAGTCCCATCCCCATGTTATGGCTTCTTCCTTGAAATAGTCTCCAAAGGAAAAATTTCCCAGCATCTCGAAAAACGTGTGGTGACGCGCCGTATATCCCACGCTTTCGAGGTCGTTGTGTTTGCCCCCGGCCCGCACACATTTCTGAACGCTGGCCGCCCTTGTAAAGCCCCTGTCTTCTTGGCCGAGAAAGAGACTCTTGAACTGCACCATCCCCGCGTTTGTAAAAAGAAGGGACGGATCTTCCCGGGGAACAAGAGGCGAGCTCGGAACTATCCGGTGTCCCCGTTCCTCGAAATAATCCAGAAATATCTTCCTTATCTCATTGCCCGTCAAAATCATGATCCTCCTTGAACGTATCCGCCAGCACCCCGTATACGGCCTGTGCCGAAAAACCCTTTGCAGCCAGGTGTCTGACGATGCGCCGTTCTTCCTTAACGGAATTCGACGGCGCTGTCAATCGTTCAGGAAACCGTTTTTCCAGGATTTTTTCTATTCCCCGGATCTCGGGAAATTCTTCGCGGGTCTCTTCCAACACCTTCTTCACCAGGTCATCGCATATCCCCATTTCGCGAAGACGGCCCGCTATCTTCCTGTCTCCCCAGAGATAGTTGACCGCGTAAGTGCGTGCCCATTGGCGTGCGGTCGACTCGTCATCCAAGAGCCCCAAATCCACCAGTCGGTCGATTACCGTTTCGATGACCGTACCGCTGTATCCTTTTCGGCGCAGTCTTCCCCTTAGTTCCTCCACGCTACGGGCCCGCAGGGCAATAAGACGAAAGGCCGCGTTTTTCGCGGCCTCGACAGGATTATCGTCTTTTGCCATTTTGTATCACTACCACAAAAGACTTTACTCTGTTTTGTCGCAAAACCGTCATTCCATCCGCGCTCCCTCGCCCCTCCTCGCCGGAAGTCCGAATTTCGACCTCAATTCTCCTTCTACGGACGAAGCAACATCAGGATTTTCTTTGAGGAATGCCTTGACGTTTTCTCGTCCCTGACCGATCCGTTCACCCTTGTATGAATACCAGGCGCCCGCTTTTTCGATTATGCCGTTGTCCGCCGCCAGGTCCAAAAGGTCTCCCTCGCGGGAAATGCCGTCCCCGAAAATGATGTCGAATTCCGCTTCCCGGAAGGGAGGCGCCACTTTGTTTTTCACCACCTTTACCCGTGTCCGGTTTCCTACCACGTCCTGCCCCATCTTGATGGGAGCGGTTTTGCGAATGTCCAAACGCATGGACGAATAGAATTTCAAGGCGTTGCCTCCCGTGGTGGTCTCGGGATTACCGAAAAAGGTCCCTATTTTCATGCGCAACTGATTGATGAAGATAACCGATGTCTTTGATCGACTGATGCTTCCCGTAAGTTTCCTCAGCGCCTGGGACATGAGGCGGGCCTGAAGCCCCATCTGCGCATCCCCCATATCGCCCTCCAACTCCGATCGCGGCACCAAGGCGGCTACTGAATCCACAACAAGCACATCCAGGGCGCCGCTGCGCACCAGGACTTCGGCGATTTCCAGCGCCTGCTCGCCCGTATCGGGCTGCGATATGAGCAGGTCGTCGGTATTGACTCCGATGCGTCTGGCGTAGGTGACATCCAGTGCGTGTTCGGCGTCGATGAAGGCCGCCAGGCCTCCTTCTTTCTGCGCCTCTGCTACCACGTGGAGCGCCAGGGTCGTTTTTCCTCCCGACTCGGGCCCGAATATCTCCACCACCCGCCCCCTGGGGATTCCTCCCACCCCCAGGGCTATGTCAAGACTGAGCGCGCCCGTTGGAATGGCGGGAATGTCGGAAACGACCTCGTCGCTCCCGAGCCTCATGATAGAACCTTTTCCAAATTGTTTTTCTATCTGGGATATCGCCAGGTCCACGGCCTTTTCCCGTTCCGAATCCAGTGCCATATGCAGTCCCCCTATTAATGAAGAAACTTCCGTCAGCGAGCGGTTCCTCCTGTCGTTACCGCCCCCCTATCAAATACCGGCAACCTGCAGTCACAGTCAAAGGTGCTTCCAGGTCCCCCGTCCGGCTCTCATACTTCACAATCCCTCTGCCTTCCCTGAAAAGGAAAATACGCCAACCTCGTGTACACGGCACCCCCGGGGGTCAGTTCACTTTTAAACAAAGTCAATCCTTCCAGCTCGAAAAGCGACGAATCAACACGCGTCCTTTCTCGATCCAAGATTTCCGCCAACGTTCGGGGCACCTGCCGAGGATACTTCACCCTCCCCAAGGTCAGGTGTGGAATGAATGATCTCTGTTCCCGCCGAAAACCGATCCCTTCGAGTTCATCGGCCAACCCTTTATGAAGGCTTGCCAATTCTCTTTTTTCGCCGTCGAGCCCCACCCAGATTACACGCGGCCTTTTCAGATCCGGGAACACCCCCAGACCGTCGAGGAAAAAGGCCATGCGGTTCAGGCCCGCCGCCTCCCTCCGCACGGCGTCCGATACCGGCGCGATTCGTGACGTCTCAACGTCGCCGAGAAAAGCGACGGTCAGGTGAATATAATCCGGCCTCACCCACCTGACGCCCCCGACAACCTCTTTCATACGACTCTGAATCTTTTCCAAGCTGTCGACGGTGAATCGGGGAAGCTCCGCAGCGATGAAGGCACGCACTGTTCCACTATTCATCACAGACCTTTTCTCCTGTCAAGTACCTCCGGATCATATCCAGTACCAACGCGGCGCTCATCTCTTTTATGCCCCTGCGACCCCATCGAAAATTCGCCTTCCTACATAAGACACGCTCGGCATCCGCGAGACACAGATAAACCGTGCCCACCGGTTTCTCCTCACTCCCTCCCGACGGCCCGGCGATGCCCGTGGTTGATATTCCCAGGTCCGTCCTTGACCTTTCTCGCGCCCCCCGCGCCATGAGTTCAGCCGTTTCCCTGGAAACGGCGCCTTTCCGCATGATCACCTCCCGCGGCACTCCCAAGAGATCAACCTTTGCCTCGTTACTGTAAGAAACGATCCCCCTGTCTAAAAAAAGGGAACTCCCGGGAACATCGGTCAGGCGGTCTGTTATCAACCCTCCAGTGAAGGATTCCGCAACGGCGAGGGTCAGTCCCTTCGTCGTGAGCAGCCTCGCAGCGACACTCTCCAAGGTTTCATCATCGGCACCGAATATAAAGGGGCGAAGAACCTCCCTTATCACTTGCTCACCCCTTTCCATGCGAGACGCGGCCTCTTTTTCATCGGCGCCCTCGGCAATGAGAACCAGGTGTGTCTCGGGAAAATGGGGATAGAATCCTATGGATAGATGGGGGAACGGACCCGCGCGGCTTATCATTTCATCGACGCGCGCCTCTGACAGGCCGAAAACCTTTAGTGTTTTTCTTGTTTTTCGCGTTCTCTTCCCCGGAAACTCCTTCTCGAGGACAGGCAGCACCCCTTCGGGAACCATCTTCCGGACCTCGCGGGGAACCCCCGGCACGACCACGATTATCTTCTTGCCCCTGCGGAGATAAAAGCCCGCAGCCGTTCCCGCCGGATTGTCGCTCACCTCGGCGCCCCTTGGAAAACAAGCCTGTTTCGCGTTATTCTCGGTCCAAGGAATCCGGAAAGCGGCAAAACGTTCTTTCAAACGCTCCAGAACCTCTTCGTTCCTCTCAAGGGGAAGACCGAAGGTTTCAGCCACTGCCGCCGCGGTGATATCGTCGACGGTGGGACCCAGGCCGCCCGCCACGATAAGGGCGTCCGAAAGGACCGTCAGATATTCAATACCCGCCTTGACGGCCGCCGCATCATCACCGACAAGCAGGATCGACGACACCTCCCACCCCGCCGGCTCGAGTTCCCGGGCTATGAAAGACGCGTTAACATCCCGGACGGTTCCGTCCACCAACTCGTTCCCCACCATGAGAAGTCCGGCTTTCATACCTCTAAGACACCTCCTGCCCCGAGACAAGGTATTCTCATCCCTCGTTCCCTTTCACGTCCACTAAATCGCTCCCGATAGAAGGACGGCTAGTCGCAAAAATACACCACTGTAGATTCCCGCCATGACATCGTCTCCGACCACTCCATACCCTCTCGGAAGGCGTTGTTCCAGGAGGCGGACAGGAAAGGGCTTGAGAATGTCGAAAAGACGGAAAAGAAAAAAACCGGCCGCCAGAGTGCCCGCCGAGGGATGCACAAAGAGCATTGCAACGAGGTAGCCCGAGATTTCGTCTATCACGATTTTCTGGGAATCCTTCTCCCCGTACAGTATTTCGGCCTCGCCGGATACATAGACGGCAAAAAAGCAAAAGGCGATGACGGATAACAAAGACAGCTCCGGCGTGAGAAGGGAAAAAAGGAGGCAAAGGGGTATCCCCATAATAGTCCCTGCAGTGCCGGGGGCGTAGGGCGACAATCCCGCGCCGAGCCCCGTGGCCAGGCTCTTTATGCAAAACTCCTTCACAAATCCTCGCTTTTTTTGAAGTCAAACTCCACCGGCACATCGGATCGTGCAGAAACTGTATAGTACATGGAGGTGTGAATGTAAAGAATTCAACCGTAAGGCGTTACTTGTATTTTTTTAGACGTTAAAAATAAAAAGTGGGTTCCCTCTTGACAACAGGGCATGATTCAGATTATGGGTACGTGCATCGAAAGGGGCCTGTTGAAAACTGTTGCTGTTTTAGCGACTTTTTCTAACTTCTGAACGAGGTGCTCGATGTTGAAGCGGGTATCAAGGAGAACACGAAACTATATTATTCTGATCATTCTTTTGATGGGTTTATGGCTCCTGCTCAGCGGCATGTACGACCTGTTTCATACCTCTATGGGCGTTATCTCGGTTACCGCCGTCGTTTGGCTCAACCGAAAGCTCCTGCAAAAACGGTTTTTCCCACCTCACAGAAAAGAACCTCCTCGCTTGCGCGTGATCTATCTTCATTATTCCTATTTTCCTTGGCTCTTCTGGCAGATAATTACGTCGGCGCTTCACGTTGCCCGGGTGATCCTGTCGCCGAAAAATATCGATACCTCTCTGCTGTTCTTCAAGACAAAACTTCCTACAAACACCGGGAAGGTCATCCTGGCCAATTCCATAACCATTACACCGGGAACGCTCACTATCGACCTAAGCGATGACGAGTTCCTGGTTCACGCGTTGACCCGACAGTCCGCGGAGGGTATCAGGAGCGGCGACTTTCCGTCCCGGTCGGGAAAGCTTTACGGCCTGGACCCGCAAGGTTTTATAAGCGCTATGAAGGTAATACAATCGGCGGATGAGATCTGATGGACTCTTTTTTTGTCTATATATCGGTCATACTTATTGTCATCATATCTATACCACTTTACCGAATTTACCTAGGACCAACCCTTTACGACCGCATTCTCGGAGCCAGTGCTATCGGGACGAAGACCTTGGTACTGATCGTCCTTATCGGTTGCGTGTACGGACGGTTGGAGATGTTTCTCGATATAACGCTCGCTTACGCTGTTCTGAACTTCATAGGCGTACTGGCCATAGCCAAGTACCTGAACTCGGCGAGAGGAAGACATGGGTGAAATCCAGAATCTTTTGGCAGTGCTGATGATCAGCTTCGGCGCTTTTTTCATGTTCGTGGGAAGCTGTGGGATAGTCCGTCTTCCCGATTTTTATTCAAGGTCACACGCGGCCAGCCTTGGTGACACCCTGGGAATCATACTCGTACTAGGCGGTCTCATGGTATACGAAGGCTTTACCATGAACAGCGCCAAGTTGTTCATCGCCATAGTGTTCGTGGCCCATGCAAGTCCCACGGGCTCCCATGCCATAGCTCGTGCCGCGTTCCGTGCCGGATTAAAACCGTGGTTCAAAACCAACGAAAGTGACAGGGAATAGATGCACTGGGAACTTGAAATAGCGCTTCTCGTTTTTATTTTACTG
>JAHDRK010000073.1 GCA_018433345.1 Syntrophobacterales bacterium | reverse complement strand
GTGGATACATCGAACGGGTGATCGAACCGAACGAGACGCGTCCCGCCCTGGTCCGGGCGTTCCGCATGCTCGAAGGCAAAACCCACGATCAGGGAAGACCTTGGAAAAAACATGGAAATATGCCGGTCTGAAAGCAGTCGATCAAACAAGAGAGGCCGACGAATGGACGAAGTGGAATGAACATTGCCCAAAACCTGGTAAAAATAGCGCGAACCATGCCGAACAAGATCGCCGTCCGCTGCGAGGGGCAAACTGTCACTTATAGAGTTCTGGACATCCAGTCGAATCGGATCGCGAACACCTTTAGAGATCTTGGCATCGGTCCGGGTCACCGTGCACTTGTCATGATTCCCGACGGTATCGACAGGGTCGTGGTGCATTACGCCCTTGCCAAGAGCGGAATCGTGGAGGTTCCCGTCTATTGTGAATCGTCCTGTCATCGCCTTAGGAACATAGTCGCCGAGACGAAGCCGAAAGTCTTTATCGGCGCCGAGCCGTATCTCGAAGAGATAAGAAAAGTCTTTTCGAGTATGGAGGGGCCTTCGTTACGATTCGCCCTGGGGGTGGCGAGGGAAAGTGAATTCATTGATCTGGAATCCGCCTATGCCAACCGTCCCGAGTTTCCTGTGTACGAAGCGGGTCCCGAAGTCCCGGCGGAAATAGTGTACGCCGGGTCCTTGAAAGGGGTGGTTCTCACCCATGGAATCCTTGCCGATATATGCGACGCCCTGGCGCTCATACAGGGCGGGCTGGAACAGGAGACGGTGGCTGTGGGACCATTTTCTCTCCATAAAGTGTACGGTGTCGGGGCGGTGCTGAACGGATCGATTTGCAGGGGCATCCAGGTGGAGCTCTATCCCGGATTCGATGCGAAAAAGATTATAGCTCTGGTGGAACGGGAGCGGCACACCGTCCTTTATGCGGTGCCTCCCATGATTTCAAACCTGATGGAAACCATCGGAACGAGATCCCTCAGCCGGAGATCTCTCAGATTTTGCATGGTAGCCGATGGTTCGGTTCCTCCGGACACGGCATTTCGGTTCGAAGAGCTTTTCGGTGTCAAAATTTTCAACGGCGGGGAACTCTTCCAATTTTGCCTGTCCGGGGGAGAAAGCGGGGCAGACGAGGTTATCAAACTTTAAAAGGCCTGGGCGACGGCAGGTTTTGCCGGCGGCCGGAAATATTGGAAGGAACAACCATATTGTAAAAATAGGAGGAAGGACAATGAGGACAAAAGAACAATGGATTGAAGGTCTGAGCAAGATGAAGCGCAACCTGTACCATAACGGCGAATTGATCGGGAGGGACGACGAGCGGTTTGTCCCTTCGTTCAACGTTATGGGAACAACCTTTGATGTGGCCCAAAATCCGGAATACGAGGATCTCGTTACAGCCACTTCGCACCTGACGGGTGAGAAGATAAACAGGTTCTGCCACGTTCATCAAAGCACGGAAGATCTCCACAAGAAACAAGACATGACGCGCATGCTCTGCCAGATGGTGGGCGGTTGTATCCAACGATGCATGGGTGCGGATGCGACCAACGCGGTATACACGGTTTCTTACGAGGCGGACAAACAGAACAACGGGGCGACCCAGTACCATGAAAATTTCAAGAGATGGCTGGAGCGTTTTCAGAAAGAAGACCTGGTTGGGTGTTGCGGCCAGACCGACGTGAAAGGCGACCGCATGCTCCGTCCCCATGAGCAGCCCGATCCCGACCAATACGTGCACGTCGTCGAGAAAAACAAGGACGGCATAGTCGTGCGCGGGGCAAAGGTGCATATATCGGAGGCGGCCATCGCCGACGAGATACTCGTGGTACCGACCCGGGCGTTGTTGGAAAAAGACAAAGACTACGCCGTGTCGTTCGCCATCCCCGGCGATTGGGAAGGGTTGAAGCATCTGGTTACGATTCATAATTACCGTGAAAGGAAATACTTCAAAAAGGGATTCGACGCCGGCAGCAACGACTCCTATCTTATTTTCGACAATGTTTTCGTGCCTTGGGAAAGGGTGTTCCTCTGCGGCGAATACCAGCACGGCGGGATCCTGGCCCTCCTTTTCGCGCTATTTCATCGCCACAGCTACTCGGGATGCAAGCCCGCCCTGGGCGACATGATGCTGGGGACCTGCGCCCTGGCCGCCGACGCCAACGGAATCTCCAAGGCCAAACACGTCTTCGAGAAGTTCGCCGAGATCATCAAGATCAGTGAACTCGGCTACGCGGCCGGATTCACCGCATCGGAACTCGGGAAACCCGAAGTCTACATGCCGGGAGTGGGGTTCGTTCCCTATGGCCCGGGCAATTACATTCCTCACTCCATTTATTGCAACGTGGGGCGATGCCTGACCGGGGAAGCGGTGTTTCACGAGCTGGAAATACTTGCCGACATATCGGGGGGCGTCCCCGCGACCTTCCCCCACGAGGGAGAGTTCGTCAATCCCGAAACGGCGGAATTCGCGAGAAAATACACGACCCGGAGCAGCAAGATGTCGCCTGAAAACCAGGCACAGCTCTGGCGTCACGTGGGGGATATAGCCTGCTCGGCCAAGGGAGGAATTGCCAACTTCGGTGCGCTGCACGGAGGCGGTTCGCCCCGCATGGAAGTAATCGCCATCACTACGCAGTATGATATCGAAGCGAGAAAAGACATGGTCCGCCGGATCGCCGGCATGACCAAAGATTGAGAAGCACTACCGGTGTAAGGTCTTGACCTGTTTCTGCAAATCGGTACGGCGAATGGGGAGGCCGATGCACCGGTATTGGAAAAGGAGACATGATTATGAGAGACGTGGTTATCGTTGATATGGCCCGAAGCGCCATCGGCAGGCATGGAGGAACGATCAAAGACGTTCCTTTCTGGGACCTGCTCGGGCAGGTTGCGCGGGCCGTGGTGGAACGGAACAAGCCTGCCGTCGTTCCGGAAAATTACGACTATGTCATCATGGGTCACGTGAAGCAGAACACGGTGCGCGCCAACACGGCCAGGAACGTGGCCCTCATGATAGGATTGCCGGAAGAGGTGCCTGCCTTCACAGATACCATCGCTTGCGCCTCCGGGCTGCTGTCCATTATGGAGGGATACGAATTTATAAAGAACGGTTTCGCCGACGTCATTCTCGCCGGAGGCGTGGAGTGGATGAGCGGCGGCGAATTTTTCCTCGTGGACACCGACAACCAGGCCTTCGGGAACGGCGACGTGACATTGAAAGATTCCATCACCGCCGGCGGTCCCGGTGCGGCGCCGGTGGAGCGTTACGGGAACATTCCCATGGGGATCACGGCGGAAAATCTCGTGGAGCTTCACAATATTTCCCGTGAAGAACAGGACAGGTTTTCTCTCCGAAGCCAGCAATTGGCCGTAAAGGCGATCAATAACGGGGACTTCAAGCGGGAGATCGTTCCTGTACGATACCTCCGTCCCGACGGTTCGGAGGCGGTTTTTGAAGTCGACGAATTTCCCAGAGCCGACACCACCCTCGAAGGATTGGCGAAGCTCAGACCCGTATTCAAGAAAGACGGCACCGTAACGGCCGGATCTTCTTCGGGGAGGAACGACGGTGCGGCGGTGGCCCTTATCATGTCGCCCGAAAAAGCCGAAGAACTCGGTGTTACGCCCAGGGCGCGGATAATCGCCTGTGGCACGGCCGGTTGCAATCCCAGTATCATGGGGCGCGGACCCGTACCCTCCACGGCGATTGCCATGAAAAAGGCCGGTTTCACCCTCACGGACATGGACCTGGTGGAACTCAACGAGGCATTTGCCGGCCAGTCGCTCGCCGTTATGCGGGAATGGAAAGAACTCTACGGCGTCACCGATGAGTGGTTCGACCAACATGTGAACCTCTGGGGCGGCGCCATCGCCCTCGGTCATCCCTTGGGGGCCAGCGGGTGCATTATCGCCACCAAGCTTCTCCACGGCCTGGAGCGCACGGGGAAACGTTACGGCCTCGCGACGCTTTGTTGCGGCGGCGGTATTGGCGGAGCGCTCATAATGGAAAGGATCGATGGACGGGAAGGAGGTGCCCGGTGAAAGAGACAGTGTTTGTAAGCGCCGTGAGAACTCCCATTGGAAAATATCTGGGAAAACTGAAAACCGTGCGGATACAAGACCTGGCGGCCCATACCATGAAGGCCGCCGTTGAACGGGCCGGGATCGATTCGGCCGACCTGGATCTAAGCATTTACAGCCAGTCCATCCAGAGCAGCCTGCCGGCCAACGTTGGGCGTCATGCCTGGACGCTTGCGGGTTTGAGCGAAGACCCGGGAGGATATACCCTCAACACTCTCTGCGCGGGGGCTCTCCAGGCCATAATAAGCGCCTTCAATAAGGTGACAGCGGAGGAGTACCGGGGGATGCTCGTGGGAGGAGTGGAAAGCTACAGCATGACCCAGTACTATATTTATCATCCCCGCTACAAGTTCGGTCCCGACAATCTCTGCTTCCGGGATCAGAAGATCGAAGTGGAAACCAGGGCTCAACCGCCTGAGCTGTATGGCGAGGTGAGCACGGCCGACCTCGCGGGCAGGATCGCCCTAAGATACGGACTCACAAGGAAGGCAATGGACGAGTACGTGGCCGGGGACCATGAAAAGGCCAAGGCATCGAAGTCGGCGGGCAAAGCGATCATCCCTTACCTCGTAAAAGAAAGAAAGAAAGAATACTCCGTGGAAGCGGACGAACATCCCGGGTCGCTTGGTCCCGAGGAGTTGGCCGCCTTCAAGCCCTATGCGGGAGGACAGGGGGCGGTCACGGAGGGACAGGTGGCGCCTTGGGCCGATGCAGCGGCCTCGCTCATAGTTCTTTCCCGGGACAGGGCTGAAGAACTTGGGGCGAAGGCTTTGGGCATCATGCGTGGTTTTGCCGTCGCGGCGGGAGACCCCATGTTCTTGGAAAAAACGACGGTAAAGTCCATAAGGTCGGCCTGTGATCGGTGCGGCATAGAACCGGCGGATATCGATTATTACGATATCCACATTCCTTCCGCGGCATACGGCTTGGCGTTGGAAGAGCTCCTGGGCGGAGACCTGTCGGCAAAGATCAACGTCGAGGGAAGCAGCTTGGCCTTCGGCCATCCCGGCGCGGCGACCGGCGGCATCATGACGGCCGGCCTGCTCTACAGGCTGAAGGATCAGGGAGGTCGTTACGGTCTTGTGAATGTAGGCGCCCTGGGAGGGCAGTCGCTTTCGATTATCATCGAGAAGGGGTAAGGGATCGCTAACCAGGCCCCGGCCGGGGCACGAATACAGGAAGTGTAAAAGAGCTAGGAGGCTTGAATCATGGACTTTGAATTGACGGAAGAGCAAAGAATGCTCCAGGACATGGCGAAAAATTTCGCCGAGAGTGAAATCGCCCCCCACGTGGAGGAGGACGAGAAAAATGAACACTGGCGCAGGGAAATATTCGACAAGATGGCGGAATTGGGGTTTTTCGGATTCAGTATCGACGAACAGTACGGTGGAAACGGCATGGGGTTTCTTGAAGGCGCCCTTGCCATAGAACAGGTGGCGAAAGTTCACACTTCCTGGCGCATGGCGTTCAACATGCAGGACTGGGGACCCGCGCTTACGATCCAGAAATTTGGAACCGAGGAACAAAAGCAGCAGTACATACCCAAGTTCGTCAGCGGAGAGTACGTAGGTAATTTCGCCATGACCGAGGCGAATGTAGGCTCCGACGTGGCGGCCATGACCACCCATGCGGAGGACAAGGGCGATCATTTTGTCATCAACGGAAGTAAAATGTGGATAACCAACGGCACCGTGGCCGATTACGGACTGCTTTATGTCAACACCGCAAAAGGCGCGGGCGCCAAGGGTATTACCTGTTTCATAATCGATTACAACCTGCCGGGGATTACCAGGACCAAGATACACGAAAAGGTCGGTCTCTGGGCGTCCGACACGGCGGAGATCACCTTCGAAGACGTGAAGGTTCCCAAGGAAGCAGTCCTGGGAGGTCCCGATTATCTGAACAAGGGTTTCCAGATATGCATGACCCAGCTCAACGCCACGCGCCTGGGCTGTTCGGCCGGCTCACTGGGCCTTTCCGGGGCCATCCTGGAAGCCTCCGTCGCTTATGCCAACGAGAGGACACAATTCGGCAGTCCAATCGGGAGGTACCAGCTCATACAGCAACAGATCGCCGAAATGAAAATGGAACACGAGGCCTTGGCGGCGATGGTGTACAAGGCGGCGTGGCTCAAGGACAAGGGACTGCCCAACCAAATGGAGACCTCCATGTCAAAGCTCTTCGGCGCCAAGGCAGTGGTTCACGCGGCCAACGAGTGCATGAAGCTCTTCGGATCTTTCGGTTACTCCCTGGAATATCCCTGCGGTCGGTTCTTAAGGGACAGCAAGCAGTTCGAAACCCTGGAGGGAACCTCGAACATGCACACCATGATCGTGGCCAACACGGCCCTCGGCTATGCGCCGAACAGGGTGTGATCGGCGTTTTGTTCCGCGGGTTCCAAATACGGGCAAGGGGGAACGCCTATGAAGGCGTTCCCCCTTTTTGATCGTTCCGCGAAATCATTCCCAACCCGGATGCCGATTCACCCCATCAGTAAATCGAGCATGTGGAGGGTCTCTTCAACGGAAGAAGCGGTGTGAAGAGGCGCTTCGGCGGAACGCTCGAAAGACGGCGCCCCGAAGCTGATGACCGGTGTTCCCGCCTTAAGCGCCAAGACTATCTCGGATAACGTTCCGTAACTTCCCGGGAGGGCGATGATAATATCAGGCGTAAGGGCGTTGATTACGTTTCGGGCGTCGCCCAATCCAGTGTAAATGGGCACCTGTATGAACTCGTTGGGATAACCGGGACGGGAATTTTTGCGGTCATCTGGAAGTATCCCCACTGTAAGTCCCCCGGCAAGGGCGGCCCCCTCCGAGGCGGCCCGCATGATCCCCGTTCCCCCTCCGGTCATGAGTACGTACCCCCGCTCGGCTATCGCCCGGCCGAGCCGGAGGGCCTCATCCAGGCAAGGGCCGTCTTCGCGGTGGCCTCCCACGATCCCCACTATGGCGCGCCGCTTCTTCCCGTTCGTGGTTTTCAAATTACGCCTTCCCTTCCTTGTTTTATATCCCCGCTTTCGAGATATCTTATTTTCCTTCCAAAATCTTTTCCAGCCGCCCGATCCTGAAGTACTGCAACAGGGTCACGAAGGCCTTGTCACGGAGCGGGTCGTCTTCCATGCCGAACAGGCGGCCTGGGCACGGGCAGCCGCCGGACGACCCGAAGCCTTCGACGTGCCGGGAGCCGATCCCCTCCAATCCCTGTATGATATCACATTCGAGGCTTTCGCTCGACCGTATGGGGAGGACGGAAAGGGCATCGGCCTCCCTCGCCAGGTAATCGATGGGGCGGCGGGGATTTTTCTTTTTTCCAAGGAGACCTCTTACTGTCTTTGTGAGGTCGGTCGCCGCCGATCCCACGTAACAGTAATGGCCTTTCCTGATCCGCAGGGGCCTTTTGTCTCCCATGTCAACGGTGAGATTTCGGTCAACTCTCGCCGTGACGATATAGCTGCCCCCGTCATTGGCCTCTCTCTTCACCAGGCCCCAGGGGATAACAGCCCTTCCGGCCGGTGTGGTTGTCGACAAGTCGGTATCCCAGCCCACCGACAGCGGCGTGAAGGCGATATCGTTACGCACGGCAAGCATGGCTTGGGCGAAATCGAGATCGGTGTGATAATCAGGGAGAAACCACCGGACGCCGGGCGCGTTTATGAGGATGATGATACCGCCTTCCATTCCCTTCCCCGCCATGTCCGCCAGTGCAAGCAGGTGTCTCCTGCCCCTGGCCGTGACGGCATCGGGGAACATGGCCACGGAACCTTCGAAAAGGGTGCAGGACTTGACCTCCACCAGGACGTTACCGCCCTCCCTTTCCAGCAGAAAGTCAAAGCGGCTTCGCCCAAAGGTCACCTCCCTCCCGGCGATAGCGGTCTTCTCGTAACCCGGAACAGCCCTTTCCCGCAGGAGCCACTCCACGACCCTGTTCGCCATATGAGTGTGTAGCAAGACGGGGTTGCCGTTCTTTTCCACCGCCACCACCGTGTGGCCGAACTTGGAGGGCCCCCTGTTTTTCACGAGATACAAGGTACTCCCCGGCAGAAGCAGCTCCCTGAGGCGCCCCGGATTGGGCAGATAGGCCTGTCGCTTCTTGCCGTCTTTGAGACAATTTACGACGAAGCGGTTCGGCCTGTCCAGAAAAGATGCCCTTTCTGTTTCGTCGAAAAGACGAAGGACCCCTGACGGGGACATCCTCGGGTTATTAAATTGATCTGTTGTCATGTTTCTTAAAGATCTCGCTCAAATCAGAAACTTAATAACTCAAGGATGTTCCGCCTCCGGGCTTCTTGACCGTTTCCTTCTGTTTACATTCCAGACTACCACGTACCTTATCGCCCTGTCCAGTTTTGGGGGGCGTTATGGTCGGAACAACGGGGCATTTGCGAGCTTAAATTATTGTTGGAAGTGTCTCAAAGTTTGATAACTATCGAATCATACCGACAAAGAAATAAACAACGACCCATACTGGGGGGTTGACATCATAGCTTATTTGTAACACATGAAAGACGAGGGTATTCAG
This sequence comes from Syntrophobacterales bacterium, assembly GCA_018433345.1. Lineage (GTDB taxonomy): Bacteria > Desulfobacterota > Syntrophia > Syntrophales > UBA2210 > MLS-D. Next base: position 223 of record JAHDRK010000073.1, on the reverse strand, counting down.
CCTGGGAAAGAGAGGTGAGAGAAGAGTAAAGGCATTTGTAGAGAGAGGTGGTCCGACAAACGGCAACCGGTATTTTCTGAAAAACGATGCACGAGGTAAAAAAAATGGGGAAAAAATTTGAAGTTTCAAGAAGGCGGTTTCTTCAGGTAGCGGGGGCGACCGGCGCCGTGCTTGCCGGGTCCACGTTCCCGTTCAGAAATTTGAAGCCGGCGTGGGCATTCGG
>JAHDRK010000036.1 GCA_018433345.1 Syntrophobacterales bacterium | reverse complement strand
GGCCTGTTTCAGGCCCGTCCCCGTCATACCGCACCTCGCATGGGCTTCGGACATGGCGAAAAAAGCCTGCTGGACCTCGAGTTCCATGAGCTTTTCATACTTCTGGAGATCCAACTCGGCAAGGCGGGAATCCAGTTTCGCCGACTCTTTCCGATAGCGGCCTTCACCCCACTGCCAGATGGGAACCTTCGCCTCCGCAATCACGTAGAAGCCCTCCCTCGAAATGTCAGTCCGATATACCTCGATATCCCCCAGGTAGCCGTAACCCGCCGTGACACCCACTTGGGGCAAATAATCGGAACGCACCAGTCGTTCATTCTCTCGATTCAATTCAACCTTGTCCTCCAGCATCCGGTACTCGGGTCGTCTCCTGACGGATAGATCGGGGTCGGCTGGGATTTCTTCGCGACGGGGTACCGCGATTTCTCCATGGGCCGGCTCGAGAGGAGTTGCGAGATCATAACCCATGATCCGACAAAGCGACATGCGCAACAACTCGCTGCCGTTTCTTGCCCGCTCGAGGTCCAGGGCGGCTTCGTTACAACGGACACGAACCTTTAGTAGTTCGTTGCGATGCACCAGTCCCGTGTCCACTGCATGGCTCACCCGGCCTTCAAGTGCATCGAGAAGATCCACGTAGGCGGCAGCCGCCTGTACCTGCTCGTTAACGGCGACAAACCGCCAGTATGCCTGATCCGCTTCGGCGATGACCGACTGACGGCTTGCCTCGACGGATTCCAGGGAAATCCCTTCGGCCACCTCCGCCATCTTGTTTGCCGCCCTGATCTTCCCGCCCATGTAGAGAGGTTGTTCTGCACGGATGGTGGTATACCAGGCAGACTGTTTCATTATGTGATGCCCGCTTACATCGTCGATGGGACGGCCGGTAAGCGGATTGATCGTGTCCAGCGGTACCTGTTGCCCCAAGGGGGCGAAAAGGGCTCTATCCACGTCCCAATCGTATCGGCCGCGCGTATTGAGGTAATATCCCGCGGCCGATATCTTGGGAAGATAGTGGGTTCGATGTTCTTTGGTCCGTAAGTCCGCCTGGTCCCTGCGTGTTTCCTCGGCCTTAAGATCTTCACTTTGCAGTATCGCCCTCCGACGACAACTTTCCGGCGTAACCTCGATCGCCGCATGGCTATTGAACGCGGAATCGAACAAGAGCAACAGTAAAACGATTATCACGATAAAGTGTTTCATATTCCTTTTGTTCCTTATCCTCTTTCCGGGTTGGTATCCCTCTGATTTTCCCCGAAAAATAGAAAATACAAAAGCGGGACGATAAAGAGGGTGATGATGGTCCCCACCATAAGACCGCCCATGATGGTATAGGAACCACTGGAAAAGAAAGGGTCCGCCAGCAAGGGGGCCATGCCCAGGGCGGTGGTGGCCGATGCCATGAATACGGGACGTACGCGCGATAGGGCCGCCTCTATGACGGCTTGCCTCCCATCTTCCATTTCCGCCCGGAAACGGTCGATCTCGTCGATGAGCACCACGCCGTTCTTGATCATCATCCCCATGAGCCCGATAGAACCAACAATGGCTAGAAAACCGAACTCGACGCCCAGTAAAAGGAGGGAAGGCACGATGCCTATGATGGAAAGCAGTATGCTCAGGAAAATAATGATGAGCTTCCGATAACTTCTGAAAAGCAACAGCACCACGACAACACTGAGAAAGATCGTCACGGGCAGAAAGAGAATGATGTAACGCAGAGCGGTCTGTTGATCGCCCTTTTCTCCCTTCCATTGCCAGGAATACCCCGGCGGCAGTTCCATCGACCTTACCGCCGGACCTATTTTGTCAAGTACATCGGCGGCCGTATAACCCGGAATGGGATCGCATTGAGCCTTTATCGACCTCTGTCCGTTCATCCTCCGCACAATAGAATCTTCCCAGTCGAGGGCTATTGATGCCACCGAACTCAACGGGGTGGGTTTCACGAGGTCGTCTTTTACTTGATCAAAGGATATCTCGCGTCCCAGGATACTCCCTATGGGAACACTGAAAAAATTCAATCCCCAGACAGGTATGTTTTCAAGCACACCTATTTTCCCTCCTCCCGCATCCGTCATCCTTACGTACACGGGAAGTTCCCGGTCTTCCTCGAAGTAGCGTGCCACGGGCAGTCCCGACGTGGCGGCCATGAATGATACGCCCATGTCCCGACGCTCGATGCGGCTCCGCTTCCCATCATAGACATGATAGTGAACATCGAGGTAAGGCATCGCGGGCTCCCAACTGTTTCGTATCGTAGCTGCGTCAACGAGATCGGCATCTCTCATGGTCGCCTCGGTCCGACCGGCCAAGTCTCTAAGTGTAGCCCCGTCGGGACCGCTGAATTCGACCTCCACCAGGTTTTGGGAAAAAATGATTTTGTAATTGACCAAACGGGAATAGGCATCGGGGTAGTGGTCACGGACGTAAGCCTCGATCACCGGCTTCAGGGCGACACGGGTTTCATAGTCCGCGAATTCTATTATCAGTTCGCCGTACGACGGGCTGCGTTCGGCGATGAGCCGCGTCAGGTTGTACCGCGTCGGTGTTTCCCCCACACTGCCCGTCACCGCCGATACGCCCGGCTTCTCCAAAAGCCACCCTGTTATTTTCTTCAAATCCGCTTCCGTTTTATAAGGACTTGTCCCGGCGGGCGGGCGGTACTCCAGGTAAGCCTGCTTGTAGACAAATTCAGGAAAGAAAGACTGTTTCACGAATTGGAAGGAAACAATCGACAGAAAAAGGAGAAATAAAACGCAGGCAAGAACCGGGACCGGGTTTCGAAGGCACCACTCCATGGTCCTCCGTATCAACCTAAAAAGCCGCGTGTCGTATAGCTCCCTTTCTTTCTGTTTATCGGAAATCTTCATGAGTCGGTAAGCCATAAGAGGAACCTGCGTCATGGCAAGCAGCCAACTAAGAAGCAGCGATATGGCAAGCACCAGGAAAAGATCCCTTGTGTAGGTTCCCGTATCATCGGGGGACAGAAACGCAGGCAGAAAGGCGAATATGCCGATCAAGGTCGCTCCCATGAGTGGCCATGCCGTAAGGGAAGGCGTGTTTTGTACGGCATGCAGTCGGTCTTTCCCCATCTTCAAGTCGCGCCAGATACCCTCCACCACCACGATGCCGTTGTCCACGAGCATGCCCATGGCCAAGACGAAGGCGCCCAGCGAAACACGCTGTACCGTGCCGTCCAAGATAAACAAGATCGGGAATGTGCCTGCTATCGCTATAATAAGACTCGTTCCTACCACTATCCCGGACCTGAGGCCCATCAAGAGCATGATGATGACAATGACGATGACAAGAGAAGTGATGAGATTCAACACGAACGTATCGATGGCGTCGCTTACCTCGTCCGACTGGAAGTACACCTTCTTGAATTCAATGCCCCGGGGGAGTTCTGAGCTGAACGAGTCCACACAGTTCATAACGCGTTTCCCGATGGTGATGATGTTCTCCCCCGATTCCATGGAAATTGAAATCCCAAGGGCCGGATAATTATTATAGAACATCTTCGGGGAGGGAGGATCCTCGTAGGCACGTTCGACCCTGGCGATGTCCTTAAGCACGACCTGGGACGTTCCCGCCCCCTGGATAACGATGTCCTCGATTTCTTCGATGGATTTCAACTGGTGATCCACGGCTATACGTAACATTCTGCCGGGTGTTTCGTACGAACCTGCATAGACGCTGGAGGTCTGGTTGTTGACCGCCGCGATGATCCGGAGGGGATGGACCCCCAGTGTCGCCATTTTCTGCTCCGAGACATTGATGTTTATCACCGCGTCCTGCTCACCGTTGATACGGACACGCCTCACCCCTTCGATGGCCAACAACCGCCTTTTCAGCTCGTCGGCCCAGCGGCTCATGTCTTCATAAGAATGACCATCAGAAACAAGCGCATAGAAAAGTCCGAAAACGTCGCCGAAGTCATCGAACACCATCGGATCCATGGCCCCGCTTGGAAGGCCGGGCCGGGCATCGACGATCTTCTTGCGCAGGATATCCCAGTATTGCTCGATCTCTTCGTCGGCGATGGTTTTCCGCAGTGTAACCCAGATTTCCGACATGTTTGGAATCGAGCGCGAATGAATTTCGTGGATGTCGCCCATGGCCTTGATTACCGCCTCCAGGTGATCTGTAACGGTCAATTCCACCTCTTCCGCCGAGGCACCTGGATAGGGCGTTATGACAAGGGCCGTTTTAATCTTTATTTCCGGGTCTTCCAGCTTGCTCATCATGATGTAAGAGGCGGCACCACCCGTCACCAAGGCAAACAGGAGAAACCAGACGAGCTGTCTGTGTTTGAAGGCAAGTTTGGTGACAGTCATAACACTCTTACCGGACCGTTTTGACAATCTCTCCATCGGCAAGACCGTGGTTTCCGGCCGTAACCACCATGTCGCCCGGAGATAAACCTTTTTTTATTCCCACCATCCCATGGGAATCGACCATGGCCGTCTCCACTTTTTGCTTCATCACCCTGCCGTCACGGTAGAACCACAGGAAACGTTCCCCCGCTTCCTCGACAACCGCGGAAAGCGGTACACGCATATGCACCGGCGAATCCGGACGATAACGCATCGTTACTCGCACGCTCATGCCGGGGGCCAAGAGACAGCCAGGATCCGGTCGATACCTGAATCTCGCACGGTAGAGGTTACCCATATCCGCTTTGGCCGTTATACCGATCAATTCCAGTGGAAGGTCCTCCCCTGGGAAAAGAGACGAGGAAAAGGAAAAATCTTCGAAACGATCCCTCAAAATATAGAAGGCGGGTGGTATGTTCGTTTCTATCACCAACACCGACAGATCGACCAGGGACAGAATGAGCGTGCCCGCGTCCACCATTTCCTTCTCACTCACATAAACGGCCTGTACATACCCGTCGAAGGGACTCAAGAGACGGGTATCGTTAAGTGCGTTTTCGGCGGCCGCGAGCTTGGCGTTGATTTGTTTTTCTCCGGCCAAGGCCTTTTCGTACTCAATTTCGGTTATGTTTTTCCGGGTGTACAGCTCCTTGTATCGCTTGACCTCGGCGATCACCCGCTCGTACTCCGCCCTCGTCGCCTCCAATTGAAGCCTGTAATCCCGGGAATCGAGACGGGCCAGGAGCTCACCCTCGCGAACGGAGCATCCTTCCTCCACGGGGATCTCTTCAACCTGTCCCGCCACTCGAAAAGACAGTCTCACGAGGTCGCGCTCTTGCACAATGCCGCTGAAGGATTTCGATTCCATCGAGTCAAACGATTCCACCATGCTAACTGAAACAGGACGCGGGGATTCAACAGGGGGAGTCTCGGAAGGACACCCGGCGAGGAAGATCACCATCAGCATCAACGGCAACCCTTTGAAAACATTCACTATCATTAATGTCGCATCGCTCTTATAATTTTTGCGGCTTCATGACGGCGTTCATGATTATCTTTTCTATTTCCCCTATGATCCCCCCGTCTTCAGATTCCTCAACTTCGTAATGCCTGCCGGCTTCCACGGCGAGGCGGGCCCTCACGGGATCAGTGAGATGGTATAAAACCACGCCGCCGGCCACCATCACGTAAATAAGCAGGGGCGAGACCCTCACAAAAACCCCCTTTTTCATGCCTTCCTCGAGAATCTCCGTTACAAGATCGATTGTCCGACCGTAAATGAGAGCTATTTCCGCCGGAAGTTTTTTCGATCCTGAGGCGAGCTCGCGCATCATAATGGGGGCCATGCCGGGGTTGTTGGCGGCCGATCGGGCAAATATTCGCACGTAGGCTCGAAGTTTTTCCTGGGGGGTTGCAAGCGACGCCAAGGCCGACTCGATCTGAGCGACTGTATCGGTTATGACGATGCGAAGCACCAGTCGGTATAGCGCTTCCTTGTCGCCGATATGATAGTAAATCGTCGCCTTGTTGACCCCCGCCAGCCGGGCGATAGCGTCAATTCGGGCTCCATCGAACCCTTTTTCCGAAAACATCTCAATGGCCGCCCTCGTGATGCGGTCTATCGTTTCCCGGCTTCTATCGGCAGTTCCCATACGCGGCCACCACCTTTGACTGATTTATACTAAACATTTGGTTTAACTATTTGGTTGATACCAGAGTACCTAGTTTTTGTAAAGAAAAAATCCCGTTTTCATAAAAACCACATGAAATATCTTGACATGAAGCCAAACCTCGATTAGAAGCGTTTCTATGAATAGAAACAATATAAAGCAGACAGCAGGTTTTAGGATCTCATTGTACGCCGTTCGGCCGAGGTGGCGGATGATCGCCATGTACGACGCCGCCGACGGTATTTCCTGTTGCTGATCAGCCTAAAACGCTTCCAGTCACACAATGGAACCGTGGGCGGCTTCACAGCCCACGGTTTTCTTGTACAAGGAGGTCTTTTACATGAATGAAAGTGAACTCGTGGACAAACAGAGCAAAATAAAATCAATTACAAACACCATGCCCGACGAATCAGGCCATTTCGGAATCTACGGCGGGAGATATGTGGCGGAAACACTCATGCCGGCCCTGTTGGAACTGGAAATCGCCTACAAAAAAATCACGCCCGATCCAACATTCCAGGAAGAGTTGCGTGACCTGCTTTCCCATTACGTGGGTCGCCCCACGCCTCTTTTTTTCGCCCGTCGTCTCACGGCTCACTTGGGCGGCGCCCGAATCTATCTGAAACGGGAAGACCTGGCCCACACCGGGGCTCACAAGATAAACAACACGATCGGGCAGGCGCTTCTGGCACACCGGATGGGAAAGCAAAAAGTGATCGCCGAAACGGGCGCAGGGCAACACGGTGTAGCCACGGCCACGGCGGCCGCCCTCTTCGGGATGGAGTGCAAGGTCTTCATGGGGGTGGAGGACATCGAAAGGCAGGCCCCAAACGTTCTTCGCATGGAGCTTCTGGGCGCCGACGTGGTTCCCGTTTCTTCGGGGTCGGGAACGCTGAAAGACGCCATGAACGAGGCCATGCGACACTGGGTAAGCACCGTGACGGACACCCATTACGTTATCGGTTCCGTGGCAGGTCCCCATCCCTATCCCATGATGGTGCGTGATTTCCAAGCGATCATCGGCAAGGAAGCCAGGGAACAGGTTCTAGCCTCTCTCGGGAGATTGCCCGATTATCTCGTAGCTTGCGTCGGCGGCGGCAGCAATGCCATGGGGCTCTTTCATCCCTTTCTTGGTGATGCCCTTGAGCTGATCGGCGTGGAGGCGGCCGGAGAAGGCATTGCATCGGGCAGGCACGCAGCGACCTTGGGAAAAGGCACTCTGGGCGTGCTTCACGGTTCCAAGTCGTACGTCCTCCAGGACGGGCACGGGCAGATCAGGGAGGCGCACTCTATCTCCGCAGGGCTCGATTATCCAGGTGTAGGACCTGAGCACTCCATGCTGAAAGACCTGGGCAGGGCCAGGTATGTGTCCGTCACCGACGAGGAGGCACTGGAGGCATTCCATCTCCTCTGCGGCACGGAAGGCATCATCCCGGCCCTGGAAAGCGCCCACGCCCTTGCCTGGTGCATGAAAGAGGTCCCGAAGCTCTCGAAGGACTCGATCGTGGTGGTGAATCTCTCGGGCCGAGGCGACAAGGATCTCCAGATAATTTCAAACCGCGAAAAAAAGAAGAAAGAAGGACCGGCGGGCGCATGAACAGAATAGACCTACGTTTCAAGGAATTGAAGGATAAAGGAGAAAAGGCTCTCGTGGGTTTCGTCGTTTGCGGTGATCCTTCACCGGAGAAGTCGTTCGAGCTTCTCGTCGCCATGTGCGAGGCCGGTCTGGACATACTGGAACTGGGTGTCCCCTTTTCCGATCCCACCGCCGACGGACCGGTGATTCAGCGGGGGGCGGCACGGGCGCTCACGGGAGGCTCGAATCTTGCCGCGGCCATTGACATGACAAGGTCTCTCCGAGAAAGAACCAACGTTCCCATTATTCTATTCAGCTATTACAATCCCATTTTTGTCTACGGCGCAGACGCCTTTTACCGAAACGCCCTCGGCGCCGGCACCGACGGCGTGCTCGTGGTCGACCTGCCTTTCGAGGAATCCGAGGAACTGGCCGGCGGATGGAAAAACGATGACGGGTTCGCTCTTATACGCCTCGTGGCTCCCACAACACCGCGGGAGCGAATGGCGGCGATCGCGGGGAATGCCTCGGGCTTCCTCTATCTCATATCCAAGGCCGGCGTGACCGGTGGAGGCGATCTCGATATCGATGGAATCAAGGACCAAGCAGCGATCCTTCGCTCCATCACGGGAACACCCCTCTGTGTGGGATTCGGAATCTCCACTCCCGAGATAGCTGGAACCCTGTCTCCATTCGTGGACGGCGTTGTCATCGGCAGCGCCTTCGAAAAAACCATAGAAGATTACCGGCACCATGGCAACCTGGCGGATCGCCTGGCCGAACAGGTACGGCAATTCAAGAACGCCATAAAATGAAAGGAGAACGGTTTCATGATAACGGCAGTGGTGCTTTTTAAGGCGGAACAGGCGGCGGGCTGACCACCTTCAACGTGAGCACGGCCAACGCGATCCTGACGGCGGCCGCAGGTGTCCCCGTGGCAAAACACGGCAGTCGGTCCATATCGTCACCCTCGGGAAGCGCCGATGTCCTCGAGGCATTGGGGGTCACCATCGACCGGACACCGGAGCAGGCGGCCCGCCTCATAGAAACAATAGGTATCAGCTTTATCTACGCCCCCAATTTTCACCCCGTTATGCTGAAGGTTTTCGGCCCGGAGAACCAGCTCGGAGTGAAGACCATTTTCTTTACCATTATAGGGCCTCTGATCAATCCCGCGGGAGCCCGGAATCACACCATCGGACTCTACAGGCCGGAATTGGTGAGCATGATGGCGAACGTCGTGGCGGAAATGGATTTTAATCATGTCATCGTCGCCCATGGATTGGACGGTCTCGATGAAATATCCTTGATAGGCAAAACATCCATCGCCGAAATCAAAGACAAAAAGATCAGGCAGTACGAGATCGTCCCCGAGGATTTCGGCCTCAAACGTTGCAGCATCGACGACATCGCCGGTGGTTCACCAGACTTCAACGCCCGCGTGATCAGGGACATTTTTTCGGGCGTTGAGAAGGGCCCCCGCAGAGACTTCCTTGTCCTGAACAACGGCGCCACTCTCTATGTAAGCGGCAAGGCGGCAAGTATACAGGAAGGCATGGAACTATCCCGATCGCTCATCGACTCGGGAAAAGCACAAAGGAAACTCGAAGAACTCATAGAGGCATCAAAAAGATCATAGAGGCATCAAAAAGATCATAGAGGAAATCCGCGAATCACCTAAAAAGGCAAACACTCCATGACAGAAACAAGGACCATCCCATCCCTCGCAGCGTTCATCAGGCAGAGACAAAGAGAGGGTCTCTTCCCGGTGATCTCCGAGATAAAGGTGCGTTCGGAAAAGGAAGGCGACCTGCTCGGAAGACGCGATCCCGCAGAACTGGCACGGACCATGGCAGCCTGTGGGGCCGCAGGGATAAGCGTCGTCACCGAACCGACGCATTTTGGAGGATCTCTCGATCTTCTTCGCGACGTTACAGCGGCGGTCGATCTACCCGTTCTTCAGAAGGATTTCGTCACCTCCGAGGAACAGATCGAGGAGTCGGCATCACGAGGCGCTTCGGCGATTCTACTTATCGCGGCCATGCTCGATGACGCCACGCTGTTACACCTCATTGAATTTGCCGCTTCCTTGGACCTCGAGACACTCGCGGAAGCACACACAGCGGAGGAACTGTCGAAAATCGGCGCCCTCCCGGGAAGCATCCTGGGAATCAACAACCGCGATATAACCATCCTTGAAGTTGACGACGGCGGCGTTGAAAAGACGGAAGAACTGTCGCGCTTGTACAACGATGCCCGCCCCTTGGTAAGCGAAAGCTCCATAGCGACACTGGATGATGTCCGGCGGGCAGGTAAAAGCGGAGCCGATGCCGTCCTGGTGGGAACCGCGATTCTTAAAGCACCGGATCCACGTGAACTGCTGACAGCCATGATCACCGTGGGATGGCCCCTATGACACGCATAAAGATTTGTGGAATCACCACAGAAGAAGAAATCCGACTCTGCGTGGAGGCCGGCGCCCATGCCTTGGGTTTTGTCACCGAGTATCCCGTCGACGTCCCCTGGAATCTCCACAGGGACGAGGCGCTCAACCTCCTACGCCTGGTTCCTCCCTTCGTTTACCGAATCATCGTCGTGGGGGACGATTTCGACACGGTGCTGTCCCTGGCGAAATTACTGAAGCCGCATGCCGTACAGCTTCACGCCGACGAACCCCTCAATGTCACAAAAGACATCGTATCCGCCCTGTCGGCGATGGGTGTCGATGTCATCAAGGCCCTTCGTTTTTCCGTCAGTACCGGCCGCTGTAACATTTTCCACCAAGATCCCCTGGAAGCGGCGAAGATGATCGAATCTACGGGGGTGAGCGCCATCGTCATGGATTCTATCAGCGAAACACGCCCCGCCGGAACGGGGAAAAGCATAGACTGGGCGCTTGCCCGCCGGATTCGCGACACTGTGAGCGTTCCAGTTATCCTGGCGGGTGGCCTTACCCCGGATAACGTCGCACGAGCCGTCGCCACCGTTAACCCCTACGCCGTCGACGTAATCAGCGGTGTTGAAGACGATGGGAGAAAGAAAAACCCACGCAAGGTCAGAAAATTCATAGCAGCCGCCTCCGAGGAAAAGGAGTAAGCCTGCCTTTTCTCGCCCGTCACCGCCCAAATGCAGCCTGCCCCTTTTTTGTTCCTTGTTAGTCCCTTGTTAGTCCTGGTGTCGTAGTATTTCCCGCTCGATCCGATCCGCGTCATCGGCATTGTATTGTACCAGTTGCTTCAAGTGGTAGAATCCATCTTCGTCAATATTGAGGAAGGCTAAGGCGATTCCCTTTTCATCGCTCCTGACCACGCTCGCCTTTGCCTCGATGACCACTTCGGAACCAAGGACGAGCCTTATCTCAACGATCTCGCCCACCCCTATCCTTGGACAGGGAGCGCAAAGCATCCCACCAAGGCTGATGTTCTCAGTTTCAAGGGTGATTTCTTCTTCACCCACTTGCACTGTTGCGACAATGTGAACGGGAACTCTCGTCCTTCGACGCCTGTTCTTTTCCATATCTCCACCTTTTCAGCCTTCCCCGAATCTGGGACACAGTGCGGAAGAACCGGGCTCATAGTTGCGGCATGTCGCCGGCCTCGTTTCGTGTATCGCACACCGAAAACGTTCACCGTCAAAATCAAAAAAAGGGCAACCCCCAAGCGCCTGCCCGGAATCCGCGGAGATCAAACGGTCACCCTGCCATGACCCCTTCTCCCTTTCCAGTATGTGCAGTATGTCCCTCCTTCCTTCCTCTTCCCATCGCCGGATATCTTCTTCCGTGACATAGGCGGCGAAATTGACGAGACAGCATCGCCCGCATCGAAGGCACTCCAACACTCGATCTTTATTTTTGGTGTCTCTCATGGCGTGGTATCAAGGGGAAAACAGCCTGTCACCTGTTTTTCATATATCATGGATCTTCTCTGTGGCGATTCGTGACACGACTTTATGAACCCCCGGGACGGCCTTCACCGCTTCTATAAGCTTGTCCTTCGATTCGAGAGGGTTCATGATTCCCATAAGCGTAACTTCCCCCTCTCCCGTCACCGAAACCTGCACGTTTTTTGGAACCAGGATGGTCTTTTTTACGACGGCTTCCACCCTTTTCTCCAGGCTGAAACGCTGCATCGTCTCGAGCGCCGTCAGGCTGCAGGCGTTTATAATTTCCGATGAAGCCACATCGACAATCACGGAAGCAGCCGATTCATGTCCCAGCTTATCGACATTCACGACCAGGTCAAAGAGCGAAAGGTCGTGCCATCCGATATTGAAGGCATATTCCATGAATCCCCGCCTTTCATTGTCGCTCCTTCGAATCGCCTTTGCGGCGGCGCTCTCGTCGACGTTCCACTCCCTCATAATCCGCTCGACCCGGCGTGATTCAGATGAATAAATCCGCACGTGGAGGGCACAACCGAAGTCCTGGAGAAGAAAGGCCGAACCATAGCCGATTATAAACCCTTCACCGCGCCTCGCCACGTGGCAAACCACCGATTCCATGAGTTCCTGATAGGCATTGGGCCGCAAATCCAGCAATCTTCTGAAAAAACCGGGGGCCTTCTCATTGAGGCTTTCCAGGTCTCCAGAAGAAAGACCCATAGCAAGAAATTCTTCCCTGAGACGCTCATCATCGTAAAGATCGATCGAGAGTCGTTCCGCCGCCTCCCTGGCCACGGGATAGGCCTCCGATCCAATACCGGCTGTAATGGTGACAAGAGACACGACACACCTCCCTTTCCCCCTTTTTATTTCACTATCATCAAAGGAGCAAACTTTTCTTGCGCGGAGGAGGAAAAGTGATGTTGTATCCCCTTCCCCTTATCCCCCCACCCGCATCTTTTTTCCCAAATGTCAAGTTTAAAGATTTGACCCCCATCCTTTCAGCTCCACCAGGCAGGGATAATGGTCGGAAGGATAGAGGCCTCCTTCATTATCGCGAATAATTTCGGCCCGGAGAACGGTAAAATCGGGCGAAACGAGTATCCAGTCCATGCGGCACTTCTTTGGATTGCCCGCTCCATCGTGCCTGGTCATACTTAGTTCACTTTCCGGAAGTGACAGTGCCTGCCAAGCATCGATCATGGCGCGATACTCACGGGTCAGTATCCCGTGGACGACTGAACCGGGTTTGTCGTTGAAATCCCCCATAACAACGGCAGGCTCGGAGTGGGACGCCAGCCATCTCCCTATTATTTTCGCCTGTTCGAGACGCGCCTCGTCGCTGATATGGTCAAGGTGGGTCACCAGAGAAAGAAAATCCCGGCCCGTGGAATTGTTTCGGAAAACGCCGTAGCTCATCATGCGCGGGAAACCACTGCCCCAGTCTTTGCTCAAATGTATTTCGGGCGTTTTTGACAGCCAGAATTCACCCGCCTCCAGCAAGGCGAAAGCATCGGCCCGATAAAAGAGGGTGGGGTACTGGGAGGTGTCATCCCAGTTACGTCCGCGGGCTACCATGGCGTATTCCGGCGCGAGCCGATCCCGGAGATATTCGAGTTGCCTCTTCATTCCCTCCTGGGTTCCGAGGATGTGAGGGCCGTATCGCTCTATGATCCGAACAACCAAGTCCCGCCGCATTTCCCAAGGAAACCTGTTATTCTTCCCGCCGTCGAAAAGCAGATTAAATGTCATAATCCTCATCAATCAAACTCCTTTGTTTCGGGGACGGACAATTCTCCGACCGCAGCGCAATAAATCACAAAGCTCGAATAAGTCTGAAGCGATCGACACACCGCCGCCCTTCGCTTCGATCGATCAGTGAAGCACTGTCCTGACGACCGGACGATAGAGAAAAAGATTCTTGCAAATGAATCCTTCCTCGTCCGCGGGATCGTCTTCAGAGTTGCAAACGTAGGACACCACGAAGATTCTCCCCATGGAAAACATGAAGTGCTCCTTGCCGGCATAGCAGAAGGTTTTATCGTCATAGAACGGGCTCTCGGGATCCACTTCCGGTATGGGAGACAGCAAGACCTCCGGTTCTTCCCATGGACCCTCCAGTTTATCGGCGGTTCTGAACAACATGCGGTCGCCTCTCCCCTCTATTGACAGGTAAACGGCAACCCACTTGCCCCTCTCGGGGTGGTACCTAACACTCATCTCAGGTACGGCGGCGTCCAGGACAACCTTCAGTTCATCATGACGAGGATTCCTTTTCCATTTCCCGTTCCCTGTCAAGTACTCCACCGCCTCCCCCGGTTCACTTAAAGCCTCCAGCGAAACCCGCGCCAGGATATTGCCAAAAAGAGTGAGGCCGTTCACGGTGGCTCCATAGAGAGGGAAAAAATACACGTGCCTTCCATGTGGAACAGAGGTTGCGGCAAAGGCATGAACTCCCTCGAGGACTCCGGGTGAAAGATCGAGGTAGTCGACCTTCCAGTCGAGAGGATCCCTGCCCTTGAAATCTTCTATTTTTGCAATCCTGTGGTCTGTTATTTTAAAGGCGAAAGGTTTGGGCCGATCCGGATCTTCTTCAATCGACACCAGGGGAACATAGACAGTCCCCCGGACCAGGAATGGATCCCCGGGCCACAACCATTCTCCGTCACCAAAAAATGAAACGAACTCACCGTCCCTCTTTTTCAACCGGTACCGTATTCTGAACTCGCCTCCGGCGGTGCAGGTCGATACGGCCACGGTGGTTCCAAGGACAAGCTGCATTCCCGATCGGTCCTGAAGACCCTCACGGCTCGATACGAAGGAATCGCCGAATAGCCAAAGCACACGACCGTCCCCCAGATCCAACGACCATGCCCCGTCACCACCGTACCAACCGTCCTTGTAGGGAAAGTCCGGTATGCAGAGCGACGAAAGTCGCGCCGCATCCGCCGGCCGACAAGCAAGGCCCGAGAAGAAAGACAGGAGGATAATGACTGTAATCGCGGCCAGGATCGAGGCATATCTAGGCCACCCCGGCGGAGCGTTATTCTTCACCGCGGATTCCCCTCTGGAGGGCACTCTTCATCTTTATCGCGCCGATCATCACGTTCGGGGCGCAATCTTGATCTCAACCCTTCTGTTCATTTGACGCCCCGCTTCCGTATCATTGGTGGCGATCGGCATGGTTTCCCCGAATCCTACGACCTCAATGCGACCGGGATCCACCCCCCGCGCAACCAACAAATCCCGAACCTCCTCGGCACGCCTGTAGGAAAGCTCGAGATTGTACTCTTCCGGGCCGACGCTGTCTGTATGACCTTCCACCCTGATGACAGTATCCGGGTATTGCTTCAGGATATCCGCGATCCGGCTGATCTCGTTATAAAGGCCCGGCCTGACCACGGCGGAATCGTGATCAAAAGTTACGTCACCTTTAAAAGACACCGCCAACAGGTTGCCTTCTCGTTTAATAGTTGCAGCCTCGGAAGCGGCCAGGGCTTCCCGCATATCACGTTCCTGGTTGTCCATCATTCTACCCACAGCCGCGCCACCCGCTCCCCCTACCGCCGCTCCTATCGCCGCGCCGATAAGTGTACCCTTCGTGTCCTTACCGATCACCTGCCCCGCCACGGCGCCCGCCACCGCGCCTCCCGCGGCGCCGTACACGGCACCTTTCTCCGTTCTCGTTTGAGGCGTGGAACAAGCGGCCGCGAGGAACACAACAAGAATAACCAATGCACTGTACTTTTTCATTTTCCGATCTCCTTCTATTTGTGCTTATAATTTAAAGTGATTGAAAGATGACAACACACCCCTCTTCTCGGCACCATCGACCACTCTCTCTTCCGGCGCCGCCTACGGCATGCCTTGGACTGTACCTGCGGCACACAGCACCGACATGACCGCCATCACCACGGTGTTTTATAACACGTACAAAGATTCATGGAAAACAACATTTCATCTTGTTCTATGTTTTGTGGTCCGATTTTCGCATTATCCGTTCCGTCCCTTGACAACCCATTCCTACCATGACAAAATTTGTAAAATTATACACGTTTTAAAAAGGATGACTCCCGCCCATGCCATATTTCAACCGTAGAGAATTCATGTACGTTTCGGCGATCGGTATAGCGGGACTTTCGATCGGAGCCATGCCTGCCTGGAGCGAAAACAGGGGGAACAAGGCGACCATTGCCCTGGTCAAAACCGGCGACCGCGGGCAAGGGGTGGAAAAGGCCTTGAGACTGCTGGATTTCCCGTCCATGAAGGGTAAAAAGGTCTTGGTTAAACCCAATTTCAATACCGCTGATCCCGCGCCCGGTTCCACCCATAACGATGTTTTGTCCACACTCGTCCGGGAGATACAGGCTCGGAAAGCCTCATCAATCGTTGTCGGCGACCGTTGCGGTCCCGGTGACACACACCAAATAATGGGAGACAAGGGCGTCTTCGACATGGGAAGGGACATGGGGTTTGAGGTTTTGAACTTCGAAACTCTGGACGAGAGCGACTGGGTGCTGATAACCCCCCGCGGTTCTCACTGGAGCAACGGCTTCTTAATGGCCCGCCCCCTTGTCGAATCGGAGTACACCGTGACGACGGGCTGTCTAAAAACTCACATGTTCGGGGGTCACTTCACAATGTCCCTGAAATTGAGCGTAGGGGCGGTCCACCGAAACCTGATGCGTGAACTCCACTCTTCGCCTCACATGCGGAAGATGATAGCGGAAATAAATCTGGGATACCGCCCGCAACTCATTGTCATGGACGGCGTTGAAGTTTTTACCGACGGAGGCCCGATGACAGGGGAAAAGAAAGAGGCGAATGTCATGCTGGCGGGAACCGATCGGGTGGCTATCGATGCCGTGGGCCTGGCCGTGCTCAAGGAGGCGGGGTCCAACCAAACCATAATGGGACGGAAAATATTTCAACAGGAACAAATTAAAAGGGCCGTTGAAATAGGGCTGGGAGTAACGGGTCCCGAACAGATAGAAATCAGGACCCCGGACCACGAAAGCCGCGCCTACGCCGACAAGATACATTCAATATTGATGGAGGGTTGAACGGCGTCCGCACCCTTCTTTACATAAAATACGAAAAGTGGAAAGAGGGGGGAGGGAGATTGCTCCCCCTCCCTTTTTGACAAACTCATTGCCGGACAATGAGTCAGATGGAACGCCGCTTAGGCTACATCTTCATACCGCCTTCGCAGAAAATAACGTGACCGGTGATGAATTGGCTCTCCTCGGAAGCCAGAAACAGTGCCGCGTTGGCGATGTCCCGCGGAGATCCTTTGCGGTTCAAGGGCACGAGGTATGGAAGCATGGCATCCATCTGCTGGAGAACCTCTGGAGGCATGGCTTTCATCATGTCCGTCCATATCATGCCGGGGGCTATAGCGTTCACGTTGACGTTTTTTGGACCCAGCTCCTTGGCGGCGGTCTTGGTCATGCCGATCACGCCGGCCTTGGAGGCCGAATAATTGAGCTGGCCTGCATTTCCCAGGGCGCTGGTGGATGAAATGTTTATGATCTTTCCGTACTTCTTCTCCCGCATGTATCGTCCCGCACACTGAATTCCATAGAAGACACCTGTAAGGTTGACTGCTATCACCTGGTCCCACTGTTCGTCGGTCATCTTGTGCAGCATTGCGTCCCTGGTAATACCGGCGTTGTTTACCATGATGTCCAGTGTACCGAACTCTTCGATCGCCTTATCGACCATACCCTGGACAACCGCGCGCTCCGCCACGCTTCCGATAACGGCCAGGGCCCGCCCGCCGGCCTCTTTCACTTTCGCGACTACCGCGTTGGCATCCGCCTCATTGACATCATTGACAACCACCTTGGCACCTTCTTCCACGAAGCGCATGACGATACCCTCGCCAATGCCCCTGCCTGAACCTGTTACAACGGCAACCTTGTCTTTCAATCTCATGCTCTTTCCTCCCCTGTCACCTTATGATTTTCATGTTTAAAGACACCGAATCACGAACCGGCTCCACAGGGGACTTATAGACAGATTACGACCCTGTCAATGAAATAATGGTTTAATGCCGTTCTTTCCGGTCCCAGTCGGACAGAAGGAATACTTCCACGAAAACGGTCATGCACGGCAATATTAAACATTGCGAATTGCACGGTGGCTTTCAGATGAAAATCATGATAAGGCCGTTTGAGTAACAGGCTGGCGCATGGCTTGGGACGGAACAGTTTCGTCGTCCCTGGTGGTTTAATCGCACCATCGATGACGGCCGGTAAAAAATTATTTAACTGGAGGAGGTACTGTATGTCTACGAACCCATTGGTTGATTCACGTGATGTCCGGTTTGTTCTCTTTGAACTGCTGGAACTGGAAAAACTCAGTCGATTAGAGCGATTCAGTGATTATGATCGCTCCATCTACGAAGACACCCTCAATTTGGCGGAAAAGATCGCCGTAGACCTGTTCTATCCGTCCAACAGCGAGGGAGACAAGATCGGACTGAAGTATGATCCCCAAAATTATTCCGTCACCGTACCCGAATCTTTTCACAAGGGATTCAGGGCCTACATGGAGGCCTGTTTCCACACCCTGTCCTTCCCGCAGGAAGAGGGAGGCATGGGTCTTCCCACGAGCATTTCCATGGCCTGCGGCGAGTACTTCAACGCAGGCAATACATCGCTGACCATGTACTGTGGATCGGTTACCGGCGCGATGGCCCTTATCATGAATTTCGGTTCCGACGAGCTGAAACAGATGTTCCTGCCGAAGATGTTCGAAGGGGTCTGGGGCGGCACCATGTGCCTGACGGAACCGAGCGCCGGTTCCGACGTCGGGGCCCTCAAAACCAAGGCCGTCAAACAGGAAGACGGCACCTATCTCATCACGGGCCAGAAAATTTTCATCAGCAACGGCGAACACGACTTGACGGAAAACATCATTCACCCCACGCTGGCGAGAATCGAAGGTGACCCTCCAGGCACGAAAGGCATCTCCATTTTTATAGTGCCCAAGTACTTGGTCAATCCCGACGGTTCCCTGGGAGAGCGAAACGATGTGCTCTGCGCGGGGATTGAGCACAAGATGGGGCTCAAGGGGAACGCGACTTCAACGCTCAACTTCGGTGAAAACGGCAAATGCGTCGGGTATCTTCTTGGAGAAGAGCGGCAGGGAATGAAAATCATGTTCCAACTCATGAATGCCGCCCGCATTCACACCGGTGTCCAGGCCGAGGCCTGCTCCAGCGCCGGTTACATGCATGCCGTCACCTATGCGCGAAACAGGATCCAGGGTTCCCATATCACCCAGTCGATGGACAAGAACGCTCCCAGCGTGCCCATTATCGAACACCCCGACGTCAGGCGGACGCTCATGTACATGAAGAGCACCATTGAAGGAATGCGCATGCTTTGTCTCTTCCTGGCCTACCACGAAGACATCATGCACGCCTCCCCCGATCCGGAAGAAAAGAAGGCGTCGACCGGAATCGTCGAAATCCTCACTCCTATCGTAAAGGCCGGCATTTCCGACGAGGCTTGGCTGGTTACGGCCGAAGCCATCCAGGTATACGGGGGATACGGATACTGCAGTGAATACCCCGTCGAACAGTACGCCCGGGACGTCAAGGTCTTTTCCATCTACGAAGGCACAAACGCCATTCAGTCACTTGATTTGCAGATGCGCAAGATACTAATGAATCCCGAGATGTACAACTACTCGCAGCTCAGGAAGCACATGAACGCCGCCATCGACAAGGCCAGGGGCGTGGTGGATGAAAAATACGTGGAACCCGTGGAACGTGGGCTGGCGACGCTCGACGATGTCATAGAAATGATGAAGGCTCAATTGGGCGAAGGGAAAATCCTCCCCCTGGTTCTCAATGCCACGCCCTTCCAGCAGGCCATGTTCCCTCTCATAATGGCTTGGCTGCACCTGTGGAGCCTGAGCATAACGATTCCAAAGATGAAGGAAATCCTGGGTGACGCCAAGGGTGAAGAGCGCCGGAAAAAAATCGCCGAAGACCCGGAAGCGGCCTACTACGCCGGCAGGGTTCTTTCGTCCCAGTATTACATTCAGTCTGAATTCCCCAAGTATTTCGGGCGAATCGAAGCCATCAAGAACAACGAATCGGCACCCCTGAAGGCTGATTCACCTGTTTTCACCGGGGCACCCCTGGAATAAACAAGCGAAACAGAAGGCCTCGCGCTTCCGATCTCTCTTGCGCGAGGCCTTCTCGCATCAAGTCTTCTTAAGGTTGATCTCAACCGCAGGCGTTTCGGCGAAGTGACCAAAAACAACTAAAGGGCGCAAAGGCACAGCTTGCCGCGGGGAGACCCGCAAGCCGCTCCTGCCGGGCATTAACGCGCTTTATGCGAGGGAAAAGGAAAACAACTTTCAGCTCATTTTTTGTCCAAATCACAGGTAAGGGAACAGTTCCCGCAGTCGTCGCCGCAGGGCTCGATGTGAATGGTCACCCGGCAAGGGGCGAGGACGGCCTCGATTTCCCGCTGAAGTTCATCGACGAATGAATGGGCATCTTCTACATTTATATTTCCAGGCATCAGCAGATGAAATTCCACGAAACGTTCCGCTCCCGCCTTACGGGTCCGGAGCTGGTGCCAACCCGCTATACGATCACCATACCCTTCGATGATACGGGTTATACTTTCAAGCTCTTCCCGGGGCAAGCTCGTGTCAAGGAGACCGCTTATGGATTTTTTCATCGCCGTGGATGCCGTTCGTATTATGAGTATCGCCACGAACAGGGCCGCTATGGGATCGAGCGCCGCTACGCCGGTAATGCTGACCAGTATCAACCCAGCCAGAACGGAGGCTGAACTCATGACATCGGCCATCAGGTCCCGGGCCGTCGTTTCCAAGGCCACGGAATCCTCCGACTTCGCCACTCGGAGCGCGTACCGGGAGATCCCGATGTTAATGACTATTGCAAAGACTGTAACTACGATACCAACGCCGGCCATCTCCACCGCGGCCCCGGTGAAAAACCGTTTCACGGCTTCGTACACGATCGCCACGGCGGCAAGGAATATAACAACGGCTATGACGGCACCGGCCAGGTTTTCTATCTTGTTGTGCCCGTAAGGATGGCCGCTGTCCGGGGGTCTGCCGGCCAGTCTTATTCCAACCAATCCGATGACCGCCCCCGAAAGATCCATGATACTGTGTATGGCGTCCGCCCGTATACCCACGCTCCCGGTTACAACACCCGCGATCAACTTCATGACGATCAGCAAACTTATGACCGAGATGGCCAGTATAGCCGCCCGCTCTGATTTGCTCTTGGACTCGATGAGATTCACAAGGGGCCTCTGGGCCTTATCCTTTTGGTCCGCTTATAAAAATCGGCACGACCGAAGAACCCACTGCTTAATCATCGATTACACCGTGGAAGAAATCATGTCATCGATGAAGCGGTCGATTAGTTCCTCGGTAAAGTACTGCATCACCACCACGTGGGCCAGGCATCCAAACTCGGCCGTCTGATTACAAGCCAAGGCGTACTCATGGACTATGCGATCCGCGGGGCGCGTGAAGCAAACGGTATTGGCAAAGGGATTGACGAGGGTAAAGAGAGCCGTGTCTTCCAACCTGCGTCGCAGGTATTCCGTCATTTTCAGTACATGTTTCGCCTGCCTCCGGAAGCCTTCTTCCGTTGTGACGGCGATTCTCCAGTACATCTTCAAGGCGGCGAATCCGCTGCGTGAGCAGCTGATAGTGGGGATCACCTTGTCGGCAAGATAGGGAATCGGCGCGGATCTTGTTTTCTCCAGCACCTCGCGCTTGCAGATGAACATCCCGCACGGTTCATTGAGGGCTATGAACTTGTGCCCTGAAACGGCGAGAGAATCGAAGCGCATCTTCCGCACGTCCACGACGGACCGTGCCAGCGGATCGTCAAGGAAGGGCAGGTATCCACCCATAAGTGCCATATCCACGTGGCGGTATACGGCACAGGGTCCGACACGTTCGACCACCGCGCTTACGGCCTCCTGGTCGTCGATGGCCGACTTGAAGGTGCCCCCTACGGCGATCACTATAAGCGCCGGCCTCGACGGATCGAGCTTCGCTTCCAGGTCTTCCGTGTCCATCCGCCCCGCCGGGGAGGCCCTCACCACGCACTCTTCAATATTCTGTACATCTGCCAGTTTTTTGACGGAATAGTGCGCCTCCTCCGATACGTACAGGATCGGCATGATTCCCGTTTCCCTTTCCAGCAGCTTTCTGCCGAAATAGATGCCGTGCATATTGCCGTCCGTGCCGCCGTTGGTTATGACGCCCCAGTAATTGTCCTCGAACCCGTAATGCTTCGCCCAGAAATCGAGCACCTTCCGTTCGATCACGTCGCTGGAGAGCATGTCCCAGTCTTTCTTCCATGGATCACCCACGTTTATCAGAGTGATATCAGCAAGGCCGGTGTCCACCAACCACTTGTTATAGGCCGTCATGGCGACCCCTTGATCGAAGGGATATCCGAACTGCTTAAATTTCCGTTCCACCAGCTCCGCTGCGAGGGCGGTCAGTTCGGCCGTTTCTTCGGCGGGCGGCATTGAATAACGATCGTATCGCGTCACTTAGTTCTCCAGGCTTTCTTTCACCGGGTGACTCGGACTATATGATGCCCGGGGGGCCCTTCATTCCGCTTTGCTCAGGGCCTCAAGGGTTTCCCTTGACGGTTTATTGGGTATCTCGGCGATCACCTTGCCGTCATACTCGAATACCTCTTTGTCGTCTTTCACTATTTCTCCGATTACCGCCACGTTTTCGGTTTTGGTGCGAAGGGCCTCAACGACCTCGTCCACCGAATCGGGAGAAACCTGGATCAGGTAACGCGCCTGGGTCTCGCAGATAAGAACTTCCTCGGGCGTTATATCTTTAACCGACACGGGAACCTTTGTAAGATCGACCCGCGCCCCCAATGAGCCGAACCTGGCCGACTCGCATACGGCGGCGCCCAGACCGGCGGCGCCCAGGTCGGAGCAGGCGTTTATCTTCCCGGTGGAAAAAGCGGCGAGAATAGCCTCCATGGCGATCTTTTCTTCTTTAAAGAGAGCCAGGGCCGGTCTCATTTCATCCACCAGGCCTGCGCGGTACAAAGTGTCGTTACCGTCATTGCCGGTGATCCCGATCAAAACGAGCTTGTCGCCAGGATTCTTTGCGGGCTTGGTAAGCGGTTTCTCGGTCACCAACTTCCCTATTACGGCACAGACCACCGCCGGCACTATATCGGAAAAAGAAGTGGAAAACCCGCCTCCCACTACGAACACGTCCAACTGAGCACACATGTCCCTGATGCCTTTGATCATGATATCGACCCGTTCCCCGCTGGTCATCACCTTGCAATTGCCACAGGTGCAGCGGCCGGAGAAACCGCAGGGCCCCACGATCACCTCCTCTTCAAGGGGTCGCGTCCCGATGAAATCCAGGAGAAACACCGGGCGGCCTCCCATGGCGACCACGTCTCGCATGGCCCCGCCTGCACCGGTGGCCGCAGCGTCATAGGGACGCGGCACACAAGGGGAGCAATGACTCTCCATCTTGCCCACAATATAGCCGTTCATCCCGGGAAGCTGAAATACCGCGGCATCATCGTTGGCTTCCGGGCCAACGAGTAAAGCGCCGGGCCACACCTTTGCAACCTGCCGGTTGAGTTCCTCGAAACCCTTGAAATCGATTACCTTGTCGATGTTGTGATGCAGATGAACAAACAAGCCGTGCATCAACGCCCTTTCGATCTTGTTCATGTTTTCTCCTTTTGACAATGATATAAGTTTATTACCAACCTCAAGCACTTAAAGACGATCCCACAATCCCCGTGTAATCGACTATCCGGCAATTGTTTCCGGAACATATCACTTTTTCGCATCGAGGAAACCAATAAATTATCGTTATGATAATTTTCTCGAAAATGTAATTTCTTGCCCGCTTTTCCAGAAAGGCAGGGGCACCCGCGGGAAAACCATAATCGGCCGTTCCATCATCCTTTAAGCTTTCGGAGCAGGAATGCCATGTTTTCACCAAGCGATTTCATGTTGGCCATTCCTTCCCCATCCTCCTTCACCTCGCCCGCCTTGAATCCATAGGCCATGTTCCAATAACTGGCGCCCACCAGGAACATCTGCATGTAATGAAGGAAGTGGTTCATGGTGTCGAAGGTATGTATCGCTCCACCTCTTCGCACCGCCGTGACCGCTCCTCCCACTTTATGTTTTAAGATGCCGCCGTTGACTATCGAAACCATTCCCGCCCGGTCAATAAGCGCCTTCATCTCGGCAGTGACGTCGGTGAAATAGGTGGGTGACCCAAGGATGATACCGTCTGCATCAATCATCTTTTCAATGCATTCGTTTACTATATCATCATCGACAACACAACGCCTGTTCAACTTTTTCGCACACGTGAGACAACCCTTGCACCCCCGGACCGGCCCGCGGGCTACATGGACAAGCTCCGTTTCCACCCCCTCTTTCCTAAGTTCCTCAAAAACCGCCTCGATCATCAAGGCGGTATTGCCGTCCTTACGCGGACTACCGTTGAAACCAGCTACCTTCATACCACACCTCCATATTGTTTTTTCCTTGGATCAAAAATATATATAATACACAAACCTTACTTTAAGTCCGGATTATAACCGCGAGAGGGCTATAATCAACGTTCCCCTTTCATCACTCGACAAGATCCTCAAAACATGGAATACATCCTGCACCCTCTTCGCGTCCTGCCCTTCAACAAGTTCGGGAGAACCTCATGGTTCATAAAAACCGATTCGGCGGTTGAAATCACAAGAGAGTTTGCAGAGAGATCATCATAGTTCCCACGCCATGCCGTGGAGGCGGAGGACAAAGAACAAAGTCCCCAGCATGACCAACAAACCGGCAGCAAAGAAAATGCTGCTAATTCCCAAGGTGTCCATCAACAATCCCGCTATAATCAGTCCCAGGAAGAATCCGATATTCATGGCGGTGTGAAAAAGTCCCATAGTATACCCCAGGCCGTGGACCCGGCCCTCTTCCACCAGCAATGCGGTGCTGGCGGGCAAGGAAAGTGCGCTTGAGCAAGCCAGTAAAACGCAGAGAATCACGATCAACCAAAAACTTTGCACAAGCGGGACACAAAGCATAAAAAGCCCGCTCGCGACACCTCCCGCTGCTACCAGTGTTTTGCGATTCCAACGATCCGAAAGTTTTCCCGTTCCTCGGAGCAGCAAGGCCGTGGTAATGGGACCCGCCGCGATGCAGATCCCGATTTCCAAGTGATTGGTATGAAAACGGGTATAAAGCAATAATGGAAGAAAGACCGGCATGATAACGATACCGAAAGACCTTGTTAATATGTAGGGGAAGAGCCCCTGCAATCTCGGATTTTCGAAAACAGTTTTTACCTCCTTGACGTCACCGATGTGATTCGCACAGCTCCGGGTTCCCCCTCTCATAGTTGCAAGCAAGACAAGAAGCGCGATGAAACACAACAACAAAAGTATCCCGAATATACCCCTATATCCAATGATGTCACCCACCGCCCCGCCTAGCAGGGGACCGATTCCGGCGGCTATGTAGAAGGATACATCGAAGGTGCCCATTGAGGTTCCCTCGTGATTTTCAGGAGAAATGTCACCGACGATCGCCTGTGCGACGGGACGGACCATGGCCGTGGCCACACCCTGGAGGAACCGTAAAACAATGATGAAAAACACGTTCTCCGGCAAGAGAAAAAAGAAAAAGGCGACAATCGTGTGCAATACGAGGCCGGCAAAGATGAAAATTCTCCTGTCCGCAAAATCAGACCTCCTGCACAAAAACGGAGTAAAGATAACCTTTGCCAGGAAAAACCCTGAAAAGACAAGCGCGATGAACAATCCCCGTTCCGTAAGTGTTTTTACGTAAACGGAAAAAAACGGATTAACCACCGAGAAACCGAGCGTTACGGCAAAAACTACAACAAACAGGCCCTGAAATATGTCTAATTTTCTTGGACTGGTCATGCTCCACGTCCGGCAAACCCGGCAGGGAAATCGTGGACCAGCCGGAGAGAACCGTAGTTACTACGCTTCTCCGGCAGATCCGATGTTACCATGGGCATATCATTATTTTAGATACTCCAAGGCGTTTTCACCGGCGATACGCCCGGAATTGACGGCAAAACCGAGGGTGCTCCCCGCAAGAACCACGTCGTAGCTGTCGCCGTACATGCCTCCCGCGTCGTTCCCAACGGCGTACAAACCTGGGATAGCCTCTTGGCCTTTGTCCAAGACCTCGGTTTTATGATTGATCTTAATACCGCCGAGGGTGCCCAAGGCGAAAGGAACGGCTTTAAAGGCGTAAAAGTCGGCCGTCCTGACCGGCTGAAGGTATTTGGGATCTTTAGCGAAAAGGGTATCCTTGTTTTGATCGGCCATCTTGTTGTACTCCTCCACGGTGGCCTGTAGTCGCGCCGGCGGCGCTCCGATTTTTTCCGCAAGTTCTCCTATGGAAGAGGCCGCGAAAACAAAGCCCTTATCAAGGCCGCGTTTTATATCGCTCTCCAGGTTGGTCAGCTTGGTAGCCACGGGAACCATCACACCCACGCCCACATCGATGCCTTTTTCTATCATGTACTTTTTCGTGTTCTCATCGATAATGACATACATGACGCGTCCGGGCTGGTTGGCAAGGGCGTTACCCGCAAAGGGCCATGAGAAGATAATGCTTTCGTCGCAGAAACGGTCTCCCAGCTTGTTTACCCAGAGATAGGGCTGACGGGCGGGAGCGTTGAGGTGCGATTCCGGACCCTCCCCGGGGATGCCGGGGCGATAAAGCTGCAGCACCTCCGTGCCGAATTCGTCGGCGCCCGCCGCCCAGGCCATCAGGATGCCCTCGCCGTTTTTGCCGACATTACCCACCGGGATGATGTCTCTGCCAAAGGCCGTATATTTATCCAACATTTCCTTGTTGTTGATGTATCCACCGGTGGCAATGATTACGACCCTACTGTCGATTTTGATTTTTTTGCCGCCGGCGCCTTCAGCAATGATCCCGGAGATGCGGCCGTCATCGTCCTTTATCAACTCTTTACCGGCTGTCCTGAGCATAACCGTCACGCCTTTTTCCCTGGCCCTGTCATAAAGTGCCTGAGCCAGCGACTTGCCGCGCCCTTCCACGATATGCCACGTCATGAGACCGCCGGGATAATTGGCCGCCGGCTCTTTGAATACAACGCCTCGATCCTCCAGCCACTCGATGGTTTCCGCGGACTTATCGATGAAAGCCCGGGCCAGCCGGGCGTTGGCGCGCCAGTGAGTGTATTCCATCAGGTATTTGAATAAATCGTCGCGGCTGCAAGCGATATTTTTTTCCCGCTGCAGGCGGCTTTCAACTGCAAAGACACCTTCGGCAAAGTTGGTCGTTCCGCCGACTGTAGGCATCTTTTCCAGCAAAACGACCTTCGCGCCTCCTTCGGCGGCCGTGACGGCCGCAGCCAATCCCGCGGCACCCGCACCCACGACAACGACGTCCGTTGATGTCGTCTCGGCTACAACCGGCGCCTGACCAGCCATGACAAAGGTGAGTATCGCAACCAAAACAAATAATTTCTTTCCAATCATGGTTGAACCTCCTAACTCTTTGATTTGCAGACTCTAAAAAGTCCTCGGTTAAATTAAATATAACTGTGAAGTCCCGAGAGTACGTAGTTCACCCCCAGATAAGTGAAGATAACCGCCACAAAACCTGCGATCGAGATGAGGGCCATCGGCTTTCCCCTCCAGCCCCTCACCAGGCCGGCGTGGATGTAGGCGCCGTAGATCATCCATGTTATGAGCGACCACGTTTCCTTGGGATCCCACCCCCAGTACCTGCCCCAGGCCGCATCGGCCCATACGGCACCTGTTATAATTCCCAATGTCAGGAGTGGAAAACCAATGGATACGAACCTGTAGGCAAGTTCGTCAAAGAACTTCGGGGGAGGAAGGTATGCGGCAATGCGGCCTCGCGGCTTACTTGCAAAGAGATAGAGCACGGCGGCGGCAAAGGAAGCTGCAAAGCAGGCGTAGGCAAGAAAGGCACTGATCACGTGACTTATAAGCCAGTTGCTTTGCAGTGCCGGGATCAACGGTTGTATGCGCGTGTCCACCGCCCCTGAGAGGGAGGCATAGGCCAGGGGAATAAAGGCAAAAAGAGAGATAACGGCGCCTATAACCCCGTTTTTGTACCTTACTTGTACACATAGGAGCACCACGGCGAGGGACCACGAGAAAAAGACCAGCGACTCGTAAAAGTTCGCCAATGGAACGTGTCCGATTCCCATGCGGTGTGACAGGGCCCACCGTGTGATTATTGCCCCGGTATGGATAATGAATCCGGCCGCCGCTACAACAGTTGCAAACCGTTCCACCCGCCGACGTCCGAACACGGTGGAGACAGTATAAATAAGCGCGGCGGCGAAATATACAAATGTCGTTATGCTGATAAGATAGGTATCATCCATGAAGTCCCTCGGCAAAGGCCACCCGACACGCTTCGTCGAGGCGTTCCTCGAATCCTTTTCTGTTCCTGCCGGGATCGGCGGCAATCAAGATGTTTCCACCCTCTTCCGACGGAGTAATCCGCACCCAGACCCGCCGATGGGGACCCGACAGACAAACGGTGAAACCTGCCAGAATCATGAAAAACCCTGTCCAGACCAGTGGAACACCGGGATCACCGCTCACCTGTATGCCTGTATAGAATCGAACCTCGAAATCCTTGAAATCGAAGATGTATCCGCCGTGACTGATCGGTTCGCCTTGTATAATCCAAAATATGTCATGGGGCATCCCAGGGCGGATCAGTACAGCCATCAAGGCAGGGCCCCTCCCCTGTAAATCGGGAGCGAACCGGGCCGCCGCAACCGAGACCTCGTTGCCCGGCAAGGGAACCTTTTTCATCAGCTCCAGGACCAGGAAGTTCTCATCTCCATCGCCCTCGTCCGCGACAGCTATCACAAAACCAGTCGCCTCGGCTATCCCGTAGGTCGCCTGGCAGAACTTCAAGCCCCCATACTTCAAAGGCTCGTTTACCCTGATAGTTGCGGAGAGAACCCTCTCTCCATTTTCGAGGATCGCCACTTCAGACCGATATTCGCGGGGCATGCCGTTTTCATAAAAAGAAAGGGAAAACTCGTCGCAGGCCAAGGCGAAGGGAAGGGTCTTGGTCCCCCCGCCCGAAAGTTCTATCCTGTTTGACCACGATCCCTCGACGATCTTCATCTGTCCGCTGAACCCCCAAATTGAACCAACCAATCCTCCACCGAGAATCACGAGAATGCTGACATGGACGGCGACCACTCCAACCCGCGCATAGCGCCCTTTTTCAGCGAACAGGTAAGTTTTTCCATCCCGGCTCATTACCTTCGGTTTGCCTACGACAGATTGAATTAGCGAACGGGCCTGCTCCACATCATGCTCTACTTCGTTGAAACCCTTAAAGCTCCTCTTTACGGGAGCGTTTTCAAATACCCCGCCGTCTCCTATTTTGTCCTGTGAAAAGGCACGCTTGAGAATGCCGGGCGCCCATCTTGCCGCACAGGCCGCGATGTTGACGGCGAAGAAAAAAAGAAGGACGGTGAACCACCATGAACGGTACAGGTCGTAGATATGAAAAAATTCGATGAAAGATGCCATGCCCGGACCGTACGCTTCCCTGTAATGTTCCACGGGAAGTCCCTGGGGTACCAGGGTCCCGAGAACGCAGATCACAACCAGCGCCAGAAAAAGAAAAAGCGTCAGTTTTACCGAGGCCAGGGCTTTTAAAATTTTCTTCATGATGAAGTGTGTCAGCTCTTTGTTGTAAAAAAATTCTCGTGTAACATTTTCAATCTCAGGGAAAGACGGCAGGCGGGATTCTCAAGACCGGGGCCTGTTGGTCAAAAAAACCAAGTTTCTTCGCCTGTCATGACAAACTGAGGCAGGGGAAGAACACTCTCCCTGCCTCAGTCTCAACCAGTAACTTGTTCATGCCTTTTCTTGACGGTGTTTATTTCTCAATTACCAGCAAAGAGCCGCCCAGAAAATCAGAACGGTCAGCAACAAACCAAGCAAAACCGATGCGATCCCGATAACAGCCGATGCAAAACGGCAGAGCGGGCCCGGCGGCTCGGTCTTGAGTTCCTCCAGGCGATTCTCGGCTATTATTCTCTCGTACTCCTCGGGACGCTCCTTTTTCAGTGCCGATATGCTGTACCGCCCCGTGAAAATGTTCGGTTCAAGGGGAAACTTGTTGGGCACAAGATGATTGTTGAAAAAGTGAACGGTGAAAATAAAGATCGCCGCCAAAAACGCCTCTTCAGAATGGAGCACCACCGCCATGTTTATCATCCAACCAGGCAAGATATAGGATGATTTTTCGGGAAACCACAGGATCAACCCGGAGAGACCGATCACGAACATTCCCCAAAAGACAGCAAAGAAATCGAATTTTTCCCAGTAGGTCCATCGTTCGAAGCGCGGCATCTCCCCTTTCCCAAAGAACCATCGAAACATCCCCTTGAGATCTTCCCAGTCCTTCAAATTGAAAAACAGCGATTCCGGCCCAAACAGTCTGCCCGTCCAACCCTTTACCCGGCCGCCGGGGAAGAGAAAGCGCAGACTCAGCCAGCATGTATAAAGGAAGAGCCCCCACAGTACGGCAGCAGCAAACCTGTGAAGAAATCCGGCCGCTTCCGGACCACCCCAAAGACCGAGCAAAACAACCGCCCATGGAGCATCGTGGTACTTGAGCGGGAACCCTGTCATGACAAGCATGAAAAAGGAAAAGATCAGCAGCAGATGCATTATCCGATCACGCCACGAAAAACGCCTGACGTACACCACGTCTTCTTCGGAGGAGGTCTCTCTTTCGACTGACGTCCTTTGCCGCCATTTTTCCCAGTAGGCCTTTCTCCACCACAGAGCTATATGCGTCCAGAAAAAAATGAAAACCGAGGCCAAGAGGACGATCATGAAGACATTAGCCCAGTATAGAATCGGATAGTTCGACCGATCGTCGGGATCGGGATGGGCATAAAACGACAAGAATCGCTGATGAAATCCCTTGTGACACCGGGCGCAACTTTTTTCCAGGTTGTTCGGATGGATTGCCGATCGCGGGTCGTCTTGGGGTAGGATGTTGTGGCTTTTATGGCAATCGGGGCACCCGGCCACCTGCTCCGGGAAACCGAGATTGAATACCTTGCCGTGGTAGGTGTTTAAATATCCTGCCGTTACAAAGGGATTGAGGTCGTTCCGTTCAACCAATTCCGAATCGTCGTGGCACGATATACAGGCAATCGTGTATGCCTCGCGCTTCCATCTCTGCGCCCCCTCTGTATCGTCATACGCCGGTATGCCATGGAGTCCGTGACAGTCAGAACAGGCCGCCGCGTCTTCGTTTCCACCCAAAACGGCGTTCCCATGCCCCAGGAAAGAGTAGGTCTCCTCGTCATGACAGGTTGTACATCGCTTTATGACCGCTCTTTTTGAGACGCCTTCATCCTTAACGCGGACATGGATATCACCGTGGCAGTCGACACAGGACATCCCGCCCCGCAGAAAATGCACGTCATTCTCGTACAGCCCGGCGATCTCGCGGTGACAGCCCGCACAGTCCGTAAGCGCAGGTTTCTCCTCCTTTTTCATGTGGGCAGTTATGTCATCGATGCCCCTGTGACAGGTTGAGCAGGCCAGAACCCCGTGAGCCGACTGCGCAAACTTTTCGCCGTATTCGGGCTTCCCATGACAGGACAGGCAATTTTGTTCCTGCTTTGCATTTTCCGTTACCGTTTCACTTTTTTTTTCCTCGGTTTGTTCGGCTGGTTCAACCCCGACGGACGCCTTGCCTGGTTTCAAGATCGGTGAAGGTACGACATAACTAAAATCGTGACATTGATTGCAAAAATTCTCGGACTCTGAATGAACATGGTGACACAGATCGCAATCCAACTCGGGACCGTAATGAGAATCATGGGGATTGGCCTCACTGTGTCCAGCCGTGGCATTCACCAATTCACCGAGATCATGACAAGTGACGCACTTGTCGATGCCAACGAACTCGGGCGGATCCGCATCTCCGTGACAGGCCTTGCAGGTGACTCCGCTGAGCAGATGCGTATGGCTCAAGGGCAGCGTGTTGGTTAGTGCCGGATCGTCTTTCCCGTGACATGCAAGGCACTGCTTTAGACTCATCCCTTTCGTATCCAGGTGCCCCTCGGACAGCTTATCGTCGCTCCCGTGACAGGCTGCACAGTCTCCGCCCCGCACTGTCATCAGACGCTCGGGTTCCGCTGCCCAGGATGAATCCTTTACACCGGCTTCGACATGAAAGAACGCTAAAGAAATAATCACCGCAAGGATGACGAAACAACTCCGTGCCACCCTCCATCTTCTCATATGTATCCGATTGTCTTTCATAGGCGCCTCCACGGGTAAACCGGCACGAACCGGTGTAGATATTAAGCGATACCGTGATGTTAGAGAGGCGGCGGGAAGATGTAACCCTCCCCATCGCTATCTAGAGTTCCTATTTTACTCAAGTTCCATTCTGACTGCGAGCAACGCTCCTGATGCCACACTGGTCACCGCGGCCCCATCCGTCGCCTTTAGAAAACCTCGCCTCACAAGTTTCCGACCCCTTCAGAGCCTTGTCATTGTTCATAGTACTCATCATTTAAAATACGGCTTATTTTGCTTTAAAAACTATCAATAAATTCGCAAACACCCAGCCTACGTTCACATCCCGCCACCCGGAGAAAGGCGAAATCACATTTATCCGGCATGTCGGCGGCGAAGGCCTCTTGCGGTCCGGCCGGCAATGGGCCGCCGTGATCCCCGGTCGGCGCCTTGCCTCCCGCTGCCTTGGGGAAACTTCTTCTTGTCAGTTCATTTCCGGTGGTTCTTTTCTTTAATCATACCGCATCTCCTCCACTCAAGGGTGTCATCTTTCAAGATCACCTAAAAATTAGCTTAAATTGAGCCGGAAACTTCCGTCGGAAGTGATGACGCTTAATAATCATCTGTCTTTACATATAACAAATCCTGTTTTTTTATCCTATCGAAGGATCTCGCTTCCGGCCAGCTTGCCGAATATAAGTGCCTTGCCGAAGGCGGTTCCCGTCATGTAGGCGGCACCGTGCACTCCCCCGATAATTTCTCCAGCCGCGTACAAACCCGGAATCACGTCACCGAACACATCGATCACCTGGGTTTTCTCGTTGATCAAAATACCACCGTAGGTACCAAGGATAGCCGCGGTCGATGGAAAGGCATAGAAGGGCGGTTTTTCTATCTTCACGGGCTTGCCGAAGCTCGCAACAAGTGCCTTCCTTCCGAATTGTGAATCCATGCCCTTTTCCACGTCGACATTGTAGGTCTTGACCGTTTCTTCAAGGGTATCGGAGGGGACACCTATCTTCTCGGCAAGTTCCTTCAACGTAGGTGCGGAATAAATGAGACCACGCTCTTCCAACCCGGCGGTCCGCCCCAATGGATCGGACATCCCTTTTTCTCTGATCATCGAGTCAAATATCTGAAACCCCATGGCGCCGGGCTGCACAAGGGCCGCATCACCAACGAGCTTGTACGATTTTGACTCGTCGACAAACCGTTTCCCCTCCTTGTTCACGATAATCGCCCCTTGGTAGAAGATCAATGCGAAGTCCTCGGCGATGGTTTTCGGATCGAGCGTGAATCCAAAGGTGGCCTTGATATAAGGCATATCCTGAATATCGGAGCCATACGCCCATGCCATCTTCAGACCGTCACCCTCGTTTCCCAGTCCGTTGATTACCTTCGCGTTGGCCATAGGTGGAACGAATTTTTCCAGGAGATCCTTGTTCAGGGAAAACCCTCCCGAGGCCAGGACAACACCCCTTTTCGCACCATAGCTGACTTCTTTACCCCTGCTCTCGGCGATAACTCCCCTGATTTTTCCGTTCTTTTCATCCATGACAAGCCTCCGAGCGGGCGTCCTGGTAACCAGCTTGACTCCGCCTGCTTTTGCCTTGTCATTGAGGATCTTCAGAACATCACCGGGTTTCACGTAGTGTCCGCGTGGAACGCTCATGCCACTTGCAATCCCCAACTTGAAAAAATTAACGCCCAGTTTTTTCAACCACTCGTAAGTCTCCAACTGATGATCGACATATGTCTTGACAAGTGCGGGGATATTCTTGTTTTCCCCCACCTTCATGAGGTCTTCATAGAGCAACTCATTGGAATCCTTGATCCCCTCCGCTTTCTGCATATCGGTTCCCGCGAAACAGAGGGCGCCGCCGCAAATAATACTGCTCCCGCCGATGACTGGTGTTTTCTCGAGGAGCTCAACCTCGGCACCTTTCTCGGCCGCCTCGATCGCCGCGGCGAAACCGGCGCCGCCCGCACCGACTACTACAACGTCCACTTCCCTGTCCCATTTTTCAGGCATCGTGGTGGCACCGAAGGCCTTGCGGGAATCGGCAAGAAGCGTCCCCGCCGCGACTCCGGCCAAGGTCGCTCCTCCCGTTGCCTTCAGAAAATTTCTTCTCGTCAACATTTCATTCTTTGCTGTTTTTTCTCTTTTCATTGCACACCTCCTCGTGTACCGGCACATAGCCCCAATGGACGCTTCGGCCGGCCAAAAAAACAAGCAAAATGAATAAACAAATTGCAAACCCCAAGGTGCTCATCCTTTACATCTTTTTCCCGGCTCATGATCGAACAACAGGAATTCCCCGGAGATTTCAGAGCGATAGCATACCGAAGCGATAGCATACCGAAATGGAATCAAGCTTCGTAAATTATTACGAATGTTGATCGACGTGGCATCCTGTCGCTGTCATCATCCGAGTCAAGATGTTGTCATCAATGCTTTCAAGTAAAAGACCGATTTAAGAAATCTGTCAATTGGTTGTATAAAATGCATTAAGTGGGCTTGTCAATGATATTTCCCCTTGCGGGCAGCCGGGAATTCCCTTACTCAGAGCTTGGAATATCCGCAAATATAACTTGCGCTAAACGCCCAAGCGGAAAGTCCATTTTGTCGAAGAAAGACAAGGATTCCACCGATATCTCAAGACCATTCCTTCACGAAGGCCTCCCGCTGTTCCCTGAGCCAGGCGGCCCAATCAGGAATGCCTTCGCCTGTCTTACAGGACACCTCGAATATCTTTATGGTGGGATTGAGGGCGAAAACGTGCCGGCGGAGCGCCTCACCGTCAAAATCAGCCAAGGCAAGGTAATCGATCTTATTTATCAGAAGAACATCGCAGACACTGAACATGAGGGGATACTTGAGAGGCTTGTCGTCCCCCTCGGGGACGCTCAGGATCATGACGTTCTTGTGGGCCCCGGTGTCAAATTCCGCGGGACAGACCAAGTTTCCCACGTTTTCGATCATGAGGACGTCAACGGTGTGCTGTTCCATGGCCTCGAGACCCTGGTTGACCATGTTCGCGTCCAGGTGACAAAACCCCCCCGTGCGTATCTGAACGACCGGGACGCCCCGCAGCGAAACCTTTTCCGCGTCCACTTTAGACTCGATGTCCGCCTCTATGACGCCCAGCCTGATGTCTTCACCCAGTGCGTCGATGGTTTTCAATATCAGGCTCGTCTTTCCCGAACCGGGCGAAGACATGATGTTGATCAGCAGCGTGCCTTTCTCCTTCAGGCGGGTCCTCAGTTCGTCGGCAAGCCTGTTGTTGTCCGCGAGAATATCTTCCTTTACTTCGATGAGTCGTATTTCGTCCATCAGAGGACCTCCATTTCTTTGATAAAGTATTCGCGACCCGACAGGAGCGTGGCGTTCCCACCTCCACAGGCAGGACATTTCATTCCCCTGATCCCGCCTTTTGGAACGTCAAAGGTTTTCGAACAGGCATCGCACAGGGCGCGTGCGGGAAGACGCTCGATGTCGAGTCTTGCCCCCTCGGCAACGGTTCCTTTGCCGAGGTAATTAAAATAATGCTGAAGCCAATCATCTTCCAGGTCGCTCAAAGAACCGACACCCAGGCGGATCGTGAGTACCTTGCTCACGGCATTCCTCTCGGCATGTTTCAGTACGATTTTCAGAATTCTTTCGGTAATCGGCAGTTCATGCATGACGGCCTGGTTCCTTACACCCCTCTATAATCCTATGGACTGTACCGGGACTGACACGCCGCATCTCTCGAAAAGGAAGTCTTAACTCAAGCTCTCGAACATCCATATACTTTAGGATTACCAGCAAAACGCAACCATCGCAAGCGTCGTCGCGATAATGTTGAAGGGCTGAGCGGCCGGGGCTCCTTTGCATTTGACATACCGCTTTTTTTCTTCGATACTTCAAAAAAACAATGAAAGGAGAGAAACGATGTCTGACCTGGATCTCTATCGACAACTGGCTGAGGCAATAGGAGCCGGGGAATCGACTCTCGTTCAACAAATTTTTCAGGCCCTCGTCAATGAAGACGAAGCGAAAATCCTTTTGGCCGCGGCGCCTCCCGGCACCGCGGAAGAGATCGCGGAAAGATCGGGCTACCCCAAAGGCGAGGTCGAAGAGGCCCTGGAATCGCTCTTCATGCGGGGCTTGATCTTTAAGTCGAAAAAAGCCGATTCAACCAGGTATTACCGTGTGCGCAGCATACCTCAGATGCATGACTCCACGGTGCTTACGCCCGGCATTTCGCGGTCCGTCCTTGACCTTTGGAAGAAATACATGAAAACGGAATGGCCCGCATACGGAGGGAAAGTGATGGACATGATGCCCAAGTCCATCATGAGGGTCGTTCCGGTTAATGAATACATCGAACCGGAAGCCAGGATCATGCCTTACGACGACATCGCCAAAATAATCGACGATGCTCAAACTCTGTCTGTCACTAAATGCTCGTGCCGGGTCATCGACGGATCATGCGGGAAACCCCTGGAAGTTTGCATGCAGGTAGACAGGGCGGCGGAGTACAATATAGAACGTGGAACCGGACGACAACTGACAAAGGAAGAGGCCATTGAAATTCTCAAGCTGTGCGAGGAGGAGGGTCTCGTCCATTGCGTCGACAATAGCAAATCGGTTGGACACGTAATCTGCAATTGCTGCAACGACTGCTGCCTCAACTGGGCGGTGATGGAAGGACCGAAAAAGTGGGTCTCGCCGAGCCGTTACCTTGCCGTCGTCGATGATGATTTATGCACCGGATGTGAAGCGTGCCTGGAGCGCTGTTTCTTCGACGCGCTGTCCATGGCTGGTGACGTTGCGGCCGTCGATGCCGAAAAGTGTCTCGGTTGCGGCGTTTGTACCGTTGTCTGCCCCGTTGAGGCCTTGAAACTCAAGGAAATCAGGGACGCCGAATTTGTTCCCGGTTGACACCGAGCGCGGCAAGCAGGCCATGGAGCGATCGACAAACATCGCAAACGACATTTAGAAAAGTATTGTAAAATGAAAAAGGACTCAGTGAAGACTCTCTTGGCGATGGCAACCGCCGCCCTTTTCCTGCTGGCAACGGGCGATCGGGCTTATTCCTTCGATCCGAGACACGTGGAAACGGCCAAAAACAGCCGTATCTGCAGGGGGTGCGATCTCAGCGGGGCCGATCTGCAAGGTGTCGATCTGTCAGGGGCGGACCTGAAGACATCGGACCTGTCCGGTGCTGTCCTTCGAGGTGCCGATCTCAGCGGCGCCTGTCTGGCATGGTGCAACCTCGTCAAGGCGGACATGGAGGAAGCAAAGCTTGTCGGGGCGGACCTTCGAGGAGCCTATTACGGCTGGGTTCATCTCGAAGAAACCAACCTCAGCGGCGCCAATCTGAGAAATGCAGATCTCCGGGACGCCTATCTTGCCGGAGATGACCCAAAGATACCCGCCATAAGCCGCCTTCACGCCTGGGAGTACAGAGACGCAGGAAGGATGCCGGGCGCCGACCTCAGCGGGGCCGACTTGAGCGGGGCCGACCTTCGGAGAGCGAACATGGCATGGACGGACCTGCGAGGGGCTGTTCTCGACGGGGCTGACCTGAGAGGGGCGAACCTGCGCGGAGCGAACCTCCACGGGGCGAGTCTCCAGGGAACAGCCCTGGAAGGGGTGACTTGGGTCGACGGGCGACGATGCAAACCCGGCGCCGTCGGCAAATGCAGGTGACAAAATAAGGCGGGAAGGCCTGTTCTTCGCGTCTTTCGCCCTTACTCACAGGTACGCCGAGATGGATGCCGCTCCGACGAGCCACGAAGCCGCTTCCGGTTCATTTCGATACCATAAATTTACACGGCAATTCCCTTCACGGGAGGGTTTCGCTCAATTATTTTCCGCTGATCACCGTTCAAGACGATGACAAAAGGAGAAACTTGTGGTATGTGCCTCCGGGCGACATCGGAAGAAAACGGAGACCAATATGACGGGAACCCAACCGGCGGTGCATTCGGCGGGAAAAATGATCGGGGGATGGATCGCCCTGTCCCGCCTCCCTTTCCATCTCGTGGGCGTCATCCCCTTCCTGTTGGGAACCCTCCTGGCCTTTCGCCTGGGGCAGGTCTTTAACCTGGAAATATTTCTTCTGGGCGTGGCGGCCGTCATCCTCATAATGCTTTCCACCTATCATGCCGGCGAATATTTCGACCGGAAAGAGGATTCCATCTCCGCCGGCATTCACAAAAACCCTTTCGCCGGTGGTTCCGGCGTGATGCCATCGGGGAAAATGCCGCCTGCCGTACCGCTTTATACAAGCGTCATCAGCCTTTCAGCAGCCCTGGCGATAGGGATCATTCTCCGGTTCGTCTATCAAACCGGGCCCTGGACGCTTGCCCTCGGTTTCATGGGCGCCCTGCCGGGTTTTTTCTATTCCACCGAACCGATCCGCCTGGTCAAGCGGGGCGTCGGCGAACTGTTCATAGGTTTCTGTTTCGGGTGGCTTCCCATTGCCGCGGCCTGCTACATACAAGCGGGAACCGTCTTTCCGGTTATCCACTGGATATCTCTTCCCGTCGGCCTCTCAATCTTCAACGTCATCCTTCTCAACGAATTTCCTGATTATGAAGCGGACATGATCTCGGGGAAAAAAAATCTGCTCTGCCGCCTGGGCAAAGAAGGAGGTAGAACGCTTTACATCGCGGCGGCTCTCCTGGTCTCCATTACCATGTTGTTGTCCCCTTTTTTTGGGGTTCCTTTTAAAGTGGTCTGGTTCGCTCTGCCTGTCGTTGCAATCGACCTTTACTGCGCAACGACCGTGAAGCGGAACCTTTACGACGATCCGGGGAGGCTGGAACTATTGTGCGGCCTTACCATAGTCGTTAACCTCGGGGTCTCCATCTCGTACCTCCTGGCATACGCATTATGAAAAAAAACAGACAGGCAAAAAAATTCTTCAACCCGCCCTCCCTTCTCTTGAGGCAGGCGGGAAGCACATTGCTCATGGGATACCTAAATGGTTGGCGCCGGTTTCCCCACTGGCTTGTCCGCCACGGCCTGCCGTCAATGCCTGTGGCGAACGGCGCCCTTGGAATGGGGTGCATCGGATATCCCGGGCATCCGGTATGGGAGGTCACCGGCGCCTGCAACCTGAGGTGCATCCACTGCCACGCCGTGAGCGGCAAGGCCGCTCCCGGGGAACTTACCACCGATGAAGGCAAAAAACTGATAGACATGATCGCCGCGGAGTCCGAATTCCGAACACTGGTGTACACCGGCGGAGAACCATTGGTTCGACCCGACATCTATGAACTCCTGCGCCATTCACAACAGGCGGGGCTCGCAAACATTCTCGCCACGAACGGAACCCTCATCGACGAGGAGACCGCCTTTAAGCTGAAAGATCACGGCGTCGTCTGTAACGCCATAAGCGTGGACGCCTCCGATCCCAAAATCCACAACAGTATACGAAACCGACCCGATGCATTTGACCTTGCAATGCGTGCCATCGAAGCCACGAAAAAAGTGGGCATACTTCTCCAGATCAACACCACGGCCATGGAATACAACATGGAAAACCTGCCTGAATTGATCGATTTTGCCGATAAATGCGGCGCGGGAATTATGCTCATGTATCAGTTGGTGGCCGTGGGACGGGGACAGAAAATAAAAACGGCGACCCTCAAGAAAAGCGCCAACAAACATCTCAGCAAGCTGATTTCAGAAAAACAAAAACAATCCTCCATGATCATCGAACCCGTTGCGGGTCCCCAGTACTGGCCTTACCTCTTGGAAAGGGGGGGTATCCGCGACGGCTTCAAGCTTGACCTGGCGGGAAAGGTGTTCCATGGATGCTCTGCCGGCCGAGGCTTCGTGTACATCAAGGCCGACGGAAATGTCTGGCCCTGTCCCTTCGTCGAGGTGAGCGGTGGATCGGTCCGCGAGAAAAGTTTCTACGAGATCTATCATGAATCCGAGTTGTTTCAAAACCTCAGGCGGCGTGAAGAAACACTGAAAGGTCTCTGCGGCGACTGCCGTTACCGTACCGTCTGCGGAGGCTGTCGCGGACGGGCGCACGCTTACACCGGCGACTACCTCGCCGAAGATCCCCGCTGTTTTCTCAGAGAAACCTCAAGAGAGGACGTTACCGCGTAAACCCGTGCCGGTTTTCTGAAAACCCCGCCGGTGGATGCAGATAGGTCCGCCTTTCATGACGCGGCGGGCCCATGGAATCACGATCCTCACACAACCGCATAAATCCGGAATCCTTGCCGCGCCGGAGGCACGGGCCGGATTTGATCCCCTCGGCGGAGCATCCGGCGTTATGGAATACTTCCCCGATTCCCGCCGACCCGTTTCCGGGCAGGCTTATCGAACTTCCCCGCCCGGAATGCGAGAAAAGAGATTTTGGAAACGAACATCCCGTTTTTATATCAACATGCCCCCGTCACAGACGATACAGGTCCCCGTTGTATAGGAAGAGGCGTCGGATACGAGGTAAAGCACCGCGCCGGCCATTTCCATGGGAACGGCGTGGCGTTTCATGGGAACCTTGGCAAGGGCTTCATTGTATATGTCTTCGTTGGTAAAAAGCGCCTCGGCGAACTTGGTCTTTGTAAGTCCCGGCAGAAGGGCATTGACCCTGATGTTCTTGTCCGCCAGTTCCTGCGCGTAACCCTTCGTCATGTTGATAACTCCTGCCTTGGTGATTGAATAAATCCCCTGGAACAGGGCGGGGCTGATCCCGTTCACCGAAGAGACATTCACGATCGAACCACCGCCGTTTTCGGCCATGAGCTTCGCCGCGTACTGGATCATGAAGAACGGTCCCTTCAGGTTTACGTCGTTAGTCTTGTCCCAGACACCCTCGTCCGCCCCCAGCATCTCACCGAAATATGGATTCGTGGCGGCGTTGTTCACCAGGATGTCCAGCTTTCCGAACCTCTCCCTCACTTGATCGAACAGTTCTCGTATCTGCTCGGGTTTGCCCACGTGGCTGGCTATGGGTACGGCCTTGCCGCCCGCCTCCTCGATCTTGCCCGCCACCTCCTTGAGGGCATCGAGCTTCCGGCTTACAAGAATAACCTCAGCGCCGTAATCCGCCAATGTCATGGATATGGCCTCGCCTATTCCCCTGCTTGCCCCCGTCACCAAAGCGATTTTTCCATCCAATGAAAAGTCTACCGTTTTCTTCATGTTTTTCCTCCTCCTAAAGAATTAATAAAAACGAATCCCTCCCGCATTGGGCTGGGTTTATCAACACCAAGCGCCTGCCTGTTTTCAGGGTGATTTTCCGGACCGCAAGGGCTGAAGCTTTTACTATCTCCACTTGTCCGACGTTTCCGGGTCCCACGAGGGTGGAAGGACGGAGGCGTTTTCGTCGAAACCGGCTATCTTTTCCATGTCGGCGTCGGAAAGCTCGAAATCGAATATGGCGGCGTTTTCGTAGATCCGTTCCTTGTGCACCGATTTCGGAATGACGACCAAGTCCGACTGCAGGGCCCAGCGAAGGGCCACCTGTGCCGGTGTTTTCCCGTACGGCTTGCCGATGGCGGCCAACCTTTCGTCGTTGACCCTCTGTCCCCGGCCCAAGGTGCTGTATGATTCGACAACCATCCCTTTTTCACGGCAGTAAGCGGTGAGCTCCCTGCGTTGCATAAAGGGACTTATTTCCACCTGGTCGACTGCCGGTGTCACATCGGATTGAGAAAGCAGCTCATCGAGGTGCCTGATCATATAGTTGCTTACGCCTATTGATCGTGTCTTGCCCATTTTTCGAAGCTCGATCAGCGCCTTCCAGGTATCGCCTCTCAAGCCGGGCACGGGCCAATGAATGAGATACAAATCGACATAGTCCATGCCCAGACGTTCCAAGCTTTCATTACAGGCCCGCAGCGTCGAGTCGTACCCCTGGTCATCGTTCCAGACCTTCGTGGTAACGTAGATCTCCCCCCGTGGGATTCCGCTTTCTCGAACGGCCCGCCCAACGTCCTCCTCGTTCCCATAAATCCGGGCCGTGTCAATGTGGCGGTACCCCGCCTCGAGCGCCCAAAGCACGGCGTCTCTCGTCTGGTTGCCAGGCTCGGACAAAAAGGTCCCCAGGCCGAAGCGCGGAACGGCCATTCCGTCGTTGAGAGGCAATTTAGATGTGATCGTAAGTGTCATGGTCCCCCTCCAAATCCCGCACGATTTTTTCTACGATTGACTTACATGAGCCCACCCCGTCATAATGACGGCACTCGGCTTTTTCCAACAAATCAAGAACCCGCGGACTTCACGGGTCGTTTCATCACTAAGGCGTCAGAAGGGCATTCAATGCTACAGAAACCACAGCCTATGCATGCCCTCGAGTCTTTGAGACAAGGATAGACGTGGCCGCCACTTTCCACGGGCATTCCCAAAAACTGCAGGCAGCCCACGGGACAGGCGTCAACGCATATACCGCAGGCCGTGCACTCCTCGATCACCAGTTCCGGCTTGGGCCACTCGGATCGTTTGACCGCGACACAAACCATTCCGCCTCCGTTCAACACGGCGGCCCGGGGGCATATCCTGCCACAGGCGCCGCACTCGATGCACAGATCTTCGGCTATGACGTGAAGCTTCTTCCTCTCCCCCGAAACGGCGTCTGCCGGACATAGGCGAACACATGCCCCGCAACCGTTACACGCTTCCATGATTTTGTAAGACATTTGATTTCCCTTTTTACTCTATTCCCAGCTTCCGTAGGGTTTCGGGTTTCGGTTTCCCGGTCTCCGTATCCCACCCGAACTGTTTCCAATAGAGCGGTGCGTGTTTTTCAATGTCAACGGATCGCCCCTTGTTGGCGCCTTCTTGCTGGGGAATCACGCCGAGCGCCCGGCCGCTCGCGAAATTGTCCCTCGATTCTATACCGTGCTTGACATTGAAGGCCTGCTTCAGGGTATGGATACGCTCGCCGATGACCATGTATTCTTCCGGCGACCACTGCCTCCCCATAGCCGCGTTCAGCCACTCGAATGTCGGTATACGGGTCGCCCCCAGGAAGAGACCGAAGAGGCACATTCCCGCGGCATTAGCGAGGCTCATGAACGTGCTGCAGGCAGCGGCGGCCCGCGCCTTGTCTTCATCGATCTCGAATTTGCCGTCTTTCGTGATGAAAAGGCCCGGATTCGGCAGATCTTTCAGCTTTTTCCACAGCTGAAACATCTCGTAATACAGGTGTGCCCCCGT
Organism: Syntrophobacterales bacterium; assembly: GCA_018433345.1. Taxonomy (GTDB): domain Bacteria; phylum Desulfobacterota; class Syntrophia; order Syntrophales; family UBA2210; genus MLS-D. The sequence goes on along the minus strand of JAHDRK010000036.1, from coordinate 15,801 downwards.
CGTGTGCTTGCCCGGCGCCGGTTCAAGGCTGTAGTGAACGTTGAATCCCGGGTCGTTCCTACCGTCGTGCATCGGCAGCTCCTGCCCCCCCGCCTGGATGGCGTACTCCATCGAACCCTTGCCGATTTTTTCGGCCGCTATTTTCACCCCGTCGGCCAGGAGATCGCCGATTCCCTCTCGGCGTATCATTTTCTTGATGAGGGCGACCAGTGCCTCCGTATTCCCCCATTTCAACTCGAGCCCATCCGTATCCCCGCCGGTAAGGATACCTTTTTCGTAACATTCGATGGCGAACGCCGCCGTACCGCCGGCAGAGATCGTATCCATTCCCGCCCGGTTGAGCAGCTCATTCAAGTAATATACGCTGTCCAGGTCTTCGTTCATACATAGGGCGCCGAGCGCCAAAATGCTTTCATACTCGGGCTTGTGGATTCGGGCGTACTTTCCCGTCGCGGCACTTATGCCCCCGCATCCAAGGGGGCAGGAGTAACAGTGGTATTTCATGATCTCCCTTTCCCTGATGATTGCCGGGCTGATCTTCCGGGACTTTTCCAGGGGGAAATCTACATTTGAACCGTCCCAGTTTTTTATCGGTGCATCGCCCATTTCTATGGACACCTGGTTCATACCCGCCGTTCCCCATTTCTTGAGAATTGAGCGGTACAGAAGTCCATCCTGGGCAAGGAGAACGGGGGTCACGCGCATCAGGGCGCCCGCCCTGGCGAAGATCCCGGCGGGAGGTAAAGGGAGAGGCAAATTAACCCACTTGATGCAATGCTTGCTCAGATTCTTCATTTCCGCGCGGTCATGGACGCCGATACGTTTCACACCGTCAAGCACCACCGCCTTGAGCCTTTTGGAACCCATAACGGCGCCGAGACCGGAGCGTGCGGCTATTCGTCCCCTGTCGTTGCAGACACCCGATATTAGAGAAAGCCTTTCACCGGCGGTACCAATGACGGCCACCGCCGCCTTGGCGCCGTGACGTTCCTTCAGAAGCTCCTCGGTCTCGACGGCATCCATGCCCCAGAGGTCGCCCGCGTCTTTCAGGTTCGCCCTGCCGTTTTTTACGTACAGGTACACCGGGTCCCGACTCGTCCCTTTGAAAAACAGGGCGTCATAACCACACCGCTTGATCGCGGGCGAAAAAGTGCCTCCACAATTCGCGTCGCCCCACCCACCGGTGAGCGGGGACTTTCCCACCAACATCCAGCGGCCGGAAAAAAGGCTTCCCGTCCCCGTGAGAAGGCCCGAACAAAAACCCAGTATATTATCGGGTCCCAGGGGATCGGCGCCCGGCGGGACGCGGTGGTATAGGATATAGGCGCCAAGTCCCATGCCGGAGAGATATTGTTCATACACCCGGTCGGGTATGGTTTCCTCTTCCATAACGCCCCGGGTCAAATCCACCACCAGGATTTTCCCCATGTACGGCATTTTCATTGATCGTCCATCCATTCTCTTGTCAGCCCCCTTTCACTTTGCCTCGGTCGAGAGGCTCCCCTTCCCATGCCGCCTCGAGAACCATAACATTGTCGTCATAATCCGCTTCCTCGGGATTGTACACGGAAGCGCCGTCGAGCAGCGCGGCCCGCGCTATCTCGGGCAGAACTTCCCGCGGAACCATCGGGACGCCGTCCCGATCGACGACCTCGCGGAGACACCGGGCGTGTCTTCCGCCGGTCAGCTCATTGAGCTTGGAATTCATCCGCCGTACGAGTGATACAACTTTCTTTGCCCTCTGCTCCCGGGGCGTTTCACGGTACTCCGCCTCGCCGGCAAGTGGCAACAGAAGCTCTCCCATTATATCGCCTCGTTTATGCATATTGTATTCAAGCCCGTAAGGCAGGAATATGGCCATGCACAAGCCGTGCGGCACTCCGCAGACGGAACCCGTGGCATGCCCCAGGTTGTGTACCATACCCACCATGGAATTGGAAAAGGCGATACCGGCAAGGCAGGCCCCGACAGCCATCTCAAGGCGGGCCTCTCTATCGCCGGGAGTCTCGGTGACCACTGGAAGATTTCGATAAAGGAGGCTCAAGGCCGCCAGGGAATGGGCGTCGCTCAAGGGGTTCTTTTGAAGGCAGTAGTAGGCCTCCATGGCGTGACTTATGGCGTCCATGCCGGTCATGGCGGTTATGAAAGGCGGCACGGTGAGCGTCATGCGGGAATCGAGCACCGCCATATCCGGGAGGAGAAAGTAACTCCCGAAGGCCATCTTCAGGTGCCTCTCGTGATCCTTTATGACAGCCACCTGTGTCACCTCCGATCCAGTGCCTGCGGTAGTCGGAACGGCCACCATCGGTTTCAGCGGCCTCTTGAGCGCCCCCACGCCGCTGAAAGCCATGAGGTCGGCGGCGTTTTCGGAAACGATGATATTGATCCCCTTGGCGGTGTCCATCACCGAACCTCCGCCCACGGCGATAACGGCGTCACAGCCCTCATCCCGGTAAAAGGCGGCCAGTTCATTGACCACCCTGAGGTCCGAATCGGGGGGAACGGTGTCGGCGACAAGATGAGCGTTAAGCGAAACGCTCAGGGCCTTGGAAACAATGTCGATCAATCCGGCGCCGGCGACCCCCTTGTCGGTCACTATGAGCGGCTTTTTAATACCCCGCTCCGCAAGGACATCGGCCATCCGTTCCAGGGCGTCGTGGCCTGCCAGGAGCTTTACCCGACAGCAGAACTCGTAATAATCGGGCACTATCATGTGGGCTGTCCTTTCTTTAGGTGGCTTGGCTCCTCTCCCCACATCCTTTCGGCGAGGGGGCGAAGGTACGGTCCGTCAGGATCGGCTTCAAGCCTCTCCAAGACGTCTTCCATCATGTACCAGGGGACCCCGGCCTCCCTGAGGTTGCGCGGCGTGTCCTTTCCCATCGCGTCCCGTACATCGGCAATTAACCGCCTCAGAAGGGACAACGCGCCGTCGACCCTGTCCTCCGGGCGGCTGAGAGCGAATTCTTCATCACCCGCCAGTGGATGAAAAAGGGCTGCGAGATCATGTCCATCCCTTCGGCGGTACAAATCAAGAACATCGAGCATAGCCATGGACATGGTCAGGCCCGGGTGAATTCTTCGAACGTCGTACACCACCTGTCCCAGCTTGTGGAGCAAGAACGCACCGGTATTTGAAAAGACACAGCCCGACATGGCCACCCCGTTTCCCACCGCCGTGGCTGCCTTTTTGCCGCCGTGTCCGGCAACGGCGTCTTTCAAGTTTTCCGCTATAAGGCGGATGGCGGTGAATGAATAGGCGTCCCGAAAAGGATTTTTGTCGGTGCTTATGTGAGCCTCAACCAGCCGTCCGAGGGCGGCGAGACCCGATTCGGCGATCCTTTTACCATCTCCCATGTCTGCGAGGCGGGGGTCTATGACGACCAGGTTGGGAGCCAAGTACTCTGAACGAAAAACCATTCCCTCGAACCTGGATACACTGGACGTTTCAAGGCCCGTTGCGCCGGCCGTGAGAACCACCATGAGAGGCCGCAAACGGCCTCTTATAGGCGTTTCCGCCGAAATCTTCCTCGCATCGGGCACCTTCAACGACAGGGACACGTTCAGGACCTTGGCGGCATCCACGATCTCGGCCCCTCCCAAGGCGATGATCGCATCGTAATCCTTTTCCAGGCAGGTTCGCTTCAGAACATCTATCACGGCAAGATCGGTGGTATCCGTCACGCCGTCGAAAAGTCCAAAGGTCATGCCCGAATCTCCGAAAGCACGGATCAATGTTCGAAGTGCCTTGCGGTCAGCTGCGTCTTTGCCCGTAATGATGAGCGGCCTGGCGGCATCGAAACCGGAGAGTTCCATGGGTAAATTTTCCAAGGCCCTGTCGCCGGAATTGATCTTCACGAGACAGGTGAATGAAATGGGGGATTCGGGATTCATAGAATTTCCCTTCTGTCAGAAACCCAGCAACGTGCGGGTATAGACGGCAAACCGGCCGAAGAGCTTCCTTTTCAAGGGCCAGCGGGGATAACGCTTCACGGCCAACTTGGCGATCCGGCGGGGCAGCAGGTAAACCTCCACGATATCGAGAACACGCATAACCGCGAGTGCATGGGGCAGTTCCCCGTCGGTTATAATACGGTTGCGGACGGTGGCCATGGCCGTGCTTTCCTGGAAAGTCAAGATCAGGAAGGCCGCCTCCAGGTTTTTGATTTTCAGGCGGAGATGTTGATGCCTGCCCTCGGGATTGCCTCCCAGGTACTTCACGGCGCCTTCTTCTTTCCCCACCACCATCCATGGGCCGTTTGGAAGGCAACCCATGGAAAAGGCGAAATCATCGGGAAGGGCGTCGAATTCCCTTTTGACTTGTTCGTCCGACCTGGCCGCCGCCTGGACGGCCTTGCCGGTAAACCAGAGGAAAATCCCGACGTAGGCTCTCTTGAAAGGTTTCTTGCCCGCCTGAACGTCTCTTACAAGTTCCATGATCGAGTTTCCCTTCCCGCCCAAGTTTCGTGATACTGTTTGTTCATTGCATTGAATCTTAAGGAAGTACGGTATTCATGTCAATTATAATCAGAATCAAGGAGAGAAATCGGCTTCCGAACCTTTTCACGGGACTTGAAAGACAACGGGAAATTTCGGCTCGGCGATCTCACAGACACCGTGCATGCCGGACGGACATTACGGCGGGAGAGAGAAACGCCACGCGCAGAACCAGTCTTCCGGGTGGGGGTCGGGCGGACAGGCGACGCACTCCGTGCGAATTCTCGGATCGATCCCTTCCGCGAAACGGCTGTATTCCACCAGGCCGGCCGACTTGCAGGGATAATCCTCAAGTCCCTTGCGTTTACGGGCAGACTGTACCCTGCAGTCATCCATACGGAAAACGAAACCGTCCGTGCCTTCGTCAACGATTGATTGCAGGTTCACGGAGGCGTACATCCTGAACTTCAATGCCTGCTTCAGCCCCTCCAGTCCCGGATTATCGGGAAGCCCGAGAAACTCTCTTATCGACCAGGCCTCGAAGGGAGAAAAGCGTGTCCAGCACGAATCATTGCACCTCTTGGCATCATTCATTCCATAGGCCTTCTCCACGGCCTGGAACCAAAGACCGTCGCCGGCAATCCAGTTCACGCCGAGCGCTCCGACCAGTTCGAGAAGTTTTTCCCGTGTCAAATCGAGCAGCGGAGACGGTATCCCGTCCTTCATTTCGAAACCCAAGAGACGCCCGAGACGGCTCATCTGGGCATCGTAACTCGCCTTCCAGGCGGTTTTCATGACCCCGAGAGCCTTTTCGAATCCCATCTGGTGCTCCACCTCCCTGAACCAAAGAGTATGGTGAACAACGGTGCGGTGTAACATGTCGATGATGAAACGGCACAGTTCTTCCTTGTCCAAATCATCGACACCCTTTTTTTCGAATTCCATGAGAAGCCTCCTTCATTCAATCATCCAAGAACTGCAACCAATGGCGCCATCTCCTTTTTTCATCGGGCAAACCGACATCTCGGCTGTTCGGCGCCTATCCTCGTCATTACAATTTGCCATACCTGCGTATGCCGTGCCCGGAAAACCCCCGCGCAGGAAAGCAGGTAAAATTCCCACATTCTCTTGAATGTTTCGTCATATTTCTGAGACAGCCGCTGCCACGCCGCCTGGAAACGTTCATTCCAGCACATGAGCGTCTTGTCGTAATGAGGACCCATGTTATGCAAGTCCTCGATCACGAATAAACCCTCGGCGGCCTTCGCGATCTGAGCGATGCTCGGCAACATCCCGTTGGGGAATATATACCGGTTTATCCAGGGATCGCGGTTGATACCCGAGACGTTCGCGCCGATAGTGTGAAGCAGGAAAATGCCCTTCTCTTTCAGGGACCGCCGGACGACCCTCATGAAGGTCCTGTAATTTTTCACGCCCACGTGTTCGAACATGCCCACCGATACAATCTTGTCGTAACTACCTTCAATCCGCCTATAGTCCTTCTTTACCACCTCGACCGAAAGGTCGCGGCATGCTTCGCGGGCGTACTTTATCTGTTCATCGGAAATATTGACCGCGGTCACTTCACATCCGCGGCGCTCCGCCGCGTACCGGGCAAGGCCTCCCCAACCGCAACCGATATCCAACAGTCGATCTCCCGGCTTTAAATCGAGCTTACGGCAGATGAGATCGAGTTTCTTTTCTTGCGCCTCTTCCAAGTCATCGGTTCCGTCAAAATAGGCGCAGCTATACTGATTGTTCGAATCGAGAAAGGATAAGAACAGGTCGTTCCCGATGTCGTAATGCCTTTTCGCGACAATGCCGGACCGGGCAAGGGACTGAAGGTTGAAGATTCGAGCCGTGAGATAAAAAAGAACCGCCTTTATATCACCTCGAAGTTTCCCCTTGATGTCCGCCTTCATGAGACGACAGACAAGCTCGTCTATCCGGTCGCATTCCCACCAACCTTCCATGTAGGATTCGCCTAGACCCAGACTGCCATCTTTGAGAACCCTGGAATAAAATCTCTCATCCTTTACCCGTATGTCCCAAGGGTTGGAACCGTCGATCCCAACACCCGTTCCGGAGATCATCCGCTCGACAACGTGCCTGCTCGTCCGCATGATTCACCTCCACACTTCAAAAAGGTTTTTTGTACCATGTTATGCGGCCATAATGAAAAAGCAAGGCGGAATTCAGCGATACCAACCATATTACAGGGGACAGGACCCGCCTTTAAGTCGTTTAGGCGGATGGCCCCTTTTCTACTTGTTCTCTACCAGCTGAAAAAGATTATAGGGGGAAAAGCGAGTTTCTGAACATTTTGTCGGAGAACAGAACTTGAATATAGGAAACTATATGTTATATTTATTATAATTTTGCATGCAGTGACAATCTGAGGCTCAGAGAAGAGCAGACGGAGTCAAGGACATGGAAAAACACCACAAATTTTCTATTTGGTACGTGCTCCTCGGTTTTTGGGTGGTTCTCATCGTACAGACTTATCTCGCATCCCTCCTGGCGATACAGACGATTCCCTACAGCCAATTTCTTTCTCTCCTCAAGGAAGGGAAAATAACCGAGGTGGCGATATCTGAAAATATAATCACCGGCAAAATGCTGAGTGAAGGGCCGGGGAATCGAGAAAAGAGTTTCAGGACTGTCCGGGTGGATCACGAACTTTCAGAACTGCTCAAGGAACACAACGTCACCTTCACGGGGGAAGTGGAATCCACCTTTATGAGGGATCTCCTGTCATGGCTCCTGCCTCTCCTCATATTCGTGGGCGTTTGGTATTACCTGGTTCAGCGAATACAGGGGGGACGACCGGGATTCATGACCTTCGGAAAAACCAAGGCGCGGATCTACATGGAAAATGAACTGAACGTCACCTTCGATGACGTGGCGGGCGTGGACGAGGCCAAGGAAGAACTGCAGGAAATCATAGAATTCCTCAAAACCCCCAACAAGTTCACCGCCCTGGGCGGCAAGATTCCCAAGGGGATACTACTGGTAGGACCGCCCGGAACAGGCAAGACGTTGCTTGCCAAGGCAGTGGCGGGTGAAAGCGGTGTTCCCTTTTTCTCCATAAGCGGTTCCGAGTTCGTGGAAATGTTCGTTGGAGTAGGTGCCGCGAGAGTGAGGGATCTCTTCGAACAGGCAAAACAGAAGGCTCCTTGCATAATCTTCATCGATGAATTGGACGCCTTGGGCAAGGCAAGAGGCGTTGGAGTGACGGGAGGACACGACGAGCGTGAGCAGACGCTCAACCAGTTACTAGTGGAAATGGACGGCTTCGATCCGAAGGTGGGCATCATAATCTTGGCGGCTACGAATCGCCCCGAAATCCTTGATCCCGCCCTTCTCAGGCCGGGGAGATTCGACCGCCACATACTGGTGGATCGACCTGACAAAAAGGGAAGAGAAGACATCCTCCGCGTCCATCTCAAGAACGTCAAGATAGATGATACCGTGGATATAGAAACGCTTGCAGACATGACTCCCGGGATGGTAGGGGCCGACCTGGCGAACCTCGTAAACGAAGCCGCCCTCCTGGCGGCGCGGAGGAACAAGCAGGCCGTGAGCATGGCGGAATTCGAGGAAGCCGTGGAACGTATCCTGGCGGGACTGGAAAAGAAGAATCGTCTAATCAATCCTCGGGAGCGTGAAATCGTGGCCTACCATGAAATGGGACATGCCCTGGTAGCCTTGGCATTGCCGGGGACAGACCCGGTCCACAAAATTTCCATCATCCCCAGGGGCGTGGCGGCGCTTGGCTACACCATACAGTTACCGACGGAAGACAGGTATCTCATGACCAAAACGGAGCTGCTGAACAAGATCGCTTCGCTGCTCGGTGGCAGGGCAGCCGAAGAAATCATCTTCGGTGACATCTCGACGGGGGCTCACAATGACCTGGCCCGTGCGACCGATATAGCGCGAAGCATGGTCAAGGAATACGGCATGAGTTCCTCCCTGGGGCAGATTTACCTGTCACGGGAAAAGACCAACATATTCCTCGACATAGGATTTCCGCAGCCGACTGGTGAATACAGCGAAGCGACGGCGCAGGCCATTGACGATGAGGTCAAAAAAATCATCACCGAACAGTATGAAAGGGCGTTGAATCTGCTTAGGGAGCAGGAGCCGATCCTGAGGGAGGGGGCGCGCCTGCTCCTGGAAAAGGAAAAGCTCGAGCGGGAAGAAATCGTCGCCCTCATAGAAAAAAGTCGAAAGGAAAAAGAAGGGGAGGCGTCCGCGTAGACGTCCGGCTGTCGCCGGAGGGGTTTAACTACAATTTTTTTGCAGGATCGGACCGTTGGATAACGCTTCTCACCCCTGGGCTCTTACCCACTCCCCTATTATTGATCGAAGCTTTTCATACCTTCGTTTAATCAGCCGCAGTAAGACCGTTCGCACTGAGCCCTGTCGAAGGGCTCAGGATGAACGGGGGAAATTTACGGCCCCTCGCCTATAGCCTTTTACCCTTCACCCATATCTTTTTCCCCAAATGTCAAGTTTAAAGATTTGACCCCAATCAGCATCCGTCCAGTTTTATCAATTCGGCGGGGGTTTTTACGATGTAGTCGGGCCCGGCCGCCCTCAGTCGTTCTTCGTCATGCCATCCCCAGGTCACCGCCACGGATCTGACGCCGGCACGGTTGGCTTCCCTGATGTCTCCCGACGTGTCACCGATGTAGAATGTTTGTTCGGGCTCCTTGTCCATGGTCTTCATGGCATGGTAGATCTTCTTGGTTTTACTGGTCATGTGGTCGGCTCCGAGGACGGAATGGAAAAGATCTGATATGCCCGCCCTCGACAGCACTTCTTCAATCGTCGGCGATTGATTTGAAGAGATGATTACCAGGGGGTGCACCTTCGAGAGATCTTTCAGGACGGGAACGATATCCGGGAAGGGTTCGATCTCGGAATAGTCCAGGTGACCGAAGGCGGCCGCGGCTTCCATGAACGTGTCAAAGGGCACGCCTTTCTTTTCGATCGCCTCGTAGAAGTTTTCGTCAAAAAAATCCAGGAAGTCCGATGCCTTTGTAATCAACGAGGGGTCGATGTTTTTGAGGCAAGAGGCGATGAACTGTTCATAGAGCGGGTAAGAGTCGGCGATAACGCCGTCGAAATCAAAGAGGTAGAGTCGGTTCATAAAGGGCTCCGGTTCTTTAAAACGGCGCCGGTGAAGAGGTCACCGCGCCATTTAATAATTTTCCATAAGCTCCACGATGGAGCGATCGAAGGGTTCTCTCAAAATCCCCCTCTCGGTAATAATCGCCGTGATAAGCCTGTGAGGCGTCACGTCGAAAGCCGGGTTGCGGGCCTTTGCGACCGCGGGCGCCGTGGGTCTTCCGGCGATTGTGAGAACCTCCAGGGCGCCGCGTTCTTCTATCGGAATATCCTTTCCCGTGGACGTTGCGGTATCGATGGTAGAAGTGGGGGCGGCCACGTAAAAGGGTATTCCGTGCTCGTGGGCCAAGAGGGCCAGGGGATAAGTTCCGATCTTGTTCGCCGTGTCGCCGTTCGCGGCGATCCTGTCGGCGCCCACAAGTACCAGGTCGACTTCTCCCGATGCCATGAGGGAACCGGCAGCCGAGTCGGTAATCACCGTTACGGGTATGCCCTCTTTTACCATTTCCCATGCCGTGAGCCGAGATCCCTGGAGCAGGGGACGCGTCTCGTCGGCGAATACCCGGGGATTTCTTCCAGCTTCGTGGGCCGCCCTGACTATGCCCAACGCCGTCCCGTAACCGCCCGTGGCTAGGGCCCCCGCGTTACAGTGTGTCAGCACGGCGCTTCCCGGGGGGACAAGGCCGCAGCCGAGCCTTCCCATTACGCGATTCGCCTTTATGTCTTCTTCCAGCATATGCATGGCTTCCTCTTTGAGGGCGGCCGCCGTGCTCTCGAAGTCATCTTCCGCGCACTTCCTAAACCGCTCTTTAACGCGTTCCAGGGCACGAAACAGGTTCGCCGCGGTGGGACGAGTCGCCGCAAGTTCCCCGCAGACACGTTCCACTGTCTCCCGTTGGTGGTCCTTCGATCCCCGGCCGTGTCTGAGAAATCCAAGCGCCGCCCCCATTGCGGCGGCAATGCCGATCGCTGGCGCACCCCTGATAGTCATGTCTCGAATGGCGGCGCACACTTCATCGTAATCCCGGCATGGGACGTAAATTTCCCTTTCGGGAAGCGCCTTTTGGTCGAGCATGACCACCGAATCATCCTGCCAGTCGATAGTCCGTATCATAGGGCGCCGAGTTTTTCTTTCAAAATATCGTTGACCATTGTGGGGTTCGCCTGGCCCTTCGTGGCCTTCATGACCTGGCCCACGAAGAAGCCGAAGACCTTTTCCTTGCCTCCCTTGTATTGTTCCACCTGGGTGGGATGGGCTGCGAGGATATCGTCGATGACCTTTTCCAATGCGGAGGGATCCGTGATTTGCTCCATGCCTTTTTCTTTTATGATCACCGCCGGCTCCTTGCCGGAACGCCACATTTCTTCAAAGACCTCCTTCGCCATCTTGCCGCTTATGGTACCGTCCTCGATGAGTTTGATCAGGTCTCCAAGGGATTCCGCGGCCACGGGGCATTCGTTCATTTCGAGTTTGTCCTCTTTTAGGTGACCCATGATGTCGCCCATGACCCAGTTGCTTGCCGCTTTACTCTTTCCGCATCGCGCCGCCACGGCTTCGAAATAGTCGGCCAGTGCCCGGCTTGAGGTTAGGACTTCCGCGTCATAGGGTGGAATGCCGTAGTTCCTGATAAAGCGCTTTCTCTTTTCTGAAGGCAGTTCGGGAAGGGTCCTGCCTATGTCCTCCACCCACCGGGACGAAACCACCAGCGGCGGCAGGTCCGGATCGGGGAAATATCGGTAATCGTGTGCTTCTTCCTTCCCGCGCATGGGGAAGGTAGCCCCTTCGGCGTCGTCCCAGAGACGGGTTTCCTGGACCACCCGGCCGCCGTTCTCAAGTATATATTTCTGGCGTTTGATTTCGTATTCGAGGGCGCGCTGGACGTTGCGGAAGGAATTCATGTTCTTCAGTTCCGTTCGAGTTCCGAAGGACTCCTGCCCCTTCGGACGTAGCGACACGTTGGCGTCGCACCGGAAGCTGCCTTCTTCCATGTTGCCGTCGCATATTTCCAGGTATACGAGAATTTCGTGGAGCCGCCGGAGATAATCCGCACCTTCCTCCGGGCTTCTTATTTCCGGTTCGCTCACGATTTCTATTAACGGTACGCCCGCTCGGTTCATGTCCACGTAACTGACGGGGATCTTCTCGTCGTGAATCAACTTCCCCGCGTCTTCTTCCATGTGGATGCGGGCAATACCTATCCGCTTCGTTTCACCGTTGGTCTCTATCTCCACCCATCCGTGTTCGGCCAGGGGATAGGCGTATTGTGTTATCTGGTATCCCTTGGGGAGATCAGGGTAAAAATAGTTTTTTCGAGCCCATTCACTGAGAGGGTTGATTGTGCAGTTTACGGCAAGGGCCATCTTGATGGCGTACTCCACGACGATTCGGTTCAACACGGGCAAAACCCCCGGCATACCCAGGCATACGGGACAAGTGTGGCTGTTGGGGGGCGCGCCGAACTTGGTTGAACAGCCGCAAAATATCTTGGAGTTTGTAAGAAGCTGGGCGTGAACTTCAAGTCCGATAACCGGTTCGAATTCCATTACAGGGCGGGCCTCCTTTGATCTCTTGGGAGTGCTTTTTCCAGGGCATAGGCGGCCTGGAGAAGTTTGTCCTCTTTGAAATAACCTGCGAGAAGCTGGATTCCCAGGGGAAGGCCCTTTTCCGTAAAACCGCAGGGTAGCGACAGGCCGGGAATGCCGGCGAGGTTCGCCGGAAGAGTGAATACATCGGAGAGGTACATCCGTAGAGGATCGTCGATTTTTTCACCCAACCTGAAAGCCGCCGTGGGCGTGGTGGGGGTAAGTATGACGTCGCATATTCCGAAGGCGTCATCGAAGTCGCGCTTCATGAGGGTGCGGACCTGGGACGCCTTTTTGTAATAAGCGTCGTAGTATCCCGATGAAAGGGCATAGGTACCTATCATGATTCTGCGTTTTACTTCGGCGCCGAAGCCGGCCGCCCTGGTCGATCTGTATAGGTCGATCAATTGTTTCCGGCCAGAGGCACGTAACCCGTAACGTATCCCGTCGTAACGCGCCAGGTTCGAGCTGGCCTCGGCGGGTCCTATAATGTAGTAGGCGGCGATGCCGTAGCGGGTGTGGGGTAGGGAGATCTCGCGGCATTCGGCGCCCAGTTCTTTCATCGCCTCCGCCGCCCGCTCCACCGCCTCGGTCGCCTCGGGATCGATTCCTTCTATATAGTATTCCTCCGGGATTCCAACGACCCACCCCTCGATGCCCCGTCCAAGAAATTTCCTGTAGTCGGGGACCGGCTCGGGGAGGGACGTGGAGTCTCTTTTGTCGTGGCCGGCGATGACGCCCAGTATTATGGCGCTGTCTTCAATATCTTTGGTAAGTGATCCGATTTGATCGAGGGATGAGGCGAAGGCGACGAGACCGTAGCGAGACACACGACCGTAAGTGGGTTTCATCCCCACCACGCCGCAATGGGCTGCAGGCTGGCGGATTGACCCGCCCGTGTCTGACCCCAGCGAGGCGATACATTCACCGGCGGCCACCGCCGATGCCGATCCCCCGCTCGATCCGCCCGGGATTCGTTCCAGGTCCCAGGGGTTACGGGTAACTCCGAAGTAGGAGGTTTCCGTGGAGGATCCCATGGCGAACTCGTCCATGTTGGTCTTTCCCAGAATCACCGCTCCCGCCGCCCGCAGTTTTTCCACCACCGACGCATCGTAAGGCGACATGAAATTCTCCAGGATGTGCGATCCACAGGTGGTGGGCGCGTCCTTCGTGCAGAGAAGATCCTTGAGAGCCACGGGAATGCCGTCCAGGGGCCCCCGTGTCTCTCCTTTCTCGCGCCTTCTGTCCGATTGGCGGGCGCTTTCGAAGGCCGACTCTCTCATAAGCGTTATATACGAATGAACCCTGTCCTCGACGGCCTCGATTCGCTCGAAGATAGCTTTCGTAATTTCCAACGATGTGATTTCACCCTCGCGTAGCCGTTCTTCCAGCGAGTGAATTGTATGTTCATGAAGTTCCATGGATAACCCTTTTGTTGGTTGTTTTTTAGAAAGGGGATGACCGTCCGGTCGCCCTTTGGCGTTACAGAGGCGCTACTCGATGACCCGGGGAACCCTGAAGGCCGATCCGTTATGGTCGGGTGCATTTGCGAGGGCCGCGTCGGTACCTATGGAAGGCGTCACAACGTCATCCCGGAAGGCTTCTGCGCTTTCCACGACGTGGCTCATGGGTTCAACGTCCATCGTGTCCGCTGATTTGAGTATGTCCACGTACATGAGTATGTCATTCAGGTGCGTGGTGAACACTTCCTTTTCTTCCTTGCTCAAGGTCAACCTGGCAAGATCCGCCACGTATTGCACCTCTTCTTTCGTTATCTTCACTTATCCCCGTCCTCCGCCGTTTATCTCATGATTATAGAACTACAGGGGCCAATATCGCCGCGCCCGCTGTATCACATTGTTCGCAACCTGTCTCGTTGTTTCTTCCGCTTTCTCCGATATTTTATCAAGTTCTTCGTTGGAGATGCGGGTGTCGCCGCGCATCTCCTTTAGGACTGCTTTCGCCGACCGGGCCAGCATGCTTAAGTTGTAACCACCCTCCAGGGTCGCCGCCAGGCGGCCTTCGCAGCATTTATCGGCTATGTTCATGAGGACCCTGGTCATGCCCGCTAAGCCGTGTTCCGAGACATTCATGGCGCCCAGTGAATCTCCCCGGCAGATGTCGAAGCCGGCCGATATCAACACTAATTCCGGCCTGTACGCAATGGCCGTCGGTTCCAACAGTTTCCTGAAAATCCACAGGTAATCTGCGTCGCCCTGCCCTCGGGGAAGGGGTACGTTTATGGTGTATCCTTCACCCTCGCCCCGTCCCATTTCACCGATGCTCCCCGTTCCAGGATAAAAAGGCGACTGGTGCGTGGAAAAGTAGAGAACGCCGGAATCTTCATAAAAGAAATGTTGTGTGCCGTTGCCGTGGTGAAGATCCCAGTCCACGATCAAAATGCGCTTGATGCCGTGCTTTTTTCGGGCGTGCTCGGCTGCTATCGCCACGTTATTGAAAATGCAGAAGCCCCCCGACCCGCCGGTTTCGGCGTGATGCCCCGGCGGCCTGACGAAGGCAAAGGCGTTTTTCACGATCCCTTCCATGACCCGGTCCACGGCGTTCATGAGTCCGCCGGCCGCCAGCAGCGCCGTGTCCCACGAATCGGCCGAGGTGACGGTGTCGAAATCGAGGACCGTACAGGGTACACCCGCCGTCGAGGCTACATGCTCGATATATGATCGGCTATGCACCATGGCGATTTCGCCTGTTTCGGCCATTCGCGGCTCAATACGAAGGAAGCGGCCGCGCATATCATCCTCATCGAGCATGGCGTAGACGGCCAGGAGTCGGTCCGGTGATTCGGGGTGACCGAACCCGGGATCGTGATACAGGTAACGGTTGTCAACGACTATACCGGTTGTGTAATCCATAATAACCCTGGAAGTTCCCTGTCTTAGTGAATTTTTTCCTATCACAGACGACGGGCAAAAGCAATCGGGGCGAGGGGCCTATTGCGTTGCCCTTTGTCGGCGTGTATGGTTGCCCTTATGATTAGTGGCATCGAGAAACCATCACCATGAGTTGCATTATTGACAGCGTTTTTTGGCAATACACTGTTCTTTTCTTCCTTGCGGCGACGCCCTGGATCGAGCTGCTTTTCGTGGTTCCCCTCGGTATCGCCATGGGACTCAAGCCTGTTCCCGTTGCCATCGTTGTTTTTGCCGGAAATGCCATTCCGGTTTTTCTCATTGTTGTAGGGTACGACCGTTGGAAGAGCTGGCGTGCCGGAAAATCCCTCTCTGAAAGGCTGCACCGTCGGGGACGCCGGAGGTCTCGCGCACTTCGCATCTGGAACCATTATGGCATGCCCGGTCTCGCCATGGCCGGCCCACTACTCACGGGCATTCACCTTGCGACGGTTATAGCGCTTATTTTCGATCCTCCCCGGCGGAAGCTTCTCTTTTGGATGACCCTCAGTCTGCTTGTCTGGACGGGGGGTCTCACTATCGCTAGTTACGGCGGCATGGAAGCACTCCGACGATGGCCCGGATGGGGGCCCGGATCGGGGTCAAATCTTTAAACTTGACATTTCGAAGAAGAATGAAAAGAAGTGACCGAGCGACAGGTCTGCCTCTTATATTTCCCCTCTACCTTGGGGGCGGGGATCAAGGGGAAGGGGTGAGAGGATGGGTTTTGTATCGGGGT
>JAHDRK010000093.1 GCA_018433345.1 Syntrophobacterales bacterium | reverse complement strand
GATATAGTCAGATGCATTTATGATGGTCGCGTCATGTTCCACCACCAACACGGTGTTTCCCAGGTCTCTCAGTCTTTCGAGCGTCGCCGTCAAGCGAAGGTTGTCGCGGGGATGAAGTCCGATGGTCGGTTCGTCAAGGACATAGAGCACCCCCACCAGGCCCGAGCCGATTTGGGTTGCAAGCCTTATACGCTGCCACTCGCCCCCCGAGAGGGTTTGAGACGAACGGGCGAGGCTCAGGTAATCCATACCCACATCCAGTAAAAACCGCAGTCTTTCTCCGATTTCCTTCAGAATGGGGGCGGCGATAGTCTTCTGCTGTTCCGAAAGCGTGAGGTCCCGGAAAAAGGCCGCCGACCGCCGGATCGACAGGCGGCTGACTTGGTCGATATTCATGCCTTGAACAAGGACTGAAAGGCTCTCGGGACGTAACCGCGCCCCGCCGCAGGCGGGACAGTCGGTGATATTCATGTACCGGGACAGGTCCGCTCTCACATCCCCCGATTCCGCCTCGCGGTAACGCCTTTCCAGGGAGGGAATAATCCCCTCGAAGGGCCTGTGGTAAAAATACCTCCGCCCTCGACGGTCAAAGTAAAACTCTATGGCTTCGTCGCCGGAACCGTAGAGAAGGATTTTTTTAGTGCTTCCTGGAAGTTCCCTGAAAGGACGGTCCATGTCGACGCCATAGTGGTTCGAAAGGGCCTCGAGAATGCGATGGAAATAAATCGATCTCCGGTTTTTCCATGGAGCAATGGCACCTTCCCGGATGGACAGGTCGGGATCGGGTATGACCAACTCGGGATCAAAAAAGTTCTTCGTCCCAAGTCCACCGCATTCAGGGCAGGCCCCATAAGGATTGTTGAAGGAAAAAATCCTGGGTTCTACGTGGGGGACACTTATGCCGCATTCGTCACAGGCATATCGTTCGCTGAAGAACAGCTCACCCTTGTTGTCACCCTGAACGAGGATCTTTATGACCCCCTCGGAAAGGGCGAGTCCCGTTTCCAGGGAATCCCTCAGACGGGCGCCAATTCCCTCCCGAACCACCAGTCTGTCTACCACTACTTCGATATCATGGCGCTTGTTCTTGTCCAGCACGATCTCTTCGGAAAGATCACACATCTCTTCGTCGACGCGGACACGGGCATACCCTTCCTTTCTCAGCCGGGCGAACTCTTTCTGGAACTCACCCTTTTTGCCCTTGGCAAGCGGAGCCAGGATCTGGATGCGGGTGTTCTCAGGAAGGGCCGTCACCTGATCTATCATCGCATCCACGGTCTGGGATTTGATTTCGCGACCGCATCGGTGACAGTGGGGGACTCCCACCCGGGCGAAGAGAAGCCTGAGATAATCGTAAATTTCGGTGACCGTCCCAACGGTAGACCTGGGATTGTGACTCGCCGAGCGCTGTTCGATGGCTATGGCGGGGGATAGTCCTTCGATGGATTCCACATCGGGCTTGTCCATCTGGCCGATGAACTGCCTCGCGTAGGTGGAAAGGGACTCCACGTAGCGTCGCTGGCCCTCGGCATAGATCGTATCGAAGGCCAACGATGACTTTCCCGAACCGCTTACACCGGTGATAATCACCAGGCGATCGCGGGGAATTGCGATGTTAATGTTTTTCAGATTGTGCAGACAAGCGCCGCGTACTGTTATATAGTTCATTTTCGGAATGCTGATCCACAGGAAAGTGTTCCGTCAGGGAAAGCCAAAAATGGGGGACTGTCACAGTCTAATTTCTATATAAGCCCTATTTTTCAGTTTCTCAATCCAGGCCTGGAAGCGCTCCTCCATCCTCTTGTTTCTTATTTCTATGATGATATCTTCCCGCACTTCCTCCAACGGTTTCAAACCCGCTCCCCGACGATCGATGACACGGATGATATGAAAACCGGCAGGAGATTCGATCACATCGCTTATTTGTCCCAGATCAAGGGAAAAGGCCGCCTCCTCCACGGAGGGAAGTAACATCCCTCTTTCGATGAACCCCAGGTCCCCCCCGCTTCGTACTTCCGGACCCTCCGAGAACCTTCGAACCAGATCTTCAAAGCTTTCACCGGTCTCGACCAAACGGCGGATCTCTTCCGCCAAATTCCTCTTTTCCTCCCGAAGGGCACTGTCCGCGTCTCGGGGAACCTCGACAAATATCTGCTGAATCCTCACGGCCGGTTTCCCTTCATAGAGTTGACGGTGTTGGCTGTAGTACTCACCGATTTCTTCTTCGCTCACGTTCACCTTGGCACGGATTTCACGGTTGATGACCTTTGATTTAAGAATCTCCCGGCGAATTTCTTCCCGGTATTCCTCCACAGATGTCCCTTCCTCGGCGAGGTTCTCCAGTAGTTCACGGCGGGTCATGTTTTTTCTTCTCAGCATTTCGTCGATGTAGGCATCGATGTCGTCGTCCTGCACCTCTATGTTCAGCCGCCTGGCCTCCTGCTCCATGAGAAGTTCGCCGATCATGCGGTCGAGAATGTGGGAACGGAGTTCCTCCCGGATATTTTGGTCATCACGGGCCCGGGGATCATCCTGGATACGTTTGAGAATCGGATCCAAAGACCTGTTCAGCTCTGAAAGGGTGATCACATCACCGTTTACCACGGCGACCACGCGATCCACGTGTGGCGACGCGAAGGAAAATGAAAGGGGGATCATAACGGCAAAAAAAAGAACCCCCGCGACAACGGATAATTTCATTTTGATCTCCAGGGTTTGATTCTTTGAATTCTTGGATTAAAATGCAACCTAACAGAACAATTACCTTAATTCAACAGAAATAACCTTACGAAGCCTTTACACCGCCAACAAGCAGATCGATGATCCGTCGCGATTCTCTCAGGCGCCCAAGGTTATCAAGTCCGGGCAGGCGAAGCGACAAACGGCTCTCCGCTGAAAAATGCATCTCCTTCCCCCATTGCCGAGAAAGCGCCACGATCTTGTCGGGAGAAACGGGGGTGTCCTTGGCGAACAACAGTGACAGCCGTGTCCCGTCGTAGGCCAGTTCCCGCACTCTGATCGTCTTTAGGCGGATCTTGATGTCCATAACGGCAAGAAGATTCTCCACCGGCTGCGGCGGCGGTCCATAGCGGTCGGCCAGTTCGTCGCGAAAATCGTGCAACTCTTCTTCCGAATCCGCCATGGAAGCCTTCTTGTACAATACCAGACGTCCCTGAGCGTCCGGAACATATTCTTCGGGAATGAAGGCGGGAACACTCAGTTGGATCTCGGGCTGCATGGGCTCTTCAGCCAGCTTCTTTCCTTGCAGTTCCAAAATCGTCTTTTCCATCATCTCCACGTACATTTCGTACCCCACCGCCGACACATGCCCGGATTGAGAGACACCGAGCATATTTCCGGCCCCCCTTATCTCCAGGTCATAGGCGGCAACCTTGAATCCCGAACCGGGCTCCGAAAATTCCTGAGCCACGCGCAATCGCTTTTTCGCGTCCTTCGTCAGGACGGCGCCTCGAGGAATAAGCAGCCAAGCGACGGCACTTTCACTTGAGCGTCCCACCCTTCCTCGAAGCTGGTACAACTGGGCAAGGCCCAAACGATCGGCCCTGTTGATAATGATTGTATTTGCCGTGGGGACATCGACACCCGAACCGATAATCGTGGTGCTGACCAGCACGTCGATCTCACGCTTCAAGAACGACAACATGACCTTCTCAATATCCCCCGCCTTCATCCTGCCGTGGATCACGGAGATCCGGGCCTCGGGAACGATACGCTCCAAGGTACGCGCCATACCTTCAATGGATCGGACCCTGTCGTGGATAAAATAGACCTGCCCCCCACGCGAGATTTCGTCCACAATGGCGTCCCGTATCAGGTCCTCTTCGAATTCGGCGACATAGACCTTAACCGCCTGCCGTCCCTCGGGCGCCGTGTCAATAACGGAAAGATCCCGTAACCCCACAAGCGATAGTTGCAGGGTCCTGGGAATAGGCGTCGCCGTCAGAGTCAGCACATCCACGGTCGTGCGTAATTTTTTCAGTTTTTCCTTGTGGGCGACGCCGAAACGTTGTTCCTCGTCGACAATGACCAGTCCCAGATTGCGGAAGTTTACGTCTTTACGAAGGAGACTATGGGTACCGATGACGATGTCGACGAGTCCCCTTTTGACATCCTCTACGACGGCCCGCCGTTCCTTCGCCGATTTGAAACGGTCGAGGACTTCAACCCGTATCGGCCAATCGGCGAAGCGTGCCGAAAATGTCCGGTAATGCTGTTCGGCCAAGATCGTGGTCGGGACGAGGAGGGCTGTCTGTGTGCCGTCCATGGCGGCTCGGAAGGCCGCTCGCATGGCTACCTCGGTCTTGCCGAAACCCGCATCGCCGCAAACGAGGCGATCCATGGGCTTCGAGTCGGTCATATCCAGGTTGATATCTTCGATAGCCCTCGCCTGATCGGGCGTTTCCTCGTATTCGAAGGAAGCGGCGAACTCCCCGTAGGTGCGCTCGTTCATCGAGAAACTGCGTCCTTCCATCACTTCCCGGGCGGCATAGAGGGCTACCAGGTCCTCGGCGATCTTCCGAATGGATTCCTTGACCTTTTTCTTTGCCGTTTCCCAGGAGGCGCCCCCCAGGCGGTCAACTGGAGAAATAAAACCGTCGGGACCCACGTACCGCTGCACCCGGTCGAGGCGATCCACCGGGAGATAAAGCTTATCGCCTCCTGCGTACTCCAGGTTCAGGAAATCGGCCTCCATTCCACCGGCCGACAAGTGCCTAAGTCCTTTATAGATACCGATCCCATGATCCGCGTGGACGACAAAATCACCCTCTTTCAATTCACCGAAGGACTTTAGAAAATATCCTTCCCTGGCCGAAACCTTCCGGCGAAGGCGCCGTTTTTTCTTCCCGAAGAGATCTTCCTCGGAAACCAGGGAAAGCCTGAAGAACGGTGCGTAAAAACCCTCCGACACCCGCCCCGTCTTGAGCAGGAAACGCCCCCGGTCGCAGCCTCTGTTCAAGTCATCAAAAATGGATTCCTTCGAATATTCCACCGAAAGACCATAACCCTCGAAGAGGCTGCAGAGGCGGCCCACTTCCTCTTCTGAACAGAGAAAGACAACCTGTACACCCTCCCTTATCCAGGCACGGGCCGATTCCACGAAAGGCGCGAGCGGCCCCTCTTCCCCTTCCCGCCGACCCTCCCCGGGCGTTTGAAAAACTCCATGGTGAGATACGGTTGAAAAGTGCAGGGTCCTCCCGTCATCACCGGGGTGGCGCCTGAGCTCCTCGAAGGAAAGACAAAAGTGTTTCCCGCACCGCTCCATGATTTGTTCCATCGTAAACAGCAATGAGGAAGGCTCCAGGTAGAAACGCTCTTCTACGCGGGCCTTCTTCAGAAAATCATCGACGCGGGCGTTCAATTCTTCTTCCGCCTTTTCAAGGCCGGACTTGTCGAACAGGGCCACCAGGCCGTTGCCGGGCAGATAATCGAAGAGAGCCTCCGGATTGGGAAAACCTGGTTCGTCATAGTACAGGGGCATGAGTTGAACGGCGGCGGGAACGACATCGCTCTCTATAAAATCCAAGAGGGCGTCGCGGCTCTTTTTCGACACCTCCAGGTCGGCTGCCCTGGCACGCAGGTTACGGAGCGCCCGATCCCGCGACTCGCCGGTCACCACTATTTCACCAGCGGGCGCGATCATGGCCGATGACCGTTCTTCCCGGGAGCGCTGGGTCTCCGGATTGAATAGGCGAAGAGACTCGATCTCGTCACCGAAGAATTCTATCCGTACCGGCGCATCCTCGGCGGGGGAAAATACATCGAGAACGAATCCCCGCAGGCTGAACTCCCCCGGCTCCTCCACGAGAGAAACGTGCCTGTATCCTCCGGCCGCCAGTTTTTCAACGAAACGTTCACGATCAAGCCGTTGCCCTGGGCGAAGCTCTTCCAGGTAATCGCACAGAACGGCCAAGGGCATGACTCTCTGAAGCAGGGCATCAAGGGTCGCGACAACCACAGCCGGCCCCCCGGCGATAAGGTTCGTCAGTACCCGGAGACGGGCCTGCGCCGCCTCCTGCTGGAGGGAGAGGATGTCGTCGGAAGAAAGAAGTCGCACATCCCAAGGGGGGTAAAGCAGCACCTCTCTTGAGCCCATAAAAAATGAAAGATCCCGCGCAAACGCCTCGGCCTCGCTTTCCGAGGGAACCACCGCGAGAATGCTCCGCCTTGTCTCCCGATAGAGCAGAGAAAGGACAAATGCCCGTGAAGCCCCGTGAAGCCCCGTTACATCGACAGACCGCCCTCCGCCGGAAACAGTCGAATAGAGGGATGCGAGAACGGAGTCCCCGTGGAATAATTTCTGATCGACCTTTTTTCTCATGAACAAATGGCCGTAACCGGAAGGATCGAGTGTTCCGCCTTGATGAAATCCTTTATGAAGGTTTCGCTGCTTGTTCTATCCCTCTCTCGCAGTGCGAAAAGAATCACACTATCTCCAACATGCGTGAGAGGGCCCTGTGAGCGGAGGCACGGACTTCTTCGGGAACGGTTATCACGTACCTCATTTCCAGGAGTGCGTTATAAACGTCAGCAAGTGACGTCAGTTTCATGTCCCTGCAGACAAGGGAATCCGACGCCGGAACAAATACCTTGCCTGGATAAAGCTTTTGAAGCTGGTGAAAGATGCCCATTTCCGTTCCGATAATAATCGTCCGGGCGTCCGTTTTACCGCAAAATTCGATGATACCCGAGGTACTACCCGTAAAATCGGAGATATCGATGACCTCGGGAGAACATTCGGGATGAACGGCGAGAGGCGCGCCGGGACGGGCCTTCCTCAACCTTTCGATATCCTCTACGCTTAGCCCCTGGTGAACGGGACAGCTCCCCTCCCAGGGAATAATAGGCGTATCGGTGAACCGCGACGTGTACCTGGCCAGGTTTCCGTCGGGAATCATGAGAATTTCCGGGGCATCCATGCTCTGTACCACCTTGACGGCATTGCTGGACGTACAGCATATGTCGCTTAACGCCTTCGTTTCGGCGGAGGAGTTCACGTAGGTGACCACCGCGGCCTCCGGATGTTCAAGCCGGGCCTCTTCCAGCTGTTCCCGGCTGATGGTGTCAGCCAGTGGGCAACCCGCGGCGGCGACGGGGAGAAGCACCGTTTTATCCGGAGAGAGGATCGCGGCGCTCTCCGCCATGAAGCGAACACCGGCAAAGACGATGACCTCGGCATCGGTCCGTGCCGCCTCCATGCTGAGGGCAAGCGAATCTCCCAAAAAATCGGCAATGTCCTGGATTTCACCGGCCTGGTAATAGTGCGCCAACAGCACGGCATTTTTCTCTTTCAACAGTTTGCGGATCTCACTTTGTAACTCCCCTGTATCCATGGGAACATCCTATCCTTCCTGCACAAGCAGTCATAATTCTTTGTTTAAATTTTAATATTTATACCATGAGGCGGGATTATTCAACCCCCGGCGCCGTCCAGACCCTGCCATCGAGGAATCTTGTCCTCTAATATTGACAGGGTGCGACGATTCTTATAATAATAAAGATCATCCTAAAGAATTGACGACCATGAAAACAGTCGAAGAAGCCCTCCAAGAGATCCTGGACTCAGTACCCCCCTTGGAGATAGAACAAGTCACTCTTCTCGATTCCCTGAACCGCGTTCTTGCCCGCGATATAAATTCATCACGCTTTATCCCGCCCCGGGACAACTCGGCCATGGACGGGTACGCCCTGCGATCGGAAGATATAATGAGCGCTTCCCGCCAAAGGCCCGTCACGTTACGATGCGTGGAAGAAATACCGGCGGGCGGATATTCGGCACGGGTCCTCGCAAGCGGCGAGGCGGCTCGTATCATGACGGGAGCGCCCATCCCGGAGGGCGCGGACACGGTTGTCAAAATAGAAGATGTAACCGTGGACGCCGAAGGTGTGACTTTCTATGCCCCCTCGGAAAAAGGCGTCAACATACGGCGCCGGGGTGAGGATGTCGTGGATGGAGAAACCATCCTCACGAAGGGAACCCCCATAGGACCGGCCCAACTGGGCATGCTGGCGGCCACGGGTAACGCACTGGTTCCCCTGTACAGGAGACCCGTAGTCGCGATCATAGCGACCGGCAATGAACTGATAGAAGTGGACGGAGACCCCTCGCCGGGAAAGATAGTGAGCAGCAACAGTTACACACTTTACGGCCAGGTTGTAGAAGCCGGCGCCGTACCCCTCCCGCTTGGAATCGCCAGGGACACCAGGGAAGACCTCCTGGCCCATTTCACCCTCGCGAAGGAACGGGCCGACGTGATCGTGTCTTCCGGCGGCGTCTCGATGGGCGACTATGACTATGTCAGGGATGTCTTGAGGGAACTTGGCGCCGAAGTCCGATTCGAATCCGTTGCACAGCGACCGGGCAAACCCTTCACATTCGCCCTTTTGAACGGTCTGCCGCTTTTCGGTGTACCGGGAAACCCCGTCTCGGCAATGGTTTCCTTCGAACAATACATTCGTCCGGCAATCCGGAAAATGACGGGGCACAGGGCCCTTTTTCGGCGAACAGTAAAGGCCACGCTTGAAGAACCTCTAACCAAGAAAGGCGGTTTTACCTACTTTCTTCGGGGACTTCTCACCGGGCGTGACGGGCGATTCACGGTGACCACAACCGGTGACCAAGGCTCGGGAATCCTCAAATCCATGGCACGTGCCAACTGTATCATCGTTCTGCCCCGGCACATGACCACCATCGAAAGCGGTAGCGAGGCGGCGGTTCAAGTGATCGACAACTCACTGCTCGCGGCGACTGAACCTGGGTACCTGGAAGGCTTTTCGGCGTGATTGACACCTCGCAGGATTTCCGGTATTTACGACCTGCGCGGAAGTGCCAAGGTCTCTGGTGGGCCTCCTGGACTTCAAATCCAGTGTGGGGGGCTGATAACCTCCCAGGTGGGTTCGATTCCCATGCACTTCCGCCATTTTTATTCAATTTTATTAGGTATTTTCTTCGGCTTTGGTGCCTACGGAGTGCCTACGCAATCTGATGATGTCAGCAACGATTTTCCGCTTTGCCTCCACCTTGACCTCGGTGTATTTCATCACCGAATCTCTTCTGGCATGATCGGTCAACATCTGGAGTTGATCCACCGACCCCCCGTACTCGTTCACGAACTGGCAGCATGAAGAATGCTTCAGACCGGCGTACATGCGGATGGATTCACCAAGTTTCGCACAAGCGCTGTTCCACAGATCCACGAGAAAATCATGCTGATAATGCTGTCCTTTCAATCGCCCGGTCGGATTGACGAAGAAGTACGGGCCGAACGTGACAGGCATCTTGTCCATGATCGGCTTGAAATCAGGATGACAGGGGATGACATGCTGTTTGTGCATCTTCGTGTGCTTAACCAGTTCCTTACTTGAGAATGCCCGGCGGATGATGAACACGTCCTTTTCCTTGTCATAATCCTCTTTTTGCAGAGCCATGGCCTCGGACGGCCTTCGGAGGTGATATTTCAACCACCAATAGATAGGCTGGTGCTCCGGGGGAATCGCCTCGATGACTTTGATCTGTCGGTCTTCGGGAAGCCATTCAATGACCGGGATTACAATATTGTATTTCGATCTTTCAGGAAAGGGCGGCATGAGGGGAATCCGTTCTGACTTCCAGGCATAGTCGAGACAGCGATGGAGGCAATACATGACGTTTAATTTCCCTTTGCCGGAACGTTTAATATCGCCCAGAAGCTGACAGAGGGTGTCATATCTGATTTCATGCAATTGTACGGGATGTTCCTTGAACCAGGGCGCCAAGTGGTTGTTGATCGAGTTTAGATAATTCTTGTACGTGGCGGGCGAGAGATTCGCTTTCTCCGCCTCCAGCCATTTCTTCAGATAGGGAATGACGTCGGTGGGGACTTCCTTGGTATATTTCTCGATCCGGAAGAAGCCGCTTTCTTCGTCTGCCTGCATGCAGGCCAGAAGTTTTTCCGCGATCTTACGGTGATAGATCTTCTCGCCGCTATATTGATATACTTTGTATCTCTTTCCCTTATAAAGCCAGGAGACGTAATAATACCCTCTCGCTTATGGTAACAGATGCTCCCTTTCATGCATATCTCACCTCCCTTGCGGGAAGAGGAGCGTCCGGCCCGTCTCGATCGTGGGCACGAAATACTGACCGTCGAACAGCGTCGTCCGGTCCTTGGTGGCGGTAGCGGTGTGCTGCTGATCGAGGTCGATGAAGACGGTGAACTCGTACTCCATGCCGTCCCGCTGGATGGGGCTCATGCCCAGCTTCTTCACCTGCTTCTTCCCGTTCTCCTCCACCTGGGCGTATTCCATCTTGCTCCGCATGGTGGCAATAATGTGGCATTTGGACTGGAGCATGGCATCCACCAGCTCGTTGTGCTTCGGCGTCACCTGCCGCCAGGCGCTCCAGGAGTTGCCCGTCTTGTCGGCGATGTGTCCGTGGACATCCAGCAGTCCGCCCTGACCCATCCAGGCGTGGGAGGGCGAATCGATGATGATCGTCCCGTAGCCTAGGTCTTCCGCCGCCCGGATGGCTTCGACGTATTTCTTGGGCTCGAAGGGCGGCTGGATGGTGCAGACGTCGTACTCCCCCAGCCGGTCGTAGAGCTCCCCGGAGCCCCGTTCCGTGTCGATCGTGGCGATCCGGCCACCCAGCCCTAGGGCGATCAGGAGCGCCGAGTAGGTCTTTCCCGAGCCCGCGGGGCCGGCGATGGCGAGCCTAAGCTTCCCTCTCTTCCTTGTTGCCTTGTGAAACTGTGTCATCTTCGCTTCCTCCTTTCCGTGGAGTAGAGCTCGAGAAAATCGCTGAAGCTGCGGCAGTCCGTCTGCCACTGGATCGTGGGTGTTTTGGTCTTGATGATATGGACGTAGCCGACGGGGATTTCCTCGGAGGCGGGGGCGCCGGTTTCACTGAGCCGCTGCCGGACCCACCAGGCGTAGCAGGTGAGCTCCAGGGCCGTTCTGACCTGCCGGGCCTCGGCCTTGCGTGCGCGGGTCTTGATCTCCAGGGGGCGCGGGACGCCGTTCGGCTGATCTACGAGATCGATGACACCGACCAGGGGCACCGGCAGGGTGTCGCCGTTTTCGAGGTTAACGAGGGGAAGGATAAAATCCCGCTCGATCTCGACCGGCTCCAACGGAACGTCCCGGAGAAAG
Source organism: Syntrophobacterales bacterium (assembly GCA_018433345.1). Lineage (GTDB taxonomy): Bacteria > Desulfobacterota > Syntrophia > Syntrophales > UBA2210 > MLS-D. Next base: position 10,573 of record JAHDRK010000093.1, on the reverse strand, counting down.
AGCTGCGCGTACCGGAAGGGATTCCCCCCGTGCCGCTTCCATCTCCCGGCGGTCTTCCGGCGCCTCCTCTTTCGGCATGTACTGCGACCAGAACTCCTCGAGCACGCGCTCGGCATTGACAACTTCACCCCTCTTCCGGGCCAGATGATGGGCGGCGATGAGCCGGTGGGTCGCGCTTCCGATGAGGAGCTCCCGGTCCGGCCGGAGGGGGACGATCCCCAGCTCGTAGTGGAGCTGGTAGCTGCGGGGGCAGGCGATGTAACGGTTGAGGCGGCTCTTGGAGAGGTAGAAACCTCCATTGCCGTCCGTAAAGGGGTTACCGTCGGGGGGTGCAGGCGGCGGGTGGCCGCCTCCCTTCGTGAATGCCATCGATAACTCTTGCCCTTGCATAACCGATCCTCCTTTCCGCGAGATTCACCCCCCGGACAGCCCCCGATCAGATTCTTTCCTGCTCCAGTTTCTGGAGAAAGCGATCCACGGCGGTCCTTCGTTTCGGCCGCGGTTTCCGGTCACTGACTTTCTTGAGGCCCCGCATGGTCTTCGCATAGCCTTCTTCCATGCAGCGGATGATGTCCTCTACCAGCAGGTCATTCACGCCGTGGAGGAGAAACAGGCATTCCAGGTAGAGGGTCATGTCGATGAAGGCATCCCTGACGATGCGGGTCGGGTTCGTGTTGTCCCCCATGCTCCCCCTCGAAAAAGTCCTCCTACTAGGGATACGTCAAAAAAAGTGCTCCAGGGGACAAAAAATCTTTATTGTCCATATAATTCCAGCTACTTGGAGAGATGTTCCTTGAGAAGCCCGATGACCCTTAGCCGTCTGTGCTTCACACGGTCGTAATCGCGGGGGGCGACCACTTCCTTGAGGAGTTTGCCCTTGATGAGGGTCTCCACCACCACGCGCCTGTCCTCCTTCGTGATCTTCCGCTCGCGGACCAGCCGGTCGAGAAAGGCGACGGCCTCCTGCACGATCCGCTCGGCAGGGAATTCTTCAGCGTCGCCGGGGCACTCATAGGCCCGGCCCACTTCAAACTCGTCAGTCCCATCTCCCCTGATCCTGACAAATTCTTCGTCCGGCATCCGGGACAACGACTGCCGAACCCGGTTTCTCAGCTCCCCGACGACCCGTGCGGCCACCTTGTATCGGGTGATTGCGCCTTCCCTGATGACCTGGAGGAGAAACAGGCAGAGGTCCTGGATGAGGTCCTCCCTGTCGATGGCGGGATGCTTCCGTCTTGCAGAAGAGTAGATGCTCGCCAGCGCCGGGGTGAAAAGGACGATGAAGAGCGGGGCGATGTCGCGGTAACGGGGCTCGCCCCGGTAGCGGTTGATGAGCGCGTAGAGGATCGCGTCCTTGCGGTCCATGTCCGCCGCCCGGTCGTGGAAGAAGGCGATCAGGTCCTGGGTATCGGCAAAAGGAGACAGCGCCGGGCAGTCTATCCGCAGCCCCTCGTACGCCCGCCTGAATCCTCTTGTGGTGAGCTCTTTCCGGTAGCCGGAAAAAGACAAGCCCATGCGACGTCTGCGGCATGGGCTTCAAGAGCCTCGGAGCCTGCTCCAAGAAGATTATTCTGCTATCGGGCCTCGGGGGGCCTCTAAAAGTTACTGATCCTTCCGCACTTGGGACACCGGATGCGCACGACAAAGCCGGCCACCCCGGCTCTCTGGTACCCGCAAGGACAGCGGACGGTGCGAACGATTTGATCACCCTCCAGGTCGATCCGGGGGATTATCCACCGGCCACAGGCACATAGCTCTCCCCCCGTCATGGCAGCGATCGGCGGCCTGGCGATTTCCGCCAGCTTCTTTCCATCATGTGGGCAGCGGCATTCGTACAAGATACTCGCCTCGACTCGGTGTCACAAAATAGGGCGTATCTTCTCTTATACGGCGAAAGGAAATAAGTTCTCGTTTTCCTCTCGTTTATTTGTCGTTTATTTCTCGCGAGAGAGGCACAACATGGATGGGATTTATAGGTGTGAATGGATTTAGGATGTTTATATCAACGAGTCGTCTCGTTTCTTTGCGGATATTTTCCCATTGGCATGTTTATGGAGAGATTTATATGCACTGGCAGACCCAGGAAGCGAGGCAAGTCAGCCACCAAATCTCATCATCTCAATCAACCGAAGGCTGATCTCCTTCGAGCAGCTCCCGTATAGCGCGAACAGCCATATCGCATTGAGCACAAAGATGACGGAAATGGGATGGATAGGTCTTAAATTGTTTCAAAATATTGGCTTTGATCTGTTTGGCGAGATTATCCATACATCTTCAGTGATCAAGCGGATCAGCACATGAGGGGCTAGTTCATACTACATCCCCCGCCGGACAAAATGCTTGCAGCCGACATCGACGACTTCCGGCGGAATATCCTTATCCTTCTCTTTTTTGTGCTTTGAAAACCAGGTGCACCTACCGAGAAACTTTTCATTGGCTAATTGCCGATAGCTGCAATCCCGACAGTTTTCTCCACTACGGCCTGCTACCCCCTTCTCTTCATTCCTCTCATCCGCACTCCTTGAAACTCGTACTCCCTATTCCGTCTCGAACCCTTGGCTCGTGAATTTCAGTGTTCGGCTGTTTTCGGTGACGGTGCGCACCACGTGATCCGGCGCTCCGGAGGGGATTTCCGCCTCTATCTCCAGGGTGACCGTTACCTCTGCACCGACTAGGCCGGCGAGATGAGAAATAACCTCGTCGGCGATGAGGCTGGCGTCGCGTCCCACACGGGTGGGATCCAGGGTCACTGTGCCATGAAAACGCGTCAGTTTCGGTGCCGGCGGGATATCTCGATCTCGCGTACGGTCAGCATCCGCCCCTGTGGTCACCGGTTTTTCACCCCCCGCAGTCGCGCTACCCGCTGTCCCGTCTCCCGTCTGCCCGCTTTGCTCTTTGTCCATCTGCCGGCAGGCGACTTCCGGCTTTACGAGTATGCCCGGGTTCTCTCCATCGGCAATCGGTACCTCCTCACCACAGCGCAAGCCCCGGTATCTGCCCGCGGTTTCGTCGTAGCTGTCGGCAAAGGCAAAAGAGTCTTGCATCCACAGCATTAAGGATAATCCATTGCGGATCGCGCCGAGCAAGACGGACGGATCTTTAAGGCGCGGCAAATAGATAAAACTCGCAAAATCTTCGACGAGCTGTTTGATGGCCACATGGTTGCCCCGCCAGAGCGGGATTCGGTCCAGCTCCATCCGCAGCCGTGTTGCTGCAAATGTCGTAATGAGCAATTCATCGTTCTTGAGCTTCTTACTCGCCCGTACGGCCAGCGCATCCTGCCCTGAAAGGCGCAGGGCTTGCCATTCGACGGCCGATTGCGGCGTAGCCTGCACCGGCACCAGCAGCCACTGGTATGTCTCCGGCAGTCGCGCCGTAATGACACTATTCGCTGCATCTCGCTGAGATTCGGCCTGCTTTACCTGCTGCGGATCGAGGTTCAAGCCTTTTTCCCCCTTATCGGCAAGAATGGATTCCCAGGCAAGATACTTGCGAACCGCGTCCTCGAGGTCCGGCAGGCGCGTCTTGTCAGCGGCTAAGAATACGAGGGTGTTACGGTAGCGGCGGGGGGAGTTGCCCCGCGATTCCAGAATCGCCTTTGCGGCTGCCTCGGCGGCGCTTCCCGGCTCCTTGCTATAGGGATGATTGGTGCTCAGAACAACCAGCCGCGCATCGGGATCATCGGGCACATCCTGTCCCGATTGCGGTAGAGTGTGAATACGGCTGAAGTCTCCCCTATGTCCCAGGTCATTGCGCAAGCGTTTTTCTAGTTCATGCATAACTTTATCAGGATCACGTTTGAGTAGCTCGGCTCGGTCCTCTGCCAGCTTGGTGACTGTAGGCTGGGTTGCATACCAGTATCGTGGTCCATCCTGATAGAGGTATGTAGCGGCGGCGGCCAACCGTCGCAAGGCGTCGCCGAAAATAGCGGGTGATTCGCCCGGCATGACGCAGCCGAGCTTCACTTGCCTGTCCTCGAGGCCGCGATGGGCGGCCCTTGTAAGTGGCGCCGATCCCAGGTAGATCGTGCGGGCCACACGGCGACAGGCGGCATACTTCCCCAGGTTGGGCAAGTCGCTATCGATCTTGAGGGGCAACGAATTCGGTCCGTCCACATCCCGTTCGATGATGGGCGGCCAGTTGTCGGAAAGATAGCGGGTCAACTCAAACTGGACGTGCGGATCGTCGAGGGGGATATTTGCCGGCATGATTAATGGGTTGCGGTCACCCTTTTCCCAGAGGCTGTGAATCACCGCCGCCATCAGCCGCAGCACGCCCCGCGTCCGCTGGAATTTTACCAGGGTGGACCAGTCGGTGTAGAGGCGGTCGAAGACCTCCGGATGGATGGGATAGGCTGCCTTGATCCTCTTTTCATAATCCGCATCACGACATTCGGGAGGAAATTCCGCCTGCTGCGTACGGTAGAGATCGGCAAAGGCCCGAGCCACGACGTCGCGATCCTTGAACTGGGCAGGATCGGTCATCGGCTCGAAGAGCCGCCGCCTCACGATCTCGAAACCCTCCTCCGCACTGGCCGGCCGCCATGAAGATTCCAGCCGCCCCACGACATTTCTCAACCGGTCGAGCGCCTCGCGCCCACGTTGCCCGCCTACCTCGACGTCGTCCGCCTGTACGTGAGGCGAGCCCGACACATCGGAGGCGGGCAGGCTGATGACGAGCAAACAATTCTTCACGAGCCTCGCCGACTCCGTCAACACCTGGGCAAAAGTGAACTGTGTCTCGAAGCTGCCCGCAGGCAGATCACTCTGATCATGGAGCTGGCGGGCATAGGCCACCCATTCGTCGATCAAGATTAGAGAGGGTCCGTATGTTACGAAGAGCTCACGCAAGACGTCTCCGGGGCTGGTGGCACGCTCATCGTCTGCAGCCAGGCGTGAAAAGGCCTTCTTCGCTTCATTGATCCCGCCGGCTGCATAACCCAGCTGCCAGGCGAGCTCACCCCAGAGGGTGCGCACCACGGTACCGTCCGGTTTGGTGACGGGATTGCCGGGAGAGATCCGATTGCCCACAAGAACGACCCGGCGGACGGACGGCAGCGTTGCCATACCCACCTCCTGCAGAATGGCGTCGATGCCGGCAAGGTCCGTGAGGGACGTTCCAGAGAAAAGGTGATAGAGCGCCAGCATCGAGTGTGTTTTGCCGCCGCCGAAGTTGGTCTGAAGCTGCACCACCGGGTCGCCGCCCTCCCCAGCGAGGCGTCGTACCGCACCGACGAGCATTCTCTTTAGGCTTTCGGTCAGATAGGTGCGGCGGAAAAATTCCACCGGTTCGCGATACTCCGCGGTCCCTTCCCCCAGATGCACCTGCCAGAGGTCGGCGGCAAACTCAGCCTGCTGGTAGCGACCGCTGGCCACATCCTTGTGGGGCGTCACCACCTCGCGCCATGGTTTGAGACGGTCTGCCGCCGCGCTTTCGATGGCCGATCCTGCGCTTTTTCGCTTCTCGCTGCGCACCTGTTCGTCGAAGCGCAACCGCAAAAGCTCCATCTTTATCTTTTCAATATCGTCCGCTTGAGGGGCCGAGACCGCCGTCAGGAGCCTCCCCGCGGAATCGAGGATGCGATAGGTGTCGTCACTGGAGAAAGCCTCCTGATGCGCCCACTTGTTGCGGTATTCCCGAAGCTCGCTCACGAGGCTTCTTTCCGTGTGTCCGAGGGTCTGGCGAAAGACCTCATTCCAGGACTCCCAGACGAGTTTGAGGAGCGCCGCTACGTCCCAGTAGGCAAGCGGTTTCTTTGCCTGCAAACGGTCGCCGCCGATGAAGCGCTCCATCCTGGCGGAAGCCCCGTCCTGATATGCGTTTTTGAACTCCCGCTCCACAAAGGGGCTCAAACCCCGTTTCAGGAGATCGAGCGCCTTGCCGACTCGTTCATGATTGGTGATGGCCATATTTTACCTCGTAGCTTAAAGCAAGAAGCAGGAAGAAGGAATTATTGCGCCCGCAAGCGCCGTAAGTAGGCCGTCAGTTAACCCGCAATCACATCCAGCGCTTCTTGCATCGTGATAGTATTTCCGTATCCTAAGTCCTGAGAAAGTATACAATAATAACGGCATTCCTCAAGGGAACCTTCAGCCGCGTTCATATATCTGGCCTTATCAGGCGCAGTGAACTTCCTAAATCCTTCAGCAATATTCGCGGGAATAGAAACTGCCGCACGTCTGAATTGGCTGGTTAAACCAAAACGCTCTTCGACAGGAAATGTCGCTGACAGACGATAGACCTCAAGCACAAATGCGTGCGAATTCTTCCAGACCTCCAAATCCTGAAAGGACCTTGCCGGATTTTTCATTCCCGCTTCCCGCTCCTTGCTTCATTTACGCCTTTATGCCTGCTTCTTGCTTCCCGCTCCTCTCTACTCCCCAAACATCTCCGTCTGCCTCGCTTCTTGCTTCTCGCTTCCCGCTGCCAGACGTATGATCTCCGGCCAGCTTTGGACCAAGCTGTTGTATGAAAGCGCCTCGGCAGCGCGCTTCTTCCTCTCGCAGAGGCTATAGAGGCGATAAGCCAGCTCGCGGGCGATTTCCGCCTTCGCTCCCAGTTTGACGACGAGCTGCGCCGCTGCGCCTTCGCCGCCCGTCTCGAGGGCACGGACAAGCTGATGGACCATTTCCCACGCCGTGATCCTCGTATCCTTGGCCGGGTCCCTGCCTGCGCCGCGATCGGCGCGGCAGGCAGGCCAGTCTGCGGAAAGCTCATCCGGGCGAAGCAGGCGCACCTTACCGCCCGAAGCCGTAATGATGCCGTCCCGCTTCATCCCGTCGATGCTCGTGGCCTTGGCCTTGGAAAGCACCTCAGCCACGCCGAATTCCCCTTCGGCAAAACCTGCCTGCTCGAACCAGGCCAGCGCCCAGCGGCTATCGGCATCGAAGTCGCCTTCCTGCTCGGCAAGGACTTCATCAAGGGTCTGATTGATGAGAGATAGGGCATCCCGCACAGTCAGCGGCTTGCCCTCGGCATCGAGGACATTGGCGTAACGGGTGAAGATTGCCATCCCTGGGCCGATGGCGGCTTGCGCCAGGTCCACCGGGGCGATATTGCTCCGCTGAAGATGGGCGAGGGCTGTCGGCAATTCGAATTTGAGGGCAGTGATAAATTCGCGGCGGGTGATGGTTTTTGCGTCATCGGCTTGCCTGCGGCAAACCAGGATTATGCTGGAAGCAAGTGCATTTGCGCCGATCCCTCGTGTTCTGCTGTCGCGTTCTGTCCTAATTGGCCATGTGCCCCCTATTGTGAAGCCAGCGGAGAACACTGCGTCGAGGAATGTTTCCCATCCGGTACTGGTAGTACCTTCAGCCTCATCGCTTTCTGACTGCTTGAAGGCATAGTAGATGGTTACTGGAAAGGCAGGATGTGCTTGTTCGGCGAGGCGGCGCATGGCCTGCGTCATGCCGTTGAGAAAAAAGACCTCTGCCTTTTCCTTACTATCGTGACGATAGGCAAACGCTACAAGTTCCTCTTCCTTGGGCACAGCGAGGGTGGTAAAAAGATCAGGAAAGATATTCTGTAAAGAACGACGTAGCCATACATAGAAGAAGTCCGAGAGATCAGCATAGGGAACATTGTCATAATAAGGAGGATCTGTAGAAACTACTTTAGATGACGTAATAGATTGTCGTTGTGCATCAGCAAGTACTGCCTTCCCGTTGTTTGAAGGTATGAACGTCTTTAGAACACGTTCGATCCACTCTACACATGTGGCAGACCAGTTACCACCGGATTCTGAAAAGGGGTTCGCCTCTGCATAATCCCAGACCATGGCAATAGCCTGCCGAGTAAAGGCGTGTGCGACAAAACTACCACCAGGTTCCCATGTTGCATTCCGGTTCCAGTAATCAGAAGCACGACTAACTCCGCAGGCAAGATAGACGCTTACGGCTTCGGCGTAAGCGGTGGGACCTCTCCCATCGTCGTTGAGACCTTTACTTTCCTCTCGCATTTTAGTTACCTGTGCGTCATGCATCACACGTTCTCGAACCTCCTGCACGAGGTCCGAAAATGTTCCCATCCCTACAAGATGGCGGTTAGTGAAAAGTTGTGCAAACTGTTCCATCCCGTAGGGCTTAATGCCGAGGTATTGAGTTGTGCCTGAGATTACTACATCTGGCCTCCATTCCGGCTTGGCCTGTCGGGCGATAGCCTCATGTTCTGGGGTAGGGGCAAGATACACCCGACCTCGGTCGCCCTCGGCGACGATCGCCATCAGCCGCGCGCCCATCCGGCCAGCCTTCCCTTCGGCCTTTATATAATCACCAGAGATCGGCGCGCCCGACATCACACACTGAAAATTCGCGCCTCGCGCCAACTTGGTGCCTTTCTTCGCCGCTTCGGCATCCTTCGGCTTTCCCACCTTCACGGTGAACCGGTACCCGCCGTCTTCGATCACCGGCTCGACGTAGGCCTCTTTGCCTGCCTTGGTAGAGAGCATGAAGGTCGAGGCCAGGGGCACGTCCACGTCGGCGAATGCCGGGTTCGGGCTCTTCACCGTCCGAGCCCAGAGCCAGGCGATGACGGTGAGCTCCTGGACAGGAGCAGGCAGCGAGGAGCGCGAAGCAGGTATAGATGATCCCTGCTTTCCCATTCCTGCTTCTTGCTTCCTGCTCCACGCTTCAATTTCCTCTTCCGTCGCATGCCGATACGTACCATCCTTCTCCCGTACCACCTTAACCTTCGGATACAAATGGCCGATGCGCTTTTCCGCCTCATCGCGCATCCATTTTCCGTAATAGCGCACATCCTCGGCAAGCCCCTGGGCGCCAGTCCATGTTCTCAAGTATTGTTGAGCTTCCGGCAGCTGCTGCCATTCCGGGTTGACCGGCGGCCTGCCCGCAAACCTGGGCGGGATTTCGATCATGGCCTTGCAGATCAAGACCGCCACGGGATTCAAGTCGCTGGCATAGGCTTCCAAGCCCAGACGCTGCGCCTCCAGTGGCAATGAGCCCCCGCCGGCGAAGGGATCGTGGAAGGCGGGCAGCTTGTAGCGGTCAAAGAGTTCCTTGGCCCGCGGGTGGTCTGCATTATCGGCACAGGTATAGCGCCAGCTTGCCCAGATCTCATCCCTGGCCTGCTGCAGGACCTTCTCATTGGTCGTGTTTTCCCACTTCACCAGCTCTTCAATAATGCGGAAAAGCCGCTGACGCTCTTTTTCCTGGGCCTTCCCGGTGGGGAATAAATCGGGATGCGCCGAGGGGTCGTCCACCATCTGCGCAAAGATCACCGCCCGCGCCGCCGCAAGGGGCCGCCTTGCCCACCAGAGGTGCAAGGTGCTGGGATGGCCGTGGCGGATGGATTTCTCCCGCACTGATGCTTTATTGATGGCATCCAGCGGGAGGGCGACTTCTATCAGCTTTTTTGCATACTTCATGATCTTTCCTTTTCCTTGTAAATCAGGATAAAAATCCGACAAGTCGACACGATCTTAGTATCATTCATCAGAGAATTATCCGACGATTTGGGCGCCTGTTCAATGATTACGGCGGGTGGTCTGACGATCGGGTCACATAGCCCCATACCATCGTTCCCCACATTGGTCCGTCGACATGGCATCGAAATAACCGGATTGCTCACACCGAGTCTATCACCTTCAAATCGCTAAAATATGTCTTATAGATACCAAGGTCTCGGGAAAGAATGCAATCGGCCTGCACAAGGGCATGGGCGCCGATGAGAAAATCGGCCAGGACATGGAGCCGCTTCGTCAGCACTGCTTTACATCGGGGACAGGTCGCTTCAAAGGTATGTCCGCATTTGCTGCACGAAAACGGGTTCTTCGCGCTCTTCCGAGCGTACAGCGCCCATCTGGAACCGGCTATGTAGAGTGATTTCTCATTGGCCGGGACAAGATTCATCCTCGTATCGGCGAGAAACGATGCAAGTTCGTTCTCGTCGGTAAACATGGCCGCCAATTCAGCGACCACTATCTCGCAGAGGATGAGCTTGCCCTTGGATAAATGACGGTCTAAAAGCGCCTTGGAGGATGCTCCAAAAGGTTCCTCCGGGATCAGGATATCGAGGATGATGTTCGTGTCAACGGCCGTTATCATGGCCGCGGGCCTCCTTGATCAGATCGTCGCTTCGCCGCCCTTTTAAATGCTTCAGTTTGCCCACCCATTTGTCGAAGGGAGATGTGGTGACAACTTTGCTGACCACAAACAAACCCTCTCTTTCTTCAAAGCCTATGTCCTCCCCTGCGTGTACACCCAATTTCTCTCGAACCTCTTTCGGGATGGTCACCTGCCCTTTGGATGTCACTCTGGCTCTAATCATGATGCACTCCTCGGTAAGAATCTTTTTCCTTACTCAGAGTGTAAGGGAAGAAACGACAGCTGTCAAGAACTATGCCCTCTGTGTTAGTAACACGTAAACTGTCCGGGTTAGTAGCACATAAACTGTCCGGGTTGTAGGTTACCGTTTGGGAGGTGTTCTATGAGACGGACGGAGCTGCTACAGGAGGTTCGGAGGATGCGATTTGAAGAGTTGTATACCAGTTGGACTGATGGGCATTTAACCCAGGAGCAGGCGGCACTGGCGTTGGGCGTATGTGATCGGACCTTTC